>CAJYIY010000124.1 GCA_913775305.1 uncultured Erwinia sp. | reverse complement strand
GAAGCGTGAAGCGTGAAGCGTGAAGCGTGAAGCGTGAAGCGTGAAGCGTGAAGCGTGAAGCGTGAAGCGTGACGCGTGAAGCGTGAAGCAGGAAAGCAGGAGAGCAGGGGTATGCGCATCAGGCCCGCCCATTACGCCTTATTTATGGCACTGAGCGTCAGCGTGCCAACGCTGGTCGCGGCAGAATCGTCCAAGGAGAATTCGTTGATGTCCACCCGCCAGGTCAACCCTTTCAACCAACCCAGTACGCTACCTTTCCAGGCACCGCCTTTCGATCACATCCGCGATGAAGACTATCGCCCCGCGCTGGAAAGCGCCATTGAGCAAAAGCGGGCTGAGGTTGTTGAGATTGCTGCCAACCCGGCCCCGGCTGATTTTACTAACACCTGCCTGGCTCTGGAGCAGAGCGGTGAAAGCCTGCGCCGGGTCTACAGCGTGTTTAGCGCAATGACCGCCGCTAACACCAGCGATGCACTGCAGGCGCTGGACGAGGAAATGTCGCCGAAGCTGGCCGCGCTGGAGGATGAGATTCACCTGAACGCCGCGCTGTTTACCCGGCTGGATGCGGTCTATCAGCAGCGCCAGCAGCTGTCGCTGGACGCTGAATCGTTCAGACTGTTGGAGGTCACCTGGCAGGCGTTTCAGCTGGCCGGAGCGCGACTGAGCGATAAAGAAAAAACCGAACTGAAGGCGCTTAATCAGGAATCAGCAACGCTGAGCAGTCGCTTTACCCGTCGCCTGCTGGCAGCCACCAAAGCCGGTGGGCTGGCCGTGACCGATCGCCAGCAGCTTTCCGGACTGAGCGAGGCCGAGATTGCCGTCGCCAGCGCGGCGGCTGAGGCTCGCGGCCTGCATGCCCAGTGGTTGCTGGCGCTACAAAACACCACGCAGCAGCCCGCGTTACAGTCAATCGACGATCGCAGCACCCGTCAGGCGCTGTTCAACGCCGCCTGGACGCGGGCGGAGAAGGGGGATGAAAACGATACCCGAGAGGTGATTGCCCGGCTGGCGAAGGTTCGCGCAGAGCAGGCGAAACTTCTGGGATTCAGCAGCTTTTCCGCATGGAAAATGCAGGATCAGATGGCCAAAACCCCGCAGGCCGCGCTTGATTTTATGCGCCAGATTGTTCCGGCAGCCCGCGCCCGGGCAAAGCGCGAAGCCGACGATATTCAACAAATTATGGCCCGTCAAAACGGCGGGGTTAACCTCGCGCCATGGGACTGGCTGTACTATGCCGGTCAGGTACGACGCGAGAAGCACGATCTTGATGACACGCAGCTGAACCCCTACTTCGAGTTAAACAGCGTGCTGGAAAACGGCGTGTTTTATGCCGCCACGCAGCTGTTTGGTATCACCTTTACACCGCGCAGCGATATCCCGGTTTATCATCCTGACGTCAGGGTCTATGAAGTGCTGGATAAGGACGGCAGTTCGCTGGCGCTGTTTTATACCGACTGGTTCCGCCGGGATAACAAGGGCGGCGGCGCGTGGATGGGCAACTTCGTTGAGCAGTCGACCCTGCTGGGCACAAAACCGGTTATTTACAACGTTGCTAACTACACCAAACCCGCGGAAGGGCATCCGGCCCTTCTTTCATGGGATGAAGTGATCACCCTGTTCCATGAGTTTGGCCACGCACTGCACGGCATTTTTGCCGAACAGCGCTATGCCAGCCTTTCCGGGACCAACACACCGCGCGACTTTGTCGAGTTCCCGTCGCAGATCAACGAGCACTGGGCCAGCAATGACCGGGTGTTCAGTCACTACGCGCGGCACTATCAAACCGGTGAACCGATGCCCGTTGCGCTGCGTGAACGGATGCAGGCCGCCAGCAAATTCAATAAAGGCTACGATATGAGCGAACTGCTGGCGGCGGCGTTACTTGACCAGCACTGGCATCTGCTGTCGGCAGATGCGCCGCTGCAGCAGGCCGATGTTTTTGAGCAGCATGCGCTCCGTCAGGAAGGGCTGGATCTGCCTGCGGTACCGCCGCGCTATCGTTCCAGCTATTTTCAGCACATATGGGGCAACGGCTATGCCGCCGGCTATTATGCTTATCTGTGGACGCAGATGCTGGCAGACGACGGTTACGCCTGGTTTGAAGAACATGGCGGACTGACTGCCGCAAACGGCCAGCGCTTCCGTGAGATGATCCTTTCGCGCGGCAACAGCAGCGACTTGCAGCAGCTGTTCCATCACTGGCTGGAACGCGAACCCAATATTGAACCGATGCTGCGCCATCGCGGGCTGAAATAGCAGCCGCAACGGCGGCGCCACAACGCCGCCATTCTCATTCCTGGAGGGAATCATGACCATTGTCGCCTGCCTTCATGCGGCCAGAAGTAACATTGACGTTTTTGAACAGGCGCTGCGCGAGCTGGACTATCCCGATGTTGAGCTGTTGCATCGGGTGGAAACTGAACTGTTCGACAGCGCCGTGGCGCAAAATGAAGTGACGCCGGAAATTATCGCCGCAACACGGCAGGCTATCAGTGAACTGTGCGAACTGGCCGACGTGGTGATCGTCACCTGTACCACGCTGGGTACGGCAGCATGGGAAACCCGTTTCAGCAAGCCGGTTCTACGTATTGATGCCACGCTGGCCAAAGTGGCCTCTCGCTATCACGGCACGATTCTGGTGCTCTGCACCGCCCATTCGACGCTGGAATCAACCTCCCGACTGTTCAGTGCTTTTATACCCGGCGAACGACTGGTGGTTGAACTGATCCCCCGCGCGTGGGCGTGGTTTAATCAGGGCGATATCGCCGGATATCATCAGGCTATCGCTGACTATGTTCGCCAACGGCCTGAATGTGCACTCGGCTGTATTGTGCTGGCTCAGGCCTCAATGAGCGGAGCTGAAAAGCTGATCCACACCACGCTGTCGGTGCTGTGCGGCCCGGAAGTCAGCCTGCAGGCCGCAATCGACTCTCTCGCCTGATGACGTCTGGCAGCCACAGTCCGCCGCTGTCGTCAGCAACATCGCGCCTGCGACAGCGTACAGCGTCGTGTCTGCCGTCGCGGGAGCCATCGCGGTTTCGCCGCGTGGCGTTTAAACGTTAACAGGGCGTTCAGGTCAGTACCGCGAAAGGTAAAAAAGCAGAGGGTGTGAGAAAAATGTTTATGCTCGGATAACACTATGCTTAACGGGATGAGGAAAAGTCATAATCCCGATGGCAATCCGCTGTCCGCAGGTGGCCATTTCCTGTCACAGCGTATCCGTTACCGTGCCGCTCTGTGCTATTCTGCGGGGCAATCAACCCCGCATGCAGAGAAAATCGTGAGTACAAAACAGGATAAGCGTAATAAACGCGCAAAAGAAAAAGCGAAACAGGCGAACAAAAGTCGCGCGCACGGCCGCAAACTTGATGCGATTGGTCGCCAGAATTATGAGGCGACGCCGAAGATGGTTGAACTGTTTAACACGCTGCCCGGGCTGGACGAAAACGGCGATATGCCCTTCGTCAACGCTGTCTATGACTGGTCGCTGGCCGAGTATCAGTTTGATGGTGAAAATGAAGAAGGCGAGGCTTTACAGGTTGCGGCGCTGTGCGTGATGTACATTCACTGGGCCACCAGCGGTGGCGCGACCACGTTAATTCAGAACGAGCTTATCGAAGCGGCGCTGCGCCTGGTGGAAGAAAACGAAGCCTTTAACCAGCGTTATCAGGCCGCGAAAGCGGCGGCGAAAAGCGCCTGAACTGGGGCAGAGGTTACAGGGAAACTGTCCGTTATCTTATGAAAATGTAAAGCCACACTTTGCGGCCTGTCGCGTTATGAAGGGGGAGGTCGGACAGAGGGTGGCTGCCGGTAAGCCGGGTGACATCGCGTTGCGCCGTAGTGATCCTCAACGCCGGAGTCAGGCAACGGGGCGGACGAACCGCCCCGAATGAAGCAGGGCTGTCAGCCCGGGTAGATACCGCGATCTTTACGCGCCATCAGGATGCGTTCACAGGCCACAATATAGGCCGATGTACGCAGGCTGCACTCTTTCTCGCGCGCTTTATCCCAGACGTGAATCATCGCTTCGGTCATGATCTTGTCCATGCGTTCGTTGATTTCGTCTTCGCTCCAGAAGAAGCTGGCCATATCCTGCACCCATTCAAAATAGCTGACGGTGACGCCCCCGGCGTTGCAGATCACGTCCGGGACCACGATAATGCCGCGTTCGGCCAGCACGTCATCCGCTTCCGGGAAGGTTGGGCCGTTAGCGCCTTCCAGCACCATGCGGCATTGCAGTTTCTCGGCACGCTGACGGGTGATCTGGCCTTCCAGCGCGGCAGGGATCAGAATGTCCATCTCCACGTCCCAGAACGCTTCATCGCTAATCACATCTGCTCCGGTAAATCCGGCGATTTTCTTGTTAGCGGCCTGCCATTCGGTCAGTGCGGCAAGGTCAATGCCCTGAGCGTTAAACAGCGTGGCGGTATGATCCTGAATCGCCACCACGCGACCACCTGCACCGGCAAACAGACGTGCGGCTTCGCTGCCCACGTTACCAAAGCCCTGTACGGCAATTTTTGCGCCTTCCAGCTCAATACCGCTGCGGCGTGCCACTTCACGGCCGGTAATAAATACCCCGCGACCGGTGGCTTTTTCACGGCCCAGCGAGCCGCCAAGATGGATGGGCTTACCGGTGACCACGCCGGTGATGGTGGTACCGTGATTCATGGAGTAGGTATCCATCATCCAGGCCATCACTTTGCCGTTGGTGCCGACATCCGGTGCCGGAATGTCTTTCTGCGGTCCGATAATCAGGCCAATTTCACTGGTATAGCGGCGGGTCAGGCGCTCCAGCTCCCCTTCAGACAGGGCGAAAGGATCGACGCGGATACCGCCTTTAGCGCCACCGTAAGGCAGGTTTACCGCGGCACATTTAATGGTCATCCAGGCGGAGAGCGCCATCACTTCGTTCAGATCGACATTCGGGTGATAGCGCACGCCACCTTTACCCGGACCGCGTGAAAGGTTGTGCTGCACGCGGAAGCCCTCGAAGTGACGAATGGTGCCGTCGTCCATCTGGAGTGGAATATCAACGATCAGTGCGCGCTTGGGGTGGCGCAGGGTATCAATCCAGCGTGACAGCTCGCCAAGGTAGGGGGCTACGCGATCAATCTGTTGCAGGTAGGTTGACCAGGCTGTCTTGCTGCCTTCAGATACGTAAGATAGCTTTTCCATAACAAACCTTTATTTTATTAGCACCCGCTCGCCTGTCATGTGCATGCATTCCGGCGCGTGATGCTTAGTTATAACTACTGATTACCGTGGTTTGCTCAGTACATCTCACTGAGTCGCTATCAATTTAACACCAAAAAAAAGTTTCAAACTTATTAAATAATTGTAAATTGCCCCTGATTGGTGCAGGGTTTTGGACGAAAACTGCATAGTTAACCTTGCTGTGTGGGCAGAATTGCTTAACGCATGGTTCTTAGCTAATAATTATGCAAGTAAATTGCATAGTGTTATTTTTATTATATTTTTCAGAAATTTGAATGCGATCATACTTTGATATTCCTGCCCGCCATTCGGGCCTGTTCGCACGAAATGTGCAGCCAACTCCACAGGTTCAGGAGAAGAAACTTTGTTAACGGATGTCGAAAGCCTGAAACGGAGTTTTTCACTACTAAATGACATATATGCATTACAACCCGTCAGCGGGTCAATCCCCCGACCTGAACCTCAGAGAAGGGGAGCCGTCCGTAAGATCAAGCACGGTCAGGTAGCCAATATCCGCGCGCTTATAAAACAGAAGCAGCCTGACCATGGCGTACTCATGGCGTACATCGCGTAAAGGAAATGAACTGACAGCGGAATGTCAGTAAGGCGGTGGCACGGTGTTTATGCGGGTACGGACGCAGGCCTCAGAGGTGCGATGAGCGTTGTTCAGCGAGAAGTGGGAGGGCAGTACATGCGGGCCAGTTGCAAAAGGGGGTCGGTTGTGGAAATTTTGTGCATAATACTCTGGCTCTGAATAAGGAAATCGTATTATGTCATGGATTTATCATCAATATTCCGGAGAGTTGACTCACAATGGCTTGCTAATTGATCGTGGGTATAGCGGTAAAGGGGTGAACAGGAATAATCCTGCTGCAGAGTCTGTTAAGCATTCAGGTCCCATTCCTCGCGGGCGCTATGACATTAGGGGTTATACCCATTAAAAAGGCCCGATGACCATTATTCTGGAACCCGCGAGTACGAATATAATGTTCGGCAGAGACGCATTTCGCATTCATGGCGACAGTCGTGAGTATCCTGGGGAGGCATCTGACGGATGTATCATTGTTGGGCCAAATGCACGCCGGGAAATCATCTCATCCACTGACAGAGAACGGGTGGTGGAATAATGATGAAAAAACTAATTTATATACAAACCATTCCTTTTCACACACTGTCGGGAACAACACAACCAGAAGCGCAGCGACCTGCGTCTTTGTTAGTGGGGCGGTGAAGAGTGCTTAAGGAACAGGCAATCACCGTGTTCAGAGTCATCGCGCGGGCAATAAGCGCGTCTCCGGGCTTTGCCTGTGACGGCTTAAGCGGTATTCTAGTGTCCTGAGTTTTTAGTTTAATGAAAAACTTAACGAAAAGTTTCCTATATTGAGGTCGACATGATTATTAAACCACGCATTCGTGGCTTCATCTGTGTTACTGCCCACCCGGCGGGTTGTAAAGCGAACGTAGAAAAACAGATCGAGTACGTTACTGCTCAGGGCGAGATCACTTCAGGCCCGAAAAAAGTTCTGGTCATTGGCGCCTCAACGGGTTACGGCCTTGCTGCGCGTATTTCTGCCGCATTCGGCTGCGGCGCAGACACGCTGGGCGTGTTCTTTGAACGCCCTGGTGAAGAGAGCAAACCCGCGACCGCGGGCTGGTACAACTCAGCGGCCTTTGAAGAGCTGGCGACCGCTAAAGGTCTGTACGCCAAAAGCATCAACGGCGATGCTTACTCCGATGCCGTAAAACAGAAAACCATTGAACTGATCAAACAGGATCTCGGCAAGGTTGATCTGGTGGTGTACAGCCTGGCTGCACCACGCCGCACCCATCCAAAAACCGGTGAAGTGTTCAACTCAACACTGAAGCCGATCGGCAAGCCTCTGGTTACCCGCGGTCTGAACACCGATAAAGAAACCATCAATGACGTGGCTCTGGAGCCGGCCTCTCAGGAAGAGATCGATGGCACCGTTGCGGTAATGGGTGGTGAAGACTGGCAGATGTGGATCGATGCACTGCTGGAAGCTGACGTGCTGGCTGACGGTGCAAAAACCACTGCTTTCACCTATCTTGGCGAGAAAATCACCCACGATATCTACTGGAACGGTTCTATCGGTGAGGCGAAGAAGGATCTGGACAAACGCGTTCTGACCATTCGTGACACCCTGGCCGCTCACGGCAACGGCGACGCCCGCGTTTCCGTGCTGAAAGCCGTAGTGACCCAGGCCAGCTCCGCGATCCCGGTGATGCCACTGTATCTGTCGCTGCTGTTCAAAGTTATGAAAGAGAAAGGCACCCATGAAGGCTGTATTGAGCAGGTTTACGGCCTGTTCAAAGACAGCCTGTACAACGCCTCGCCAGTTCTGGACGAGGCCGGTCGCCTGCGTGCTGACTACAAAGAGCTGGCGCCGGAAGTGCAGGAGGAAGTGACGCGTCTGTGGTCTGAGGTTACCGACGAGAACCTGAACGAACTGACCGACTTCGCGGGTTATAAAGCTGAGTTTATGCACCTGTTCGGCTTCGGCCTGGAAGGCGTTGACTATGCAGCTGACGTTAACCCGGATGTGAAAATCAAACATCTGGTGCAGATGTAAATTCTGCAAAGATGACAGAACAGAGCCGTGATTGATTAAAAATAGCGCCGCTTCGTTCAGCCTGTTCGACCGCCATCGTTAAGATGGCGGTTTTTTTTCGCCCTGGCTCAGGGTAATGTTTTGATATTTTCGCAGTACGATACGAAGTATCGCCAGTCAGTAAATTAACAGGATCGGAGAGTTCATATCCGGCGGTGTGCTTAGCTGACTGGCTTTAAGGCTGAGTAAGTAGATAATTTGCGACATTTTTTGCTATTATCACTGCGCTTCCCTGCAGGTGGACATCGCAAAGTAAAATTTAGCCTGCTACGGGGCTTTAACTGTGTGCAACGGACGAATTTTTGCACTGTTACCCCTTCTCCTGCGACAGCAGGAACGTAATCTGGTGATGATATGAATAAATTAGTTCCGGCGCTGATAATGGCTACCCTGGTCACGGGTTGTGCTGTTCATCCGCAACCGCGAGTTTCGCCACCGCCTCCGCCACCGCAGCCGGTAGCAGAACGTCCGACCCTGAGCGCGTTTGATGCACGAGTCGGTCAGTGTCGTGATGAACTGGATGCCCTTCAGTCCTACAACGTGGCGGTCTATCAGCAGTACCGTCAGCGTTTCGACCGCATGAACGGTCAACTGAGCAAATACATGGACATTCGCGGCAAAATTGGCAGCGACATTGACGATATCGCCTTACCTAAATATCAGTTCAATCTGCGTAACCTCTGCTTCGATATCCGTAGCGAACTGACCCGCCAGATCGTTAAAGAAGCCTGACAGCCAACGCGGCAGCCCGTTGCTGCCGCGTTCACATCGGATTGTTTCCCCTCTCTGCACCTGCCATCCGTGACGAAGGTTCGTGGTGCTGTTTCCCGTGAGTTAGACTCAAAGCGGCAATGCAAAGCGAATATTGATATTTAAATCTGCGGCAATTATATGGAAATCTTGAGGCATAACTGATTAACAAGGAGTCAGCTCATGAGCCAGATTGCACGCCGGATTAAACTCGGCCTGATGTTACAGGGAGCCGGGGGCCATATGAATGCCTGGCGGCATCATCACGTACCGGCGGATGCCAGCGTCAACGTGAACTGGTATCACCAGCTGGCGCATCAGGCCGAAGACGCCGGTCTGGATTTTCTGTTTGTTGCCGACGGTCTGCACATCAATGAGAAATCGCTGCCGCACTTCCTCAACCGCTTCGAGCCCGTCGCTCTGCTGTCATCACTCGCCTCGGTGACGCATCGTATTGGCTTGGCCGGCACCATTTCCACTTCCTACAGCGATCCGTTTACCGTTGCGCGTCAGGTCGCCTCACTCGATCTGCTGAGTGGTGGTCGGGCAGGCTGGAACGTGGTGACCTCACCGCTGGAAGGGTCGGGGCGTAACTTTGGCCGGGCGCATCCGCAGCACGCCGAGCGCTACCGGATTGCCGAAGAGTATCTACAGGTGGTGCAGGGGCTGTGGGATTCGTGGGAAGACGATGCCTTTATTCGCGATAAGGAGAGTGGCGTATTCTTTGACGCATCGAAACTGCATACGCTGAATCATCAGGGGGAATACTTCTCGGTGGCCGGGCCGCTGAACATTCAGCGTTCGCCGCAGGGCCAGCCGGTGATCTTCCAGGCCGGTGCCTCTGACACCGGTATTGCGCTGGCAGCCAAAACGGCGGATGCGGTGTTCACCAATGCTCGTTCCCTGGAGGAAGCGGAGAGCTATGCGCAGAAACTGGAGGAGCAGGCGCGGGCGCAGCAGAAACCCACTCCGGCAATTTTCCCCGGCATTACGCCAGTTATCGGCAGAACGGAAGCCGAAGCGGAAGAGAAATATCGCTATCTGCTGTCGCTGCTGTCGCTGGACGATGCGCTCAGCTATCTGGGCCGCTTCTTCGATCATCATGACTTCAGTCAGTACGACCCTGATGGCCCGTTCCCGGAGCTGGGCACGCTGGGCGAAAATACCTTCCGTTCAACAACCGATCAAATTAAACGGCTGGCGAAAAAGGAGCGGTTAACGGTGCGGGAAGTGGCCTACCGTACCACGCTGCCGAAGGGTGAATTTTTCGGTACGCCGGAGCAGGTGGCGGAGACCTTTATTCGCTGGGTGGAGCAGGGCGGTGCCAGTGGCTTTATCCTCTGCGGTCCGGTACTGAATGAGGCGCTTGCAGACGTGGCGCGTTACGTGTTGCCGATTCTTAGCGAACGCGGCTACTGGCACCAGGACGATCGCACCACGCTGCGCGAGCGGCTGGATCTGCCGGTGCCGGAAAACCGTTACGCTGTTAGAACGGAGCCGCAGCTGACTCATGTCAGCTGATTTTTCAGCCCCTGCAGCAGTTCATGCAGCCAGCGGCAGGCGTCGTGCTGGTTGTTTTTCTGCCAGCTGTAGATTTTGACTTTATAGCGTGGAATGGCAAACGGCAGCGGATGGATAACGTACTCCACGCTGCGCTGCAACCGTTCTGCCGCGTAGCGTGGAATGGTCATCAGTAACGGACTTTGCGCAATAATAAAGGGTGCACCGAGTACCGACGGCATACGCAGAGCGATATGCCGTTCCAGCCCCAGCAGCGCCAGTTCGCTGTCGATATACCCCGTCTCTTCATTCCACGGAGTGACAACCAGATGCCGGGCGGCGATATACTGCGCCAGGTCTATCGTCCGCTCCGCTGGGAAAAAGCGCGGAGAGGCAATCACCACGTATTCATCTTCCATCCAGTCCATTTCTTCAATATCCGGCAGGCGACGATCGTGGTTTTCACTGAACCCTAACGCAAAATCCACTCGTCCGGCCATCAGCTCGTGCAGCGCCACTTTCTGTTCGCTGTGGATCAGCTGAAAGCGGATACCGGGCGCCACCTGCTGGACGTTGGCGATCAGCGACGGGAACAGACTGAAGGTAGTGAAATCGGTGACGGCGAAGGTAAATTCGTGCTGGCTGGTGGCGGCGTCAAAGCGGGGCCGTTTCTGCACGATCTGGTTAAGCCGCGACAGGCTTTGATGCACCGACTCGGCCAGCGCGCTGGCAAACAGGGTCGGCTGCATGTCGTGACCAACGCGGTAGAACAGCTCATCGCCAAGATGGCGACGCAAACGGCTCAGCGCATGGCTGAGCGCCGAATTACTCAGGGCCAGCTCTTCTGCTGCACGGGTCACCGACTGGTGACGACAGACCGCATCAAACACCAGCAGCAGGTTCAGGTCGAGTTTGCGCAAATTAGGATGCATAACATTCACTCTATGCTGACAGGAATGCACTTCATTCATCCAAGATTAGCGGTTATTCTCTTCGCCATCAATTCAATGTAAGAAGGGAATAGCCATGAATATTGTTATCCGCAGTGCGGAACGCCGGGATGCCGCCCTGATCCTCGCGATGATCGCCGAGCTGGCCGAGTATGAAAAAGCGCTGCACGAAGTGATTGCCACACAACAGGATATTGAACGGACGCTGTTTGCCGATAACAGTCATTCGGAAGGACTGATATGTGAAATCGACGGCATGCCGGCGGGCTATGCCGTGTTCTTCACCAGCTACTCCACCTGGCTGGGAAAAAACGGTATTTATCTGGAAGATTTGTACATTTCACCACGCTTTCGCGGTCAGAAGGCGGGAAAACAGCTGCTGCGCCATATTGCAAAGCTGGCGGTGGAGCGGGGCTGCGGGCGTCTGGAGTGGAGCGTACTGGACTGGAACCAGCCCGCTATCGATTTCTATAAAAGCATCGGTGCTGCACCGCAGGATGAGTGGGTGCGCTACCGAATGGAAGGTGCCGTGCTGACGGACTTCGCCGCCTCCTGAGTGTTTGCCCGCGGACAGCAGATCTTCTTCTCTGCGCTCAGCCAGCATGATCGCGGAGTTCCTGACGGTAAAAGATACCGTCAGGGGATAACCGGCACATTTTAGGATTCAGCGTGCCGTGACTCAAATTGTCTCGTATTCGCCGGTGCCGTCTGGCCAGGGGGTCAGCAAATCAAACCCGCTCTCCGTCACCGCGACGGTGTGTTCCCACTGCGCCGACAGCGAGCGGTCTTTGGTCACCACCGTCCATTCATCGGCCAGTACGCTGACTGCCGCTTTACCCGCGTTAATCATCGGTTCGATGGTGAAAATCATCCCCGGCTTCAGCTTCAGCCCCTGGCCCGCAATACCGTAGTGCAGGATCTGCGGGTCATCGTGGTAAATCTGCCCGATTCCGTGACCGCAGTATTCGCGCACCACGCTGAAACCCGCGCCTTCGGCCACTTTCTGGATCGCCGCACCAATATCCCCCAGGGTGCTGCCGGGGCGAACGGTTTTAATGCCGGCAACCATCGACTGGTAGGTCACCTCCACCAGGCGCCTGGCGCGTATGGAAGGTGTTCCGACATAGTACATACGGCTGGTATCGCCGTACCAGCCGTCGCAGATCAACGCCACGTCAATGTTGATGATATCACCCTCACGCAGCGCTTTTTTGGCGTTCGGAATACCGTGACACACCACGTGATTCACCGATGTGCAGGTGGTTTTGGTGTAGCCGTGATAGCCGATATTGGCGGGAATACATTTCAGCGTATTCACAATGTAGTCGTGACAGATGTTGTCGATCAGCTCGGTAGTGATGCCGGGCCTGACGTGCTCACCGATCATCGCCAGCACCTTCGCCGCAAGATTTCCGGCGATCCGCGCCTTCTCAATGTCCTGGACTGAGTGAATTTTAATATTTTGCATAGCGGTTCCTGGAGTGAGTTTCTGACGGATATTCTAGTTTCCACCGTGTGATGAAACAATCACTGACGTAACGAATCCCGTTAATGACTTCGTCATATTCTGGGGGGCCTGGTTAACCGGCTGCGCTGCGCTCTGTCTGCCAGCGCGACGGGCATCGGCCTGATAGTTTATGCTGCCTTTTACCTCAGACATGCTGAACGCCGGGAGAATCTATCAACGAGTTTATGACCCCTGTAGCACTGTAGAAGGCGTACCGACTGATCAACCACGGCCAGACGGTGCTGGTATCCTCGACAGCGGCATTTCGATCGCGTCGATGCGTCGATGCGCAGCCTGCACTATGTGGCGGGGGGTTGCCGCGTCAGAGCGGTAACTCAGGCGCGGATCAGATGGGCCAGATGGGTTTTCGCCATGATGCGCTGCCTGGCCTCAGACACCTTGCGCGGAATATCAACATGGCCAATATACCCGGCACCGTTCGGGCCGTAGCCGCTGGCATCATCCTGGAGACGGCGCATCTCGCCGAGCACCATGGAAATAAAGCGCTCAATATTCCAAATCCCCGCGCTCTGTGCGCCGCTTATCACGGTGTTTCCCGCCAGGGAGACAAGGCGGGGCACAAACACCGGCCAGTTAATAAATCCGGTCTTCAGGCCTTTTTTCTGCCAGCTGAACGCAAAGGTTTCACGGGTGCGGCGCTGCATCAGCGGATCCTGAGACAGGATAATGTTGTCGGCTCTCAGCCCCAGTTCAGCAATCATATCGCGAGTGAAATCTGCGTTCTGTCCGCAGTTTGCTGAACGGTTCTCAACGTAAAGCTGCGAAGGGGAAATACCAAAGCAGTCCGTCGCCAGCGTAAAGATGATATCTGCCTCGCTTTGACGATCGAAGGTGGTCAGCCGGGTCAGTCTGTTTTCGGCCAGCGCCTGCTTAAGCAGCGGCGTCGAGTGGCCAACGCCGCCGGTCAACAGCAGGGGAATGCCGGTCGCCACGGCCAGTTCCAGCACGCCAAGGATGGCAGGAACCACCGCATGCCCGGCCAGTACGATCAGGTCAGCATCAAAACGGCCCGCCGTTTGCCATTCGTCCCACGACAGCCACTCGCTGATAAGATTGATATCGCTGATGATGTTGTTATCTGTCTGCATCGATCATTCCCTCAGAGGCGGAGCTAACCGCCTCTGTCGTATTCTGCCTGAGAACCGCTGAACAAAGCCTCGCGCGGCCGCGAACTCTTCGGCGCAGATTAACACAGTTTTACCCGGCTGTGCCGTGCGCTGCGGCTGCAGTTATCAGGCGACAGATCATCCCCCTCACGCACCATTGCCGTGCGCCAAAAACTTGCACCAGCTCACATTAATTTGGGTGAGTGATTCCTTTCTTACTGATTTTTATCAGTTTTACAAACTGGCACGCTTCCTGCTTTTACTCTCTGTATACACAGCTGTGTATCGCGATGAACCGATCGCGGAATGGGCATTAAGCAGGTTTGGATTGGGATGAGTGTGAAGTAAAAAATAAGCGCCCGTGAAAAAGTGGCCTGACCACGGCGGGAAAACAGAGCGTAATTTTGGAGAAAAATCAATGACCTCGATAAGCGAACCGCTGTCAGTTGCGAAACACAGTAAGTGGACGCAGCTTCTGCTTGGATTAATCTGTATGGCCGCCATCTCCAGTCCACAGTACGTCTGGACACTGTTGACCAAACCGATGATTGCAAAACTCGGCGTCGGACTGGCCGAACTGCAGGTGACGTTCTCGCTGCTGATTATCCTTCAGACCTTTTTCTCGCCGTTTCAGGGGCGGCTGGTCGAGCGTTTTGGTCCGCGGCTGCTGATTTCGATCGGCACGCTAATGGCCGGATTTAGCTGGGTTATTGCCGCCCGGGTTGACAGCCTGACCTCGCTGTATCTGGTCTATGGTTGCCTGGGAGGACTGGGTACCGGCATTGTCTATGTGGGGGTAGTGGGGCTGGTGATGAAGTGGTTCCCTCAGCAACGCGGTTTTGCCGCCGGGACCGTGGCGGCAGGCTATGGAATGGGGGCGATTTTCACCACCTTCCCGATCTCCATTTCGCTCGGCAGCTACGGGCTGGAGCAGACAATGACCCTGTTTGGTCTGATCTTTGCCGCCATCGGTTTCCTCGCCAGCCAGGGGCTGAGATTGCCTGAGCACGGCGTGATGATGCCGGTCAGTACAACACCATCACCCGCTCAGGGTCAGCGCCAGTTCAAATCCGGTGAAATGCTGCGCCAGCCGCTGTTCTGGCTGATGTTTTTGATGATGACCATGATGTCCACCTCGGGGCTGATGGTGACGTCACAGATGGCGATTTTTGCTGAGGATTTCGGCATCAGCAAGGCGGTAATCTTCGGCATGGCTGCACTACCTCTGGCGCTGACCATTGACCGCTTCACCAACGGATTGACGCGTCCGCTGTTTGGTTTTATCTCCGACCGCTACGGCCGTGAAAATACCATGTTTATTGCCTTCGCACTGGAGGGGGTGGCGATGACGCTGTGGCTGGCCTGCCGCGAAGATCCGCTGCTGTTCGTGCTGCTTTCCGGCGTGGTGTTTTTTGGCTGGGGTGAAATCTTCTCGCTGTTCCCGTCTACCCTCACCGATACTTTTGGCAGCGAAAATGCCTCTGCGAACTATGGCTGGCTCTATATTTCTCAGGGCATCGGCTCCATCTTCGGTGGCCCGCTGGCGGCGCTGATGTATCAGCACACCCACAGCTGGCATCTGGTGTTCAGCTGCGCCATCACCTTCGACTTTATCACCGCCGGTCTGGCGCTATGGGTACTCAAACCGTGGCGTGCACGCTTTATGCGCGCGCAGAACTAACCGCCGTCATTCCCGACCGGATTAAGGAACATCGACAACATGGCATCAGAACTGAACCGGCTGCTACCCCATTCTGTTCGCGTTTATCGTCAGCTCAGGCAGGAGATATACGCGTTTATTCTGATGCCAGGTGACCGTTTTACTGAAGTGGATATCGCCAGCCGCCTGGGGTGTTCCCGCACCCCGGTGCGGGAAGCGCTGCTGACGTTACAGAATGAGGCGCTTATTCGGCGCTGTTTCCGCAACGGCTGGGAGGTTTGCCCTATCGATTTCGACGTTTACGAAGACCTCTATGCGACCCGTATTTTGATTGAGGTGGACAGCGTGGGGCGACTTTGCGGCCCGGATACGGCGAAAATTGACCGCAGCGTGCTGGCAAAACTGCGGGCACTGTGGGTGATTCCGTCAGCCCGGCAGGAACAGGCCGGAGAGAAAATTGCCACCCTGGATGAGCAGTTTCATATCGCGCTGACGGAGGCTGCAGGCAACCGGGAACTGACGGCGATCCTCAGCAACATCACCGACCGGATCCGCATCATGCGGCGTCTGGATTTCGAATATGACGCACGTATCGCGCAAACCTATCAGGAGCATGCTGAACTGCTTGAGGCAATTGAAAATCGTGAAAAGGCGCGGGCGATAAGCCTGATACAGGAGCATATTCAGGATGCCCACAGCGGAGCCTGTGCCATTACCCTCAGACGCCTACAAAAAGTCAGGGCAAGAAATTTGCCCCAATTTCGATAAAGGTGGCGTAGAACGGCTCCGTGTTGATTCTTTACTGCTGGTCGATAAAATTGTTATGTTATAACATAATTTAAAATTCGTCGTTTCGAGCAGATCTATGCAGCGCATTCCCCTGACCATTCTCAACGGTTTCCTTGGCGCAGGAAAAACCACCTTACTGAAAAGCTTACTGATGCAGGCGCAGAATCAGCAGCTGAACGTCAGCGTGATCGTCAATGATATGAGTGAACTGGACGTTGACGGCGTGCTGATTGCGAATACCGAGCTGGTAGCCCAGCAGCGGCAGAACTTCATTTCCATCTCTGCAGACAGCATCAGCAGCCCGACCGGTGTGAAAAAACTTTCTCAGGCGCTTGAGCAGCTTGCCGATCGCCAGCCCGATATGATCCTGCTGGAGACCTCCGGCAGCAGCCACCCCCTGCCGCTGATACAGCTGCTGCGCGATCATCCCCGGGTGGAGCTGAGGGGCTTTCTCTCGCTGATTGATGCCGTGATGCTGCAAAGCGACTACGAAGGCGGTAAGCAACTGATCCCGCGCTGGCAGCGCAACCTTGAGCAGCATCGTGGCGGGGTCGAAAATCTGCTGGCCGGGCAGATCCTGTTTTGCAGCCATCTGATGCTGACGAAGGTGGACCGCCTGCATTCTGATGCCGTGCTCAACATCGCGCGTGCCGTACACCCGGTTAATCCCCTGGTGGCAGTTATGGCACTGCCGTGGGGAAATCTGCCGATCAACGATCTGCTGACCTATCCGGCATACGATTTCCATCGTGTGGCAAAACTGGTTGAGGAGCTGAAGGAGGAAGTTGAGCAGGTCAGCGATGGGGGAGCGCCGTACGATATCGAGTCCCGGGTTATTACGGATGACCGGCCTTTCCATCCCCAGCGTCTGTGGGACACGTATCAACAGTTTCTCGGAGCCGGTATCCACCGCAGTAAGGGCTTTTTCTGGCTGCCGGGGCGGGACGATCTGGCGCTGTTGTGGAACCAGGCGGCGGGCAGCATCAGTCTGGAGTTTATCAGCTACTGGAAAGCGGGCGTTTTGCAGCATGAAAACAGTCCGCTGAGCAGCGAAGAACGCCGCCTCCTGCAACAGCAGCTGGATGCCATGCCGGGCCGTTTTGGCGATCGCCGCTGTAATCTGACGGTGATTGGCCTTGCCGAAGAGCTCGATCCCTTTGTCTCGGCGCTGCGTCGCTGTTTCCTCAGTGAGGAGGAGATCGACTGGTGGCAGCAGGGCGGCACTTTTGCCGATCCGTGGCCAAAAAGTATCGCCAGACTGAAGTCATAAAGTTGTGTTGAATATTAACTCAGGAGGCCCGCGTGCCACAGAGCAGTATAGAAGAGCAGAAGCTGCTGGCGATGTCGCCCGCAGAATACATGAATCCGCAGCAGCTGGCGTTTTTTCAGCATCGACTGCAGCAGGATAAACAGGCGCTACTGGCGCACATCGACCAGCTGAAAGCGGGTTTGCAGTGGGAAGATAATCAGGGGGATGAAGCCGATAAGGCACTGCGTGAAGAGGAACTAAGGCTGCTGCTTCGCCAGATCGACCGCGAAAGCCGTCTGCTGCCGAAAATTGATGCCGCGCTCGTTCGCATCAGAAACGGTGAGTATGGTTACTGCCTGGAATCCGGCGATCCTATTGGCCTGCCGCGCCTGCTGTTGAGGCCCACCGCCGAGCTGAGTATCGACGTTAAAATGACTCACGAAATAAAAGAAGCGGTCTGGCGAAAATAGTCTGGCTACAGCCCCGCAGTGAAATCTCCGCACGTATGCCGTCGGGCAGCCCGATCCCCGAAAGTGAGATCGCGGAGAGAAGGTCATTCTGAAGATGCTCTGGAGACGCTGGCCGTTAAGAGAGCGATCGGTCAGATTTTTCCCAATCTTTTTCTGAAGTCCGCAGGGCACTGAGAAATAGGAATTTTTACCTGTTTAGCTGTGCGGACACACAGTAAATTTCAGCCAACGGTACCGGGAGTCAACACCCGGCATGCCGCCTGAACAACAATATTCATTAACACCCTTTCTACCTGCCATTCTCGTGATGGTAATGAGGTTAAACATGCTTTTAAAACGCAGCTTCTCCGTCGCAGTCGTGGTATTACTGACGCTCTCTGTCACTGCCTGTGGTCATATGTCTAATCGGGGCAGAAATACGGCGATTGGTGCAGGTATTGGTGCGGTTGGCGGTGCGGTACTGACCGGGGGAAGTTCTCTTGGAACGGTCGGCGGCGCAGCGGTAGGCGGCATTATCGGCCACCAGATTAGCCGCTGATTGAGGTGCTGAGAGGAAGGGTTGCTGCGGGAAACTCAGCTGCTCTTTTTCTGCTTTTGCGCCACGATGCGGCGGATCAGCTCATCAATGCCGTGCGCCACGGCCATATCCACCGCTTCGCTGCGCGTGATTTCCTCCAGCCTGGAAAGGCGATCGATTTTACGCAGCAGTGACATACGCAGCGACAGTGATACCGCTTTTTTCTTATCTTTATCGAGAAAGACCCGGCTTACCGTTTCAGCCGGTTTCATCTCGGCGTTTTCGGCCAGCGCTTCATTCATCCGGCGCAGCGTTTTTTTATCCAGCTGGCCTGCGCCGGTTAGCTGATAAGAGTGACTGGCTTTGCTGTATTTGATTTCAGCGGCATAGGACTCGCGCAGCTCTTTCAGTGCGCGGGTCAGCGTTGGCTCGGAACAGCTCAGCGCGGTGATAATGCTGGCGGCAGAAACGGGCTTGCCCGGGCCGAGGAGGGTCGCCAGCTTATAAATTCGTGCCTGTCGGCTGCTGAGATGCATAATAAGTTATTGCTCTGATTTATCACTGTTATTTCATGGTCTGACAGCATAGCACGGTAAAGGCATCTGCTGGCAGGATCAACGTAGGATTAGCTCAGTTTTTGCTCAGCGCGGTCATCAACCTGACGGCGTCCGGATTCTTCTCGCTGACAATGCCGTAAACCTGTGCACGCGCCAGAATCGTCAGCGCCCAGCGGCGATGGGTTGCCGGTTCGCACATCGCGCCCTGCGATTTAAAGACCGCCTGGCTGGAGTTAAGGATACGCAGGGCATCAGCATGATCGCTTGCAGACACCATCAGCGCCGTTTCGATAAGCGCTATCTGGCTGGGATGAATGGCGGTCTTGCCGACCAGACCGTGCAGCATATCCAGCGCCAGCTCACGATCCATCAT
>CAJYIY010000123.1 GCA_913775305.1 uncultured Erwinia sp. | reverse complement strand
ACCTTCTTTCCCGCCGCCACAAGCTGGTCCTGGCTGAATTCTGCCGACCCGCTTTTTTTCCTGGCTTCAGCCAGCGCCACTGCCGCCAGTTGTTGATCGTCCGGAATATCCGCGCGATTGCAGTGCTCTCTCAGATAATGTGCCGCCCCCACCAGTGAAGAAAGCTGCTCACTTGTGCTGTTTACATTCGGCGCAGGGGGGGGAGTGTGCTGACAGGCAGATAATAACAGCGGGGCCATCATCACAGCAAAAAATCGTTTTACAGTCATATCAATCTCACAGTTTAATTTTCAGATAATATTTTATTTAAAGTGAATAATAAGATCAATCTATTATGCTGCTTATAGTGTTAATTGATTTTTTATTAATTATTATAAGGCTCTATTTTTCTTATTTTTTCTTATTTTAAACAATAATAAGAAGATTTATTTCTGCTGATGCATAACATTGTTGCTGCGTTTAGTTCGCAATTTTGTTTTTTATTTTATTTTTTAATTTGTGATATTTGAATGGAGCTATAATGAAGTTATCAAAAATTGCCCTGATGATGGCAACGCTCGCGGCCTCCTCCTCGGTCTGGTCACATGGTTACATCGAACTTCCTGAAAGTCGTGCCTATAAATGTAAATTGGGCACTAACTCTGAATGCGGTCGCGCGCAGTGGGAACCACAGAGCGTTGAGCAAATTTCCGGATTTCCTGATAACGCCAGGCCGCTTGATGGCCAGCTGGCCAGCGGCAGCGTAGCAGGGTTTGAGCCGTTAGATCGCCAGGGCGCGAATATCTGGGCGGCGAATACCATCAAGTCTGGCCCGCAGTCCTTTACCTGGTTCTTCACCGCTAAACATAAAACCAATAACTGGCGTTACTATATCACCAAACCAGACTGGGATATGAATAAACCGCTGACGCGTGCTTCTTTTGAGGAAAAGGCTTTCTGTACAATTGATGGCCATGGCGAATTACCCAAAGACCGCGAGGTTCATAACTGTGTCGTACCGGAAAGAACGGGCTATCACGTGATTTACGGTGTCTGGGAAATTGCGGACACCGTAAACAGCTTCTATCAGGTCATTGACGTTAACTTTGAAGATGATGGCGTTGTTTCAGAATGGCGTAAGCAGCTTCAGGGCAGCATTACCGGTAAAGACCTCACCGTGGGTGACAAGGTAATTGCTCGCTTCTTTAACGCAGACGGTGAAGTGCTGTCGATGAAAACCGAGCTGGCGATTGACAATGAGGCCCTGACGGATAAGAACCGCTGGAGCCAGGCATTGGCGAGCAAGATCAATGCCTCTCAGAAAGAGATCCGTGCCGGTGTAAAAGATAAAGAAGGGAATGTTAACCCTATCGTTGGTACCAACCCGGTCTTTGCACGTCAGGGCAGCACGATGAAAAGTGTGGTGATCTCTTATGAAGAGGAAACGCCGGGTATCTCAGAAGACATTCGCATCAGCGGCTTATCCAGCAGCAAGATCAAAGATGGCAAAGCTCAGCTGACCTTTAATGCCGAAGTGAAGGGCAAGCTCTCGATTGAAGCACGCGTCTACGATCACAACCAGATGCAAAAAGGCTATGTGAAAGAGATGCTGGAAGATGCCAGTCAGCCACTCACGATTTCGCTTAATGATGTCAGCGAAGGCCATCATATGCTGAAAGTGATTGCCAGTAATGAGGCGGGACAGACTATCCAGCCGGAAATTGAGAACTTTAATCTGGAAGCCGAATCCAACGGCGGCGGCGGGGATTATAACTATGTGTTCCCGAACGATTTGAGTAAGTACACCGCGGGTACCACCGTACTGCAGCCGAAAAACGGCAAGGTTTATCAATGTAAACCATTCCCTTATAGCGGCTACTGCATACAGTGGAATAGCGGGTCAACCAATTACGAGCCGGGCGTAGGCACAAACTGGCAAGATGCCTGGATTCTGAAAAAATAAAGGCCGAATTGGAGATATAAGCAGCCAGCAATGGCTGCTTTTTTAAGGAGATTTATGTCACATCAAGCAGCCCGCTACGATTTTTTTAGCCGCCTGATGCACTGGACTATTGCCGCGGCCATGATTTACGTGACGATCGTCGGTTACTCACTGCACTTTATTGCGGATGCCGGTCTTTACTCCTTCCTTTCAGTGACAAATATGTCGCTGGCGCTGGTTCTGACGCCGCTGATGATTGCACGTTACATCTGGCGTTTTTTCCGGCCTGAGGTTCCTTATGGGAAGATGTTAAAAGGCCATGAAAAGGGGATGGTGCACCTGCTGCACGAAATATTCTATCTGTTGATTTTTGTTGTATTAATCAGCGGATTTTTGATGCTGCAAAACGGTTTTGCCGTTTTCGGAATCATCGATTTTCCCCGCCCGGTTGAGAACCTGGATGTGAACCTGTTCTTTTTTGCCGTGCATCGTGTTTCTTGCATAGCATTAACTGCAATGATTGTGTTGCATATTGCCGCAGTGATCAAACGCAGCTATGCGAGGCAGGGGATTTTAAAACGCATGTTGTAATCACGTCTGTTATTCAGCACATCGTCAGGCGAGACGCTGTTTGTGCATACAGTGGCCTGACGATATTTATAATGGTCTGATCATTCCGGACACGCCGCTTTTTCGGGTGATTACCAAATTACATCCTCTGCGTCAGCTTTTCTTCCTTTAACCTATCTTGCGGTAATGTCGGTAGATGTTAATTGTGCTACCTCATAGTGTCTACGACGTATTTAGCCAGCAATTGAGAGGTTTATTCTAATTCTCCAGTACCGATGTATGCACGATTTCTGCAGCGTTCCTGTGAAACGAATGAAGAGGGTAGGGAATTGTCAGTTGCTTGAAGGTTCAGCAAGATTTATGGTAGCTTCATCACTAATGACTGATGTGTCAAGCTATGTTGCATCATTCATCACATTGAACAGTGATTTTCGGAGAATATTGCAATGGATGCCAGGTATGTTGCTGAAGGAATTTTAGACTCGCTATCATCAATACCAGGTACAATGTACAAAGGCTTGAAACGCTCTTACATCACTTCAGGTGCATTGACTCCAGAACGTAGGATGAGAAATGAAGCAGAAAATGAGCGTTTCTTTCGTGTTATAAAAGCAGTTATCAACAATCAAGAGCCTTTACGCCGTCTGATTTTAATAGTACTTGAATCCTATGTTAAGAAATCAGGTAAAGCTGGCCGTGATGCATTAGAAAGAAAAGTTAGTTTTGGTATCGGTCATGTGGCTGGTAAGTCCGGTGGACAAATGCTTATGGCGTATACTATTACAAATAGTATTCTAATGCGAATGAAAGGAACATTTCTCTACAAACGTTTTATCAAATGGGGTACTACTGCCACCCTCAATGCCTTAATGTTTGAAGGGCTAATTGAAGAAGCTGCTTTAGCATCCCGCCGTATGCAAAAACATTATTCTCAAATATATTATCAGGTACGCCCTTTAGGTTTAGATATGATCTATTTCTTAGTTGAGGATCAGTTAAAATCATACCTGGAGTATATCAAAGGGCAACCTAATTTCTGTGAAAGAGTAGATAATGAGCTTAGTCAAAAAATTCGCTAAATTTACTGGCTGGATAGTCGCTCATGTTCTTGAAGCAATGACTACAGGTATTACTACTTTAGCTGCCTTTTTTTCATTGTATCTTTTTAACTCATTGGCTATGAAATTAGTTGGATTTTTTGGATTCTTGCTACTGGGCTTTCTTCTTTCAATTGTACTTGCTAAGTTGCGTGGTGAGGATAAAGTATAGTTTTTTTGATCCAATTTTCCCTTTTATGACGATCAGTGTTTTTGATGAGAATTGCCCCGGTAACCCCCCATTTTCAACGGAGATGATAAGTAGAATCAGATCGTGCGTTGTCTATGCTGCATCGGCGTATAGCCATTCAGCGCCATATTCGGACGCTCGTGATTATAAAACCATTGCCATCGAGTGGCATAGTTCTGCAACTCATCCAGTGATTTAAACAGGTGCTGCCCCAGCCCGTCATAACGCACTGTCCGGTTATACCGCTCAATATACGCATTCTGCTGAGGTTTGCCGAGCTGAATAAAACGCAGGATTATCTTCTGCTGAGCCGCCCATGTCATCAGTATCCTGCTGGTATATTCTGGCCCGTTGTCGCACCGTATGGCTGCCGGTTTTCCCTTCCATTCGATGAGCCGTTCCAGTGTTCGCACAACCCGATTCGCCGGGAGAGAAAAATCAACCTCTGTTGCCAGTGCATCACGGCTAAAATCATCGATAACATTCAGCAAACGGATTGATCGGCCATCCGATAACTGATTATGCATGAAGTCCATCGACCAGCATTCGTTGCTGTTTTCAGGCACAGCCAGCGGTTCAGGTTTATTCCGTTTCAGTCGTTTTTTCGGTTTGATCCGCATGTTCAGCGACAACTCGCAGTAAATCCGATACACCCTTTTGTGGTTAAACCGAAAGCCTTTTACGTTACGCAGGTACAAAAAACACAGGCCAAATTCCCGGTTGCGCTGACTGTCGGTGATGCGGAGCGGTCAGTCAGCAATAGCGTCATTATCTTCACGCAGTTTAGCCTGATAGCGATAGCAACTTTTACTGACAACAAACAGCTGGCAGACAAAACGTATGCTGACGTTTCGGCTTCTTACCGCATCCTGTGCCCTCTGCTTTTGACACGATGGCTTCACCCCTTTTTTGCCATGGCTTCCTGAATGATTTCGGCTTTGAGCCGCTCTTCGGCATACCTCTTTTTGAGACGGCGATTTTCGTCTTCCAGCTCTTTCAGGCGGACCATTATCGAGGCATCCATCCCGCCAAAACGTGAACCCCATTTACAGAAACTGGCATTACTTATGCCATGCTCGCGGCACAATTCAGCCACCGGGTTACGGCCTCGGATTGTTTCAGGATGGACATGATCTGACTGTCAGTAAAACGTGATTTTTATAGAGATCTCCCCGGTTCAGATTACGAGAAAATTCTACTTATCAACACACCGGTTTTTTGGGGGGATTACTCTATGCGTCACTGGATATTACCCGGCGGGTTGCTGGTGTTCAGTTTATTTATTGCGGCGACCGCTCTGAGCGAAAGTACGATCAGGGTTTATTTTCAGGGCACAATTTTAGCTGAAGCCTGTAGCATTTCGCAGTCTGCCGGGGAGTTGCAGATGCAGTGCGCACCGCCATCGGGCTGTACGGTGGTGCAGAGACAGCACGTTGCACCCGTTAATCAAAACCGCGTATCACCGCAGCAAAAAATCAGGATCCGCTGGCTGAATGATGAAATAACCCGGGGCATTGCCACCCTGACGCAGGTCTGAAGATGGCCGTTAAGCGGAACAGATTGCGGCTCTGGTGTGGGCAGTATGCCGGTCGGGATGTTCGCCAACCGGCCTTTCTGGCCTTCAGCGGTTAACGGCAGGCGCATAGCCTGCCGTAGAGTGACGTCAGTCAGGGAGTTGGCATTAGCGTTTTAATATCTTCTTCGGTCGGTGCGACAAAGTGATATTTTTTCAGCAGGCTGGCGTACTCCGGTGTCTTGCTGAATTTCTCCAGCCCTTCAATCAGCGCCTGTTTCACCTCATCGTTGCCTTTTTTCACGCCAAAGCCGTTCAGCACCGGGTAAATCAGCGTTTTTGAGGAGATCACCACGCGGTCGCCCAGCTTTTCTACCACGCCACGGGCCACGGCGGCATCGGTGATCTGCGCCTCAACGGCGTGCGACAGCATCGCCTGGGTGGTCTGCGGATCGGTGGTGTATTCACTGATGGCAATCGGCGGTTTGCCGTTCTTCACGCAGTAGTCGTCAGAGAGTTTATGCAGCTGTTGCAGCCAGGATGTCGCGCCCATCGAACCAATCTTGTGGCCGCAGAAATCCTCTGGCTTTTCCGGCTGATAGCTGCTGCCTTTCGGTGCCAGGATCGCTTCACCGCTCTTCAGGTACGGCACCATATCGATTACCTTCAGGCGTTCGGCGGTGATATACATCGACGAATTAGTGATATCAAAACGGTTGCCCTGTAGCCCGGTGATCAGGTTCGGGAAGCGGGTATCGATATTTTCCGCTTTGCGTCCCATCACTTTGGCCAGTCCATCGAGAAACTCAATATCAAAACCGGCGGGTTTATTGTTTTCCATATATTCATACGGAAAAAACGTCATATCGGAACCGGCGGTGATCTTGCCCGGATGCTGGAAAGCCAGCGAGCCAAACGAGGTCATCGCGGTGCTGGCAGACAGGATGCACAACATCATCGGGCGAACAGCGGTACGGAACAGTTTCATACAACCTCCAGAGTGTGAGAAATGATGTTAAGCGCTGGCAAGATCTTTTCCGGCCTGCTGAACAAAGAACGAGGCGCCGCGCGGCTTCTGCGGCAGACGCAGCTGATTGGCGGTGCTGCGCACCATACCGCTCTCTTCCCCGGCCACCAGAATCCCGGCGTGCTCGCTCGGCAGCGGGTTTTCGCCAAACGGCAGGGCATCTTCCGCGGCGTAGACACTGATAAACAGCGTGCGCGGCTGCTCGGTATGGTTAGGGCTGGAGGCGTGCAGCAGACGGGTGTGCATAAAACAGACCGAACCGGCCGGGCCATAGCAGGCAGCGGGCTGCTGACACTCCGCTTCCACCACGCTGGCGTCCACCTGGCCGGTAAAGCGCTGGTTCTGCCAGTGGCTGTACAGCGGGCCTTTATGGCTGCCCGGGATCACGTTCAGCGGGCCGTTTTCCGGCGTCACTTCGCTGACCATCAGCAGGGCGGTAATAATGTCGTCGTTGCTGTGCGGGGTAAACGGAAAGTCCTGATGCCAGTCCACCCTGGTGGCGGTATGCGGCAGCTTGGAGTTAATTTTGCTGTGATGGAAACGCGTGCCGCTGTGGCCAATCAGCTGGGCGGCAATCGCCGCCATGCGCGACGTCATGGCCGCATGATAATAGGCTTTTGAGAGCTCTGTCGGCGAACTGACGCGGCGCAGCGACGGGTGATCGGCGCTGTGATCGCCTTCCAGGTCGAAACGCGCGCGGCCGTCCTGAGTTTCGCCCCAGGCTTCCTGGTGTGTGCAACTTTCCGCTACCCACTGATCAAAATCGTTTTGCAGGTCAGCTATCTCCTGCGCTGACAGCACGTTCTCGACCACCAGCACGCCGTCGCGCTGAAACTGTTCTACCTGCCACTGTTCAATCATGATCGTTCCTCGTGAAAATTGGGTTATCAGGCCAGAGAGACATCTTTCAGGAAGGCTTCCACGCGCGGATGCTTACCGCTGCGAAGCTCAGCCGGGGCGTCATCGCATACCACGCGCCCTTTTTCCATAAAGACAATCCGGTCAGAGACTTTAAAGGCGAAGTTCATCTCGTGGGTGACGATGACCATGGTGATGCCTTCATCCGCCAGGGTTTCTATAACCTGCAGAACCTCGTTGACTTTCTCCGGATCGAGGGCTGAGGTCGGCTCATCAAACAGCATGATTTGCGGGCGCATCATCAGCGCGCGTGCAATGGCAACGCGCTGCTGCTGGCCCCCTGACAGCTGGTGAGGGTATTTCCAGGCGTGCTCCAGCATGCCCACTTTGTGCAGCAGCGCACAGGCACGCTGCTTCAGTTCTTTTAGCGGTGCCACGCGGTGATAGCGCGGCGCCAGCATCAGGTTGTTCATCACCGTCAGATGCGGAAACAGGTTGAAGCTCTGGAACACCATGCCAATATTCAGGCGGTGCTCGGCGTGTTCGACAAAGCTGTTTTTGCCGGCACTCTGGCGCTTCAGATGAATAAACGGCCTGCCGTTGATATTTATCTCGCCGTTATCAATCTGCTCCAGCCCGTTCAGCAGGCGGATCAGCGTGGTTTTGCCCGAGCCGGAAGGGCCAATCACTGACACCACTTCACCGGGAGCGACTTTCAGGTCAACCGCGCCCAGCACCTCGACGTTGTTATAGGCTTTATGCAGCCTGCTGGCCTGTAAAGCCGGGCCGTGCCCGCAGTGCGCCGGACGGGCAACCGCCTGGTTCTTTTCGGTAGCCAGCGCCAGCATGGCGGCATCCGGCTGGCGCGTCACCTTACGCTGCGTCACGTCGAGGTGGCGCTCCAGGCGTTTCAGCAGAAAGTCGAACACGGTGACAATCAGCACGTAATAGAACGCCACGGCGGCCATGGTTTCCATCACCAGGAAGTTTTGTGAGTAGAGCCGCTGGCCGACCATCAGAATTTCTGTCAGGGAGATAACGGACACCAGCGAACTGAGCTTTACAATCGAGATATATTCATTGGTCAGCGACGGCAGGGCAACGCGCAGTGCCTGCGGGATAACAATGCGCCACTGGATGCCGCCAAAACGCAGCCCCAGCGCCCGTGCCGCTTCACTTTGCCCTTTGGGAATTGACAGCAGGCCACCGCGATGGATTTCCGCCACGTAGGCCACTTCGCACAGCACCATGGCGATAAGCCCGGCCCAGAAAGGATCGCTGAGCAGTCCGGAGGTCGCCGGGATGGCCTGCGGCAGGTTATAAACAAAAATCAGCAGCACCAGCAGCGGCAGGCTGCGGAACAGCCAGATATAGCCACGGGCGGGCAGGCTGAACAGCGGACGCGAAGACTGCTTGGCCAGCGCCAGCAAAAAGCCGAACACGATACTCAGCACCCAGGTGAGCACGCTGAGTTTGATGACGGTCCAGGTCGCCAGCCAGAAGTCTGCATTACTGAACAGACTAAACATATAGTTCCAGTTAAACGTCATGGATCATCTCGCTTACCTTTAATTAAATTAATCACACTATGGCGGTTGCAAAACAGAAGACGCAATTAGTAAATAAATGGCCTTTAAATTTAAAAAAACTAACCAGCCGTGAAAAGTGATGCCGATTGCGCTATTTATGCGGGATGATGTCATCATTGGTGTTTATTTTTTCTTTTGGCGATAAGTTTTTAATATTGTTTGCGGCATTATGCTGCACCTTTTAAGCGCATGAGATGAACCAAAATAAAGCAGCGTGCCAGATTTAAGTGCGGCATAAATTTATCTGAGGGTGTCTGAATTATTTCGCTGCGGCCAGTGGGGCGATAACCTCTTTTTTATTTGCTGTTAGCGATGGCGGTGAACTGTTCCGCTGTCCCGGTGCATGGCATGGCTCTTGCAATCCCTTAGAGATAGCCCGCAGTACAGAAGGGCATCCCTTGCCATATTTAAACCAGGGTCAGACCATGACACACTTTACACTCAAGCAACTCAGGTACTTTGTGACCGTGGTTGAAACCGAAAGCATTGCCGAGGCATCGCGCCAGCTGCATATCGCCCAGCCCTCGATTTCGATAGCGATTAAGAACCTGGAAGATGCTTTCGACCAGCAGCTGTTTATTCGCCATCACGCTCAGGGCGTTTCTCTCACGCCCGGCGGGCGGCGCTTCTACGAGAAAGCCCGCGACCTGCTGCGCCTTTCCTATGAGTTTGAGCAAAACTCGCGGGCGGATAACGAACTGGTCTCCGGCACCATTGCGCTGGGCTGCTACGAGTCGGCGGCGCCGCTGTATCTTCCCCGGCTGGTGGCAGGGTTTAAAAAACGCTACCCGGATATCACCCTGCAACTGTATGACGGCGAGCAGCACGAGCTGATGCACGGCCTGCATCGCGGGCGCTTTGATCTGGCGTTTCTCTACGATCTGGAGCTGGATAACTCGATCAGCAAAGAGGCGATGAATGCCCCGCACAAGCCCTATGCGCTGCTGCCGGCCAGCCACCCGCTGGCGCTGCATAGTTCGGTGACGCTGGCGGAGCTGATCCGCCTGCCGATGATCCTGCTGGATGCAGTGCCCAGCAGGAACTACTTTATCAGCCTGTTTAAAGAAAAGGGCTACCACCCGGAGGTGGCCTACAGTTCGCCGTCGATTGAGATGGTGCGCTGTATGGTCGGGCAGGGGCTGGGCTTTTCGGTGCTGGTGACGCGCCCGTGCTCGGATACCACCTATGACGGTGAGCAGCTGGTGCAAAAAGAGATTGATGACGAGATGGCGGCTTCAACGCTGATTATGGCCTGGCTGAAAAATAATGAGCCGACGCGGCCCGCGCAGCTGTTTATGGATTATTGCCGCAGCGTGGATTTTACGCCGATGCATATGCGCGGATAAAATAATGGCTTAACGGCCCTGATAAACCCGGGCTGATTTTTTTGGAAATTTAATTATCGGTGCGAAATTTTTTTACCACAAAAAGAGAAGTGATATGCAAATTTATCGGGCAGGAAACGCCGGATTAAAGCGGTTTTATCACTTTTAATTTTCACCCTAATAAATTTCTATCCACTCGTTAGCTTTATAATATTTTACCCTTTCGGTGCGTTCAAATAGTCTGACCTTAATCCGTAGCTGGCTAATTCAAGCTGTTTAAAGGTCGCCGAAATGACAGAGATGATAAAAGAGATCGATACGCTGGTGGTGGGGGCCGGGCAGGCCGGCGTGGCAATGAGTGAGCACCTCACGCAGCTGGGCATTCCTCACCTGGTGCTGGAAAAAAATCGTATCGCGGAAGCCTGGCGCACGGGGCGCTGGGATTCGCTGGTGGCTAACGGCCCGGCCTGGCACGACCGCTTCCCCGGCATGGCGTTTTCCCACTGTTCACCGGACAGCTTTGTCGCCAAAGATCGTGTGGCCGACTACTTTGCCGCCTACGCCGACAAGTTTAATGCCCCGGTGATCACCGGCGTGGAGGTGAAACGCGCGGTGCGTAACGTTGACCGCCCCGGTTTTACCGTGGAAACCTCGCACGGCACCATCCAGGCCCAGCGTATTGTTGCGGCCACCGGCCCGTTCCAGAAGCCGGTGATCCCCGCCGTGGCACCGCCGGCAGAGCAGATTTATCAGATCCATTCGGCGCACTACCGCAATCCGCAGCAGCTGCCGCAGGGCGGCGTACTGGTGGTGGGTGCTGGCTCGTCCGGGGTGCAGATTGCCGATGAGCTGCAGCGCGCCGGTAAAAACGTCTGGCTGTCGGTGGGCGCACATGACCGCCCGCCACGCGCCTATCGCCAGCGCGATTTCTGCTGGTGGCTGGGGGTGCTCGGCCTGTGGGATGCTGCCGCCAATCAGCCTGGCCGCGAGCATGTCACCATAGCGGTCAGCGGCGCACGCGGCGGCCACACGGTGGACTTCCGTCGGCTGGCGCATCAGGGCGTCAACCTCGTGGGGTTGACCCGCGACTTTGCCGACGGGCGCGTCAGCTTCCAGCCGGATCTGGCCGACAACATCGCGCGCGGTGATGCCAACTACCTTGCCCTGCTGGATGCCGCCGACGACTATATTGCGCGCAACGGGCTGGATCTGCCGCCGGAGCCGGAAGCGCGGGAATTTCTGCCTGACCCGGAATGCATGACGCATCCGCTCACCGAACTGCATCTGGCCGAGGCGGGGATCACCGCGATTATCTGGGCCACCGGCTATGCCAGCGACTACAGCTGGTTACAGGTCAATGCCTTTAACGAACAGCAGCGCCCGCAGCACCATCGCGGGGTTTCCAGCGAAGCGGGCGTTTACTTTCTCGGCCTGCCGTGGCTGTCGCGCCGCGGCTCCACCTTTATCTGGGGTGTCTGGCACGATGCCCGCTATATTGCCGATCAGATCGCCATCCAGCGTCAGTACCAGCGCTATCAGCGCGCTGACTCACATTCCAACGATCTCTGACAGGAAACCGATAATGCCAACACATACCCGTATTCGCATGTTTAACACTAAAGAAACCTATCCGAATCAGGCGCTGGATAACGATCTGTGCCAGGCGGTGCGCGCCGGCAATACCGTTTACGTGCGCGGCCAGGTCGGCACGGACTTTAGCGGTAACCTGGTCGGGCTGGGTGATGCCGGTGCGCAGGCAGACCAGGCGATGAAAAACGTCAAACAGCTGCTGGAAGAGGCGGGCAGCGACCTGTCCCATATCGTGAAAACCACCACCTATATTATCGACCCGCGCTACCGCGAGCCGGTGTATCTGGCGGTCGGCAAGTGGCTCAAGGGCGTTTTCCCTATCTCTACCGGGCTGGTGGTGTCGGCGCTGGCGCAGCCGCAGTGGCTGATGGAAATTGATGTGATTGCGGTGATCCCGGATGACTGGCATGCAGAGGTGACGCTATGACCCTGTCGATTGCCGCCCGCTGCCCGGAGAGCGGCCAGCTGGGGATTGCCATTGCCTCCTCCAGCATTGCGGTGGGGGCGCGCTGCCCGTGGCTGCTGGCCGGGGTCGGCGCGGTTTCCAGTCAGAACATCACCTTACCCGCGCTGGGCCAGGATATCCTGGCGCTGCTGGAGCAGGGCATGACGCCGCAGCAGGCGTTGGTCAGTGCGCTGGCAGACGACCGCTTCAGCGACTACCGTCAGGTCACGGTGATGGATGCCAGCGGGCAAACGGCGCTGTTCAGCGGGGCGCACACCCTGGGCGTGTGGAACGCGGTACAGGGTGAGAACTGCGTGGCGGCAGGCAATATGCTGGCCGATGCGGCGGTGATCGACGCGATGACCGACGCCTTTGCCGCTTCCGAGGGCGAGCTGGCCAGCCGCCTGATCGCCGCGCTGCAGGCCGGTATCGATCGCGGCGGTGAAGCCGGGCCGGTGCATTCCGCGGCGGTGAAAGTGGTGGACGACTATACCTGGCCGCTGGTTGACCTGCGCGTGGACTGGGCCGACAGCGCCCCGACCGCCGAACTGCTGCGCCTGTGGCAGGCCTATGAACCGCAAATGCAGGCCTATGTGACGCGGGCGCTGGACCCGCGCGAGGCGCCGAGCTACGGCGTGCCGGGCGATGAATAACAACGGGGATAACAGTATGACTGAGCAACAGCTGCGCATCGATTTAGCCGCCACCTTCCGCCTGTTTGCCCGGCTGGGCATGCATGAGGCGGTGGCCAATCACTTCAGCGCCGCCGTGTCGGCCGATGGCCGCAAGTTTCTGCTTAACCGCAAGTGGCAGCACTTCTCCACCATTCGCGCCAGCGATCTGATCCAGCTGGACGCCGACGATCCCTCAAGCCTTGAGCGCGGGGTGATCGACCCCACGGCCTGGGCGATCCACGGCCAGCTGCACCGCCGGGCGCCGCATATTCGCGTGGCGATGCATCTGCACCCGATCTATGCCACCACGCTATCCACGCTGGCTGACCCCACAATTAAACCGATTGAGCAAAACACCGCGCGCTACTTTAACCGCGTGGCGGTGGATCGCGATTTTGCCGGTATGGCGGACAGCGAGGATGAGGGCGCGCGGCTGGTGGCGATGCTGGGGGATAAGTCGCGGCTGATGATGGGCAACCACGGCGTGATGGTCACGGCAGAGACTATCGGTGAAGCGTTTGATGATATGTACACCCTGGAACGCGCCTGTCAGATCCTGGTCAACGCCTATGCCACCGGGCAGCCGCTGAAGATTATCTCCGACGCGGTGGCCGAGAAAACCGCCCGCGACTGGGAAGGTTTCCGCGACTTCTCGCTGGCGCACTTTGCCGAGATGAAACGCATTCTGGACCGCGAAGAGCCTGACTATGCCGACTGATCTGCGCGCTATTCTGGCCGCGCTGCTGGCCTTTGACACCACCAGCCGCGCGTCAAACCTGGCGCTGATCCACTATATCCGCGACTTTCTGTGCGCGCTGGGCATTGAATCACAGCTGTTTTTTGATGACAGCGGCGGCAAAGCCAATCTCTACGCCCGGCTGGGGCCGCAGGGGGACGGAGGGGTGATGCTCTCCGGCCATACCGATGTGGTGCCGGTGGACGGCCAGTCGTGGAGCGTGCCGCCGTTTCAGCTGACCGAAAAAGAGGGCCGCTGCTACGGGCGCGGCAGCGCCGATATGAAGGGTTTTATCGCCTGCGTGCTGGCGTCCCTGCGCGACTTTCAGGCCAGACCGCTGCGGATGCCGCTGCATCTGGCCTTCTCCTACGATGAAGAAGTGGGATGCCTGGGCGTGCGCAGCCTGGTGGCGCACCTGAAGGCCTCGGCGGAAAAACCGGCGATGTGCATTATCGGTGAGCCGACGGAAATGGCGCCGGTTTACGGCCATAAAGGCAAGGTGGCGATGCGCTGTGAGGTGGACGGTCACGCCTGCCATTCGGCCTATGCCCCGTCCGGCGTCAATGCCATTGCGTATGCCGCCCGGCTGATTAACCGCCTGGACGCGCTGGGCGAGGGGCTGAAAGTGCGTCAGGACAGCCGCTTTGATCCGCCGTTCAGCACCCTGCAGGTGGGCACCATTCACGGCGGCAGCGCGCTGAATATCGTGCCGCAGGCCTGCACCTTTGATTTTGAAATCCGCTATCTGCCCGGCGAGGACGTCAGTAACGTCACCGATGCGCTGTGCGACTACGCGCAGCACACGCTGCTACCTGCCATGCAGCAGGTGGCGGCAGAGAGCGCAATCCGCTTCCAGCCGCTGAGTCACTATCCGGGGCTGCTGACGGATATGCAGTCAGACTTTGCCCGCTGGCTGGCAGAGTGGAGCGGCTGCGATAGCTTCAGCACCGTGGCATTTGGCACCGAAGGCGGGCTGTTTGATGAGGCGGGCGTAGCCACGCTGGTGTGCGGCCCCGGCAGTATGGAGCAGGGTCATAAGCCGGATGAGTTTGTCAGCGTTGAGCAGCTGGCGCGCTGTCAGAAGATGCTGAGTTTGCTATGCGCGTGGATGCAGTGAGTGACCCGCGTTCAGCCGTGAGCCGGGAAGAGGCCGCCGAAGCGGGGTGCTTTTATCTGAGGTGAGTGCCGGGTACCGCTGGCAGGGTTGTCGTCCATCCACTTTTGTGTTTTGAACAGGGGGCTGGGGAACATGAGTGCCTCCATGATGATACATTCCTTGTATTAATTCGTAGAATCAAACCATCACCGTCAAACAAGTTGATTTCTTTGCCGGCTGGCGGAGTCTGAGTAAATTATTTATCTGTATGAAATTGAATACAAATATTTAATCTAAAATTATGGGTATATCTAAACGTATACCAATTGCTTTTGTTAAATGTTTTTTATGTAGGGGAGGTCGATGGCTTTGCATCTATGGTCAGATACGCCTTTAGACCTGAAGAGCGTTTTACCCCACGCGGATCGGAAAAGATTGGGACACGGAGCTTTGGAGTGTCGTTCACTTTAATTGTCCAGACAGACCCGTCAATGAAATTGAACTCAATGGTTTCGTTATTGACAGATAGCGCCTCGAAAGAACCTGACGAATACTCATTGCCAACCTGCAAACTTTCCACAATCCCCTGTCTTAGGCTGATAAGAGTAACCGTAAGAAACTCCTCAAAGATCACATCATCTGTTGTGAAAAGAATATACCTGTCATTGTCGACTTTAACTGAGGCTTCTGTAAGTATCCCAGCTTTAGTTCCACACACTTTTAGAGATCTTCCGACATACTGATTATGTCCTTCGAGGAGATTACCATGCGAAAAGCCCGATTCACTGAGCACCAAATCATCGCCGTTCTGAAATCCGTGGAAGCCGGACGCACCGTCAAAGATGTCTGCCGCGAAGCGGGAATATCTGAGGCCTCGTACTACAACTGGAAAGCAAAGTACGGCGGGATGGAAGCCTCTGATATCAAAAAGATGAAGGATCTTGAGGACGAAAATCGCCGTCTCAAACAAATGTTTGCCGATCTCAGTCTTGAATGCCGTGCACTGAAAGATGTCATAGAAAAAAAGCTTTAAAACCAGTGATAAAGCGTGAGCTCGCCAGTTATCTGGTCTCGCAGTTTGCGATGAGCGTACGTCAGGCATGCAGGACATTATCACTGAGCAGGACGGTATTTTTCTA
>CAJYIY010000122.1 GCA_913775305.1 uncultured Erwinia sp. | reverse complement strand
TGAGGAAAGCGGACTGCACTATAACCGCTATCGTTATTATGATCCGCATTCGGGCAGATATATTACGCAGGATCCGATTGGGTTGTTGGGTGGGATGAATATTTATCAATACTCGTTGAATCCTGTTAGAAAAATTGATCCTTTGGGATTAGAGAGTTTACGCCCTGATGGGCATCCTTGGGGATATGGTTGCGGAGATGCGAGTACCGATCGTTATGTTCCTGATTCATTTGGAGCGGCCGATTTTTTACCCGCATGTAGAAGCCATGATATATGTTATGCAACATTTGGAACTAATAAAGAAGTTTGTGATGATAATTTTGGTTCTGACTTGGCTTTAGCATGTAAAAATGATCTGACTGGATTGCGTAAGCTTTACAGGCCAGTGTGCTATGGAGTGGCTAAAATATATAAAACCGCAGTTAAGAGGTTTGGGGGAGCAGCGTTTTCTTCGGCTCAAAAAATAGCAGAATCTGATTATAAAAAATTGGAAATGTTAGACTTTCTGAAATATCATGTCGGAATATATGTTGATCCTGAATATCATCAGCAGGTCTATAATAAAGTTATTAATCCTGAGTAGCGCAGAGTTGGAGGTTTATAATTTGAAAAGATTTACTGTCATTATTTTTCTGCTGTTTGCTCCTGCGCTGGCCGGGTGTAATCCACTTAACGGAATATTGGAAAGAAATTTTTCCCTTGACTCCGTAGCCAGCTTTCCAGAAGATGAGAAGAAAATGGAGTCTGTATGGTTTTATTGTGACAGGTGCCTGAAAGACATTTCCTGTGAAAATTATGATATTGACCAATGTAAAAATACGACTATTCCAAGTAGAAGCAATGCTTTGAATAAGGCTGTTGGCAGAGCTAATTTCAAAGCGGTTTACTTCCTTATTGATGTGACAAAAGTTGATGTCAACGGAGTTACAGGACGGTACAAAGAGACTCCTTTAATTATCGCGGCTTATTACGGCACCCGTGAACATCAGAAAATTGCTGACTATTTATTATCCAAAGGAGCAGATATTGATGCCATTTCCCTCAATTCAAAAACGGCATTAACAACTGCCATCTGGAAAGGAAATATAGATTTTGCAGAGTTCCTCCTGAAAAAAGGAGCCAATCCTTCTGCGACACCGAGAGGTAATATTGAGGGTATGGCTTGTGAGTATGCTTTGAGGAAGAAGGCAATAAGACTGTTACCCTCTATACCGGGATGTTGTTCTCAGATATCAAGTAAATTGAAGGAAACAGGAGAGGAAGTTTTTAACTGTAATGAAAAATAAATTTAAACAGATTGCTAAAAATCTTAAAATAAAATATTTAAATCGAGCAGCGTGGATGTATACAACAGTAGAGATCGTATAAATTTCATCCGTACCTATGCCGCTACCTCGGCACCCCGCAGGCGCTGATTAACCTCTGAGGTGAGGCCGACTGGCAAATCCGCCTCGACCCGTGGGGTAACGTGCTGAGCGAAGATAACCCCGGCGGGTTGTATCAGCCGATAAGAATGCAGGGACAGCATTATGATGAGGAAAGCGAACTGCACTATAACCGGCATCGTTATTATGATCCGCATTCAGGCAGATATATTACGCAGGATCCGATTGGGTTGTTGGATGGGATGAATAGTTATGGATATGTAAGTAATAGCCCATTAAATCGTATCGATCATACGGGCCTGAATGGCTTATTAAATTCCCCGGGCTTGATTGAAAAAGCATCTCTTGGTTCATGGATGATGAAAAATAGAGCTTCGGCAGAAGAGATATCCGAGGCTCTTTCTCCACGGCAGAAACCTCCTGTTGCAACAGGGGAATGCCGATAAAATGCAATGGCGGCTGCGGGCACTGGTTTAGGAGCGATTCTTTCTGCTAACGAACGGTCAGGAGTTTCTGGACAGGTGGAGGTTCCAATGGCCGTAGTAGCCGCGCGTGCATCAGCCACATGTGGTTTAAATTTTAGAGATCCAAAGGCTAAAAATTTAAAAGCTGCTGCAGGATTTGGAATTGGATTGGGAGTTTTAGTCTGGAGATAATGCAAGCATCGACTTGGCCGGAAATATATATGGGTGCGGGAATGGGCCCTGAGATTAAAGGTCCTTATTCACCATATGTGACTATCCCAATTAATCAAATTGACTTTTAAAAATCATAAGTAAGTTGTGGTAGTTTTTTGGCGCTATTTCCTTAGCGGCCAGCTGGCGCATCAACAGTTGAACGCCGATCTGGGCGACTGACCGGGGCCGGAAATGCACAGCAGCGGCAGTACCGGTATGACCCGGCAGGCAACCCGCTGCTGCCGAACCTGCTGGCAGCGGACGGGCAGCCTGACACCGCACTGCGTGATAACCGGCTAAGCGAAGATGGTCAGTACCGCTATGAGTATGATCGATTTGGCAACCTGCTTCGCAGAGTACATCGGGTGGCTGATGAGGAGCACCGCTATGCTTACGATCGCAGTCACTGACTGATCCACTACCGGCTACAGCCGGGTCGGTATACTGCCGTTCTGGAGGTGAAGTATATTTATGACCTCGCGGGCCACAGGGTGGGTAAGCAGGTGGTCACCCGTAATACTACGGGCAGTGCCAGTGGAGAAGCGGACATCACCTGGTACGGGTGGGGCGGAGACAGGCTGGTGCTGACTGAACGCAGGGGCCAGCATATGGCAAAAGCCGCGATCCATATTAAATTTTTTTCACGCAACCCTTGCCAGCGCCAATAAACAGGTCCATAATAGCGACCTCTCCTCCGGAAGGAAGGAGTAAAATCTAAAGTAATCAAGTAGTTACAAGTTTTTAGTGCAGTATTTCAGCACCACTCCTAAGCGGGAATAGCTCAGTTGGTAGAGCACGACCTTGCCAAGGTCGGGGTCGCGAGTTCGAGTCTCGTTTCCCGCTCCAGATTAAAAATCTTAAGTTATCGCCTTCATCATTATCCACAGCGTCCACCGCCGTGAGGCAAGCTGTTTTTCCCCGTATAAAAATCTTTTGAACAGACTTATCCACAGCCTATGTTGTTGATTTTCACTCGCACAAAAATTAATGGTCTCACTAACAGATTTATAACCTGTTGTTTTAAAGGTATTTATTAATAATGCAATTTGTTATCCGGATCGCTTGTGCTTTCTGTGACGATTGAATGACAAAGACTTTTTAATTTTATACACAGCATGTGGAAAAGATTTCTTCCGGGTCATCGTTGCGAAGTTAAGCCGTCAAGCATCGCGCGGCAGCCCCTTTTCGACCGCACGCACCAAACGTCTCTGCTGGCTGCTCTGCACTTCAATGGCATGCTCATCGCGTCGCGCCAGCTGACGGGCTATCGCCCAGTCGATATGCTCATCCAGCATCTCGTTTTCACCCCGCCGTGCTGCCAGCGCCGACAGGTGGTTTTCATCCCACGGGGCATTGCCCAGCGCCACCGCAATATTTCTCAGCCAGCGCAGATGGCCAATACGACGGATCGCCGATCCTTCGGTGACGCGTAAAAAGGTCGCTTCATCCCACGCAAAGAGTTCCGTCAGCGGTGGCGCATGCAATACCGCGCGCGGGCTGAAATCATCCTCATCGGTAAGCTGACCGTAGCGGTTCCAGGGGCAGATTAACTGGCAGTCATCACAGCCATAGATGCGGTTCCCTATCAGCGGACGGAATTCTTCCGGGATCGTACCTTCCAGTTCAATGGTCAGATACGAAATGCAGCGGCGCGCATCCACCTTCCAGGGCTCTACGATCGCCCCGGTGGGACAGGTGGTGATGCAGGCAACGCACCGTCCGCAGTTCTCTTCCACCGGCTGATCTACCGGCAGCGGCAGATCAATCAGCAGTTCACCCAGAAAAAACCACGACCCGGCTTCGCGATTGAGGATTAGTGAGTGCTTACCAGTCCAGCCGAGACCTGCTTTTGCTGCCAGCGGACGTTCCAGCACCGGTGCGGAATCAACGAAAGGGCGAAATTGTGCTTCCGCACAGCGTTCACGAATCATATCGCCTAACTTTTTTAGACGATTGCGCAATACTTTGTGATAGTCACGACCAAGCGCATAGCGGCTGACATAACCCAGGCGGGGATTTCGCAGCGTGCTGGCAAAGGCCGCTTTCGCCGGAAGATAGTTCATACGCACGCTGATGACCCGCAGCGTGCCGGGCATCAGTTCATGGGGACGGGCGCGCATCATACCGTGACGCGCCATCCAGTCCATCTCACCGTGATAGTGTTTGTCCAGCCAGGCCTGCAGGCGCGGCTCCTCAAGCGTTAAATCGGTATCGCAGATACCGACCTGCTGGAAGCCAAGCGCCAGCCCCCACTTTTTGATATCCAGGGCAAGTTGATGAAAATCGAGAGGATGCGACATGAAAAACCTGAACCAGCAGAAAGACCGCGCCAGTTTACCCTATTCTGTCTGGCCTGTGGAGGCGATAGCTCAGCTTGAGCGGGAAGCGGCTGATGCGCTGGGTATGACCCTGTTCGAACTGATGCAGCGGGCGGGGGAAGCGGTATTTAATCGGGCGCGAAGTCTGTGGCCAGAATCCCGTCACTGGCTGGTCCTCTGCGGACATGGTAATAACGGGGGCGATGGTTTTGTGGTGGCGCGACTGGCAAAGGCGGCCGGGCTGAGGGTCACGCTGATTGCCGTGGAGGGACGTAATGCACTTCCGGATGAAGCGCAGCAGGCGCGGGAGGCCTGGCTCGGTGCCGGTGGGGTGATTCACGATCCCACCATCGACTGGCCGGACGATGTGGAGGTGATTGTCGATGCGCTGCTGGGCACCGGTATCAATCGCGCACCGTCTGCACCTTACGATCGTCTGATTGAACAGGCCAATTGCCATGCTGCTGATGTTATAGCCGTTGACCTCCCATCCGGGTTAGTGGCTACTAACGGCACGACACCCGGTGTGGCAGTCGAAGCCACCCTTACGTTAACGTTTATTGCCCTGAAGCCCGGTTTGCTGACCGGAAAAGCACGTGACCATGTCGGACATCTCGATTTTCACAGTCTTAGCCTTGATTCCTGGCTGGTGACGCAGCAGGCGCCGATGGCGCGATATGATGCCAGTTATCTTTCCCACTGGCTTAAACCTCGTCGGCCAACCTCTCACAAGGGCGATCAAGGTCGCCTGCTGTTGGTGGGTGGCGATCACGGCACTGCGGGTGCGATACGGATGGCTGCTGAAGCTGCGTTGCGCGCAGGTGCGGGGCTTGTGCGAGTACTTACTCACATTGAAAATGTTGCTCCGCTGCTGACCGCGCGGCCCGAGCTGATGGTACAGGAGCTAACCCCGTCCTCGCTGGATAACGGACTGGAATGGGCGGACTTCATCGTTATCGGGCCGGGAATGGGACAGGGGCCGTGGGGTAAAAATGCCCTTAAAAAGGTAGAAAACTCTCATAAACCGATGCTTTGGGATGCCGATGCGCTTAACCTGCTGGCAATCAGCCCCGATAAACGTCAAAATCGGATTATTACGCCGCATCCCGGTGAGGCAGCGCGGCTGCTGAACGTGAAAGTAAGTGAAATTGAAAGCGACCGCTTACTTGCAGTACGGCGACTGGCTAAGCGCTATGGCGGCGTGGCTGTCTTGAAAGGCGCCGGAACGTTGGTTGCGGAAGAGAGCGGTAAACTGGCCATCGCCGACGTTGGCAACGCGGGTATGGCCAGCGGTGGTATGGGTGATGTGTTATCTGGCATCATCGCTAGTCTGGCGGGGCAAAAGCTCCCGCTCTACGATGCGGCCTGCGCGGGATGCGTGGCGCACGGCGCGGCTGCCGACGCGGTGGCCGCACGCTATGGTACACGCGGCATGCTGGCCACCGATCTCTTTTCCGTGCTGTATCTGTTTGTCAATCCTGAGATGTCGAATACAAAAGAATGAAGACCTGTGTAATCGCGTTGCCCGATGAGGCAGCAACCCTCGCATTGGGTGCCCGACTGGCCCGCGTCTGTGACGGCGCGGCAACTCTTTATCTGTACGGCGACCTGGGCGCAGGAAAAACGACGTTCAGTCGCGGATTTTTGCAGGCTTTGGGGCATCAGGGGAACGTGAAAAGTCCGACCTATACGCTGGTGGAGCCTTACGAGCTGGCCGATCGCCGCGTGTATCACTTTGACCTGTATCGTCTGGCCGATCCGGAAGAACTGGAGTTTATGGGGATCCGCGATTACTTCAGCAACGACAGTATTTGTCTGGTCGAGTGGCCGCAGCAGGGAACCGGCGTGTTGCCGGAGCCGGATATGGAGCTGCATTTGAGCTATCAGGGGCATGCGCGTCAGGCCGAACTGCGAGCCCGCTCGGCTGCGGGTGAAACGATGCTGCGGCAGTTTGCATCACGGCAGGGTGAGGTATAATGCGGCAGATTAAATCCTGGTTTTTGCTTATCCTGTTTTTTTGTTCGTTTGCCTCCGTGGCAGCAAGCCTTTCCGACATTAAAGTTTCCAACGGCAGTCGGGAAGCTAAAGTGACGTTAAGCTTTGCCGGGCAGCCGATTTATGCTTTCTTTCCGCTGCATAATCCCGATCGCGTGGTGCTGGATATTCGTCAGAGCGGTATCGTCGGCGGATTGCCGCTGACCTTCAGTGGCGAAAATATTGTAAAGCGTATCCGCTCCAGCGAGGCGAAGGACAGCCAGAGCATCCGACTGGTGTTTGAACTGACTCAGCCGGGTAAAACCCGGGCGGTGACCCGGCGCAACGGTAGCAGCTATGATGTCGAGTTCACGATCAGCGGCACGCAACCGGCGAAAGTGGCCAGCCGTCCAGCCCCGGTCAGTCACAGTAACGCTTCTCGCGCAGCGGGCAGCGGCATCGTTTCCCATCCGGCCAGCAGCCAGCCGGAGAAAAATCCCTTCAGTGGTAATCCGGTGACGGTCGTCACCAGCGGAACGCAGACTGCCCGCCCGCGCAGCACGGCAAACAGCAGCAGTGACAGAGTCATCGTGGCGATTGACGCCGGACACGGCGGCCAGGATCCGGGGGCTATCGGCGGTGGCGGGCTGAAAGAGAAGAACGTCACCATCGCGATTGCCCGCAAGCTCAAGGTATTGCTGAATGACGATCCGATGTTCAAAGGCGTGATGACCCGCGACGGTGATTATTTTATCTCCGTAATGGGCCGCTCCGACGTGGCGCGTAAGCAAAATGCCAACCTGCTGGTCTCCATTCATGCGGATGCTGCGCCTAACCGCAGCGCTTCCGGCGCCTCGGTGTGGGTCCTCTCTAATCGCCGTGCCAACAGTGAAATGGCGGGCTGGCTGGAACAGCATGAGAAGCAGTCCGAACTGCTGGGCGGTGCGGGCGATCTGCTGGCCAACAGTCAGGCGGATCCCTACCTCAGCCAGGCCGTTTTGGATCTCCAGTTCGGCCATTCGCAGCGGGTCGGGTACGATGTTGCGGTAAAAGTCATTGCTCAGCTGCAGCGCGTGGGTGCGCTGCATAAACGTCGTCCGGAACATGCCAGCCTGGGCGTTCTGCGCTCGCCGGATATTCCGTCCCTGCTGGTGGAAACCGGCTTTATCAGCAACCCTTCGGAGGAGCGACTGCTAGGCAGTAGCGCTTACCAGCAGAAGATTGCCGAGTCGATTTATAAAGGCTTGCGCAACTACTTCCTGGCGCACCCGCTACAATCCGTCCCAAAGGAGGAAAACCGACCGTTGCAGTCCGCAGCGGCGGTTGAAGTAGAAGCGAATCCGGCACCGGCAGCAACGCATTACACCGGCACGACGCAGCGCCACGTAGTCAAACGCGGTGAAACGCTCTCCGGTATTGCCGCGCAGTATGGCGTCAGTATGGCAACTCTGCGCGCTCTGAATACGCTGAAGAACGATGTTGTTTGGGTTGGCCAGCGGCTGAAAGTCCCCGCAGGAAGCGCAAAGCAGATCGCCAGTATGGTTAAAGCCGCCAAACCGCAGCGGCATAAAGTCGTGCGTGGTGATTCACTCACGGCCATCGCGGCGAAGTATGGCGTCAGCCCGAAGGCGATCCAGCAGGCGAATAAAATGAAAACGCAGAATGTAATGCTGGGCCAGACCCTGACCATTCCGACATCGTAATTGAGGAAAGTTATGCCCATTCAGGTGCTACCACCGCAGCTTGCTAACCAGATTGCCGCTGGCGAAGTGGTAGAGCGTCCGGCCTCCGTGGTGAAAGAGCTGGTGGAAAACAGCCTGGATGCGGGAGCAACGCGGATCGACATTGATATTGAAAAGGGCGGCGCAAAGCTGATTCGCATCCGTGATAACGGCGGCGGCATTGGCAAAGATGAGCTGGCGATGGCTCTGGCCCGGCACGCCACCAGTAAAATCACCACGCTGGACGATCTGGAGGCGATTATCAGCCTCGGTTTTCGCGGTGAGGCACTGGCCAGTATCAGCTCGGTCTCCCGGCTGACGCTCACCTCACGCACCCGGGATCAGAGTGAAGCGTGGCAGGCCTATGCGGAAGGTCGCGATCAGGCCGTCACGGTAAAGCCTGCCGCACACCCGGTTGGAACCACCCTTGAAGTGCTCGATCTGTTTTATAACACTCCCGCCCGCCGCAAATTTATGCGCACCGAAAAGACGGAATTTACCCATATCGATGAAGTGGTGCGCCGGATTGCGCTGGCGCGTTTTGATGTGTCGATTAGCCTTAGCCACAACGGCAAACTGGTGCGGCAGTACCGCGGCGTCAGTGATAATGCTCAACGCGAAAGGCGTCTGGGAGCGATTTGTGGTACCGCGTTTATCAGCCATGCGCTGGCGATAGAGTGGCAGCACGGCGAACTGGCGCTGCGCGGATGGGTTGCCGATCCCGCAGGATCGAAGGCGCTGAACGAGATGCAATACTGCTACGTTAACGGGCGCATGATGCGCGACCGGTTAATTAATCATGCTATCCGTCAGGCCTATCAGGATAAGCTGGGCGATCAGCATCAGCCTGCCTACGTGCTTTATCTTGAGATCGATCCGCATCAGGTCGATGTGAACGTACACCCGGCCAAGCATGAGGTGCGTTTCCATCAGTCGCGGCTGGTACACGATTTTATTTATCAGGGCGTGGTGAGCGTGCTGCAGGAGTCCGGCCAGGAAACGCTGCCGGAACTGGAGTCCGGGACCTCTGCAGAACGCTGGCAGCCTGAAAATCGTCAGGCGGCGGGGGGAAATCATTTCTCCACCCCGGCCTTATCGGGGGGAAACTCGCCTGCGCCTGCGCCTGCGCCTGCGGGTGCGGGTGCGGCCTCAGAACGTGCGGCTGGCGGCCTGGCGGGAGCCATGTTCCCACACCGTCGGCAGGAACCGGGTTATCAAAAACGTGAGGGCGCTGCTTATCAGCAGCTGATGAATACGTCGCCGCCGCCGCAATGCCATGAGCCTGCTTTACCCGTGCCGGAAAAAAGCCCGGTTCAACCGCAGCCGCTCAACGGCCACGCGCACAGCTTTGGTCGCGTGCTGACGGTATTGCAGCACCATTACGCGCTGGTAGAAAGTACAGAACGCTTATCGTTGATAGCCCTTGCTGTGGCTGAGCGCTGGCTGAAGCAGGCCCAGCTGGAACCGGGGGCAGAAGGGCTTAAACCGCAGCCGTTGCTGATCCCGGTGCGCCTTAAGCTCAGCAAAGCCGAGCGTGAGGCGATGAACCAATCGGCAGCGCTACTCCATCAGCTGGGTATTGAACTGCTTGCGGAGGGGCAGCACGTCATGCTGCGCGCGGTGCCTTTACCATTACGCCAACAAAATTTACAAAACTTGATTCCAGAACTGTTAGGCTATCTCGCCCGGCAGCAGGATGTTTCAGCAAGTCAGATTGCGCAGTGGTTAGCGCGTCAGTCGGTTTCTGAACATCAGCACTGGAATCACTCGCAGGCGATTGCCCTGCTGGCAGAGGTTGAACGGCTCTGTCCGCAGTTAGTGAAATCGCCTCCTTCTGGATTATTGCAGATTATTGATATTAATACGGCGATGAACGCCCTGAAGTATGAGTGAACAATCCACGGCTGGCCTGCCTAAGGCGATATTTTTGATGGGGCCTACGGCCTCCGGTAAGACCGCGCTGGCGATTGCCCTGCGTCAGGCGCTGCCGGTAGAGCTGATTAGCGTAGATTCCGCCCTGATTTACCGCGGAATGGATATCGGCACCGCCAAGCCTTCTGCGGAAGAGCTGGCATTAGCGCCCCATCGTTTGCTGGACATCCGCGACCCCGCTGAAAGCTATTCAGCGGCAGAGTTTCGTCGTGATGCGCTGGCTGAAATGGCGGAGATTACCCAACGTGGGAATATCCCGTTGCTTGTTGGTGGCACCATGCTTTATTACAAGGCGTTACTGGAAGGATTGTCGCCGTTGCCCGCGGCCGATCCTGAAGTTCGTCAGCGTATAGAGCAAATGGCGAGTGAGAAGGGCTGGGAAGCACTTCACCGCCAGTTATGTGACGTTGATCCCGTTGCCGGACGTCGTATTCATCCGAATGATCCGCAGAGACTTTCGCGAGCACTGGAAGTTTTTTTTATTTCGGGTAAAACTTTAACGGAACTGACAAAAACCTCTGGAGACGCGCTGCCCTATGATGTTCACCAGTTTGCTATCGCACCAGCGCGCCGTGAACTGATTCATCAGAGAATAGAACTGCGTTTTCAACAGATGCTGGCGTCAGGATTTGAAGCGGAGGCTCGGGCGCTTTTTGCACGAGGTGATTTGCATACGGATATGCCTTCCATTCGTTGTGTTGGTTATCGCCAGATGTGGTCATTTTTGTCCGGTGAAATTGATTACGATGAAATGGTTTATCGGGGAATTTGCGCAACCCGGCAGTTAGCCAAACGTCAGATAACCTGGCTACGCGGTTGGAAAGATGTTCACTGGCTTGACAGCGAACAGCCCGACGAAGCGTATGCCAGAGTGTTACACGTTCTTAGTGCGAAGCCTGGGTGATTGTGTACAATTGGTCCGTTAGCGTGCGCAAATTTTACGTCATATTTCGAATCGCAAGGTTCTTAAGTTACAAACAACAAGCATATAAGGAAAAGATAGAATGGCTAAGGGGCAATCATTGCAAGATCCGTTCTTGAACGCACTGCGTCGTGAACGTGTTCCGGTTTCGATTTATTTGGTGAATGGCATCAAACTTCAGGGCCAGATCGAGTCGTTTGATCAGTTTGTCATTCTTTTGAAGAACACGGTGAGTCAGATGGTGTACAAGCACGCGATCTCCACCGTTGTTCCGTCCCGTCCGGTTTCCCACCACAGCAATAACGCGGGTGGCGGTAGCAGCAACTATCATCATGGTGGAAGCAACCAGGGGGCGTCTTCTCAGCCTCAACAAGACAGTGATGATGCTGAATAAATAGCGTCGCTGTCCATCCACGGCGGGGAATCGCTCCCCGTCCTGGCAACATGTTTTATCTCGTTTTTCTCATCTCGCTACAAGCGCGATGATATTGCGTAAAAATACCGTTATTGAGCTGGGTGCGCCATAGTTAAGCCGATTTTGATGCAATTTGGCCATCGAATAGCAGGTTCAACCAGGTTCTGAGAGGTTTAAGTTTGTTTGACCGTTATGATGCCGGTGAGCAGGCCGTACTGGTACACATCTATTTTTCGCAAGATAAAGATATGGAAGATCTGCAAGAGTTTGAAACTCTGGTGTCTTCCGCTGGCGTAGAAGCGCTCCGTGTCGTTACCGGTAGCCGTAAAGCGCCACATCCTAAATACTTTGTTGGTGAAGGAAAAGCTGTAGAAATTGCCGAAGCGGTAAAAGAGAGCGGGGCTTCCGTGGTGCTTTTTGACCATTCGCTCAGCCCGGCTCAGGAGCGTAATCTTGAGGCGCTCTGTCAATGCCGTGTGATTGACCGCACCGGGTTAATCCTGGATATCTTCGCGCAGCGCGCCCGAACTCATGAAGGTAAATTACAGGTAGAACTGGCGCAGCTGCGTCATCTTGCGACCCGTCTTGTTCGCGGCTGGACGCACCTTGAGCGCCAGAAAGGCGGTATCGGTTTACGCGGCCCGGGTGAAACCCAACTCGAAACCGACCGTCGGTTATTAAGAAACCGTATTACGCTGATTCTTTCCCGTCTTGAGCGCGTTGAAAAGCAGCGCGAGCAGGGCAGGCAGGCACGAAGCAAAGCCGATGTGCCGACCGTATCGCTGGTGGGTTATACCAACGCCGGTAAGTCCACCCTGTTTAACCGCTTAACGTCTGCCGATGTCTATGCGGCCGATCAGCTGTTCGCCACGCTTGATCCGACGCTTCGCCGCGTCAACGTGGCTGACGTCGGTGAAGTTGTGTTGGCTGACACGGTGGGGTTTATCCGTCATCTGCCTCATGACCTGGTCGCGGCGTTTAAGGCCACGCTGCAGGAAACCCGTCAGGCGACGCTGCTGCTGCACGTTATTGATGCTGCCGACGTGCGTCTGGAAGAGAACATCGAAGCGGTTAACGTGGTGCTGGAAGAGATCGAGTCCGATGAGATCCCCACCCTGATGATCATGAATAAGATTGATATGCTGGAAGATTTTGTTCCTCGCATCGATCGTGATGAAGAAAACCTGCCGATCCGCGTTTGGTTGTCCGCACAAACCGGTGAGGGGATCCCGCTACTGTTCCAGGCGCTGACCGAGCGCCTGGCCGGTGAAATTGCGCAGTATGATTTGTGTCTGCCGCCGGAAGCGGGGCGGCTGCGCAGTCGTTTTTATCAGCTTCAGGCGATAGAAAAAGAGTGGAATGAAGATGACGGTAGCGTAGGTTTACAGATACGCATGCCGATCGTTGACTGGCACCGCCTGTGTAAACAGGAACCGGAGCTGGTGAATTACATTGTTTAACTGATTTTGCCTGACACGCGTATCCCGGCTTGGGATACCACCGCACACACAATTAATGGAGCATAAACATGGCGTGGAATCAGCCCGGAAATAACGGACAGGACCGCGACCCGTGGGGAAGCAGCAATAATCAAGGCGGCAACTCTGGGGGAAATAAGGGAGGACGTGATAAAGGTCCTCCTGATTTGGATGATATCTTCCGTAAACTGAGCAATAAGCTTGGTGGTCTGGGCGGTGGCAAACGAGGTGGTGATGGCGGCAACGGTAACGATCAACGTCGTTCCGGCAACTCCGGGCGACTGCTCGGCATCGCTGCCGTGGCTGTGGTGGTCATCTGGGCCGGTAGCGGCTTCTATACCATCAAAGAAGCCGAGCGCGGTGTTGTGACCCGCTTTGGCAAATTCAGTCATCTGGTTGAGCCGGGTCTGAACTGGAAGCCGACCTTTATCGATCAGGTTCGTGCGGTCAACGTTGAGGCCGTGCGCGAGCTTTCTGCCTCCGGTACGATGCTGACGTCTGATGAAAACGTGGTGCGTGTTGAAATGAACGTGCAGTATCGCGTCACCAATCCGGAACGTTATCTGTTCTCGGTAACCAGCGCGGATAACAGCCTGCGTCAGGCAACCGACAGCGCCCTGCGTGGCGTGATTGGCCGTTCCACAATGGACCGCATTCTCACCGAAGGCCGTACCGTGGTGCGTAGCGATACCCAGCGTGAGCTGGAAGAAACCATCCGTCCTTACGATATGGGGATCACGCTGCTGGACGTTAACTTCCAGACAGCACGCCCACCGGAAGAGGTGAAAGCCGCTTTTGATGATGCGATTGCCGCGCGTGAAAACCGCGAGCAGAAAGTGCGTGAAGCGGAAGCCTACGCTAACGGCGAAATTCCGGTCGCGCGTGGTAAAGCGCAGGAAACGCTGGAAAAAGCCCGTGCTTATAAGGCGCGAGTCACGCTGGAAGCGCAGGGTGAAGTGGACAGCTTCGCACGTATTCTGCCGGAGTATAAAGCGGCACCGCAGATTACTCGTGAACGTCTGTACATTGAGGCCATGGAGCGCGTGCTGAGTCATACCCGTAAAGTGTTGGTGAATGACAAAGGCAACAGTCTGATGGTGCTGCCTCTCGATCAGCTGATGCGTGGCCAGTCGGGTAGCGCACCGGTGAACAGCGGTAACAGCACCAATCTGATGCGCCTGCCTCCTGCCAGCAGCGGCAGCGAACGCGCCAGCAGCAGTTCGTCGTTCAGCCCGGACGACATCATGGATCAGCGCAGGGTGAACTCCCTGCGTAACGATACCCAGCGCGATGGGAGAGAGTAATCGATGCGTAAGCCATTAATCGTAGTATTGATTGTTGTGCTGGTGGTGCTGTACGCGTCACTGTTTGTTGTACAGGAAGGTCAGCGCGGTATTGTGATGCGCTTCGGTAAAGTTCTGCGCGATGACGAGAACAAACCGCTGGTCTATGCCCCTGGCCTGCACTTTAAGATCCCATTCCTGGAGTCAATGAAGACGCTTGATGCCCGTATCCAGACCATGGATAATCAGGCCGACCGTTTTGTGACCAAAGAGAAGAAAGATCTGATCGTTGATTCCTATATCAAATGGCGTATCAGCGATTTCAGCCGCTACTACCTCGCCACAGGCGGCGGTGATGTATCCCAGGCTGAAGTTCTGCTGAAACGTAAGTTCAGTGACCGTCTGCGTTCTGAGATTGGTCGCCTGGACGTTAAAGATATCGTTACCGACTCACGTGGTCGTCTGACGACCGATGTGCGTGATGCGCTGAATACCGGTAGCGCCGGTCAGGATGATGAGGTGGCAACGCCGGCAGCGGACGATGCTATTGCTTCGGTCGCGGCACGCGTTGAGCGTGAAACATCAAGCAAAGAGCCTTCAATCAACCCGAACAGCATGGCGGCGCTGGGTATTCAGGTGGTGGATGTCCGTATCAAGCAGATTAATCTGCCAACGGAGGTGTCTGACGCGATCTTTGCCCGTATGCGTGCCGAACGTGAGTCCGTTGCCCGCAGCCAGCGTGCGCAAGGTGATGAAGAAGCTGCAAAAGTGACCGCGCAGGCAGACTATGAAGTGGCCTTCATTGGCGCCCAGGCAGAACGTCAGGCGCGTATCACCCGCGGTGAGGGTGATGCAGAAGCAGCGAAACTGTTTGCGGATGCTTTCAGCCAGGATCCTGACTTCTATGCGTTTATGCGTAGCCTGCGTGCCTATGAGAAAAGCTTCAACAGCAACCAGGACGTCATGGTGCTCAGCCCGGATAGCGACTTCTTCCGCTTTATGAAGAATCCGTCTACCACAACGCGCTGATAATCTGTTATAACTGCGAAAGGCCGGATTTATCCGGCCTTTTTTTATGGCCTGAATTTGCCCGGCAGCGGGTGGCAGAACAGTGACGAGATCGAAGAAGATGAATGCAATTGTCTGGATGGCAGTAGGGTTAGTACTGGTTTTCGAAGGACTTGGTCCGATGCTGTGGCCACGTCTCTGGCGGCGGATGATTCTGTCTATGGCGCAGCTACCGGATGCACTGCTGCGCAGGGTTGGCGGTGGGCTGGTCGTGGCGGGTGCTGTGATCTACTACATGATTAGCGTGCGCAACGGCGGCTAAAGCCACAGCGGGTTGTGATATCGGGCCGATTATGGCGATTGTCGGTAAAAAAGTACGCAATCGTATGCTAAAACAGCTGAAAGACTAAAATGACGATGGTAGAATCCATTTTTAAGCAATCGGTGATTTTGAGAAATGGGTAAGAACGTCGTCGTACTGGGCACCCAATGGGGTGACGAAGGTAAAGGTAAGATTGTTGACCTCCTGACGGAACGTGCTAAATACGTAGTGCGCTATCAGGGCGGCCATAACGCTGGCCATACGCTAGTCATCAACGGTGAAAAAACCGTCCTCCACTTAATTCCATCTGGCATCCTGCGTGAAAACGTAACCAGCATCATCGGCAACGGTGTTGTGCTGTCTCCGGCTGCACTGATGAAAGAGATGAAAGGTCTGGAAGATCGCGGCTTCCCGGTACGCGAACGTCTGTTCATTTCTGAAGCCTGCCCGCTGATCCTTGAGTATCACGTGGCGCTGGACGTTGCGCGCGAAAAAGCACGTGGCGCAAAAGCAATCGGCACAACCGGCCGCGGTATTGGCCCGGCCTACGAAGATAAAGTTGCACGTCGTGGCCTGCGCGTTGGCGATCTGTTCAATAAAGAAACCTTCGCAGCCAAACTGAAAGAAGTAATGGAATACCATAACTTCCAGCTGGTTAACTACTACAAAGCCGATGCGGTTGACTACGACAAAGTTCTGGCGGACACCCTGGCTATTGCCGATATCCTGACCGGGATGGTGGTTGACGTGTCTGAACTGCTGGACGGCGCGCGCAAGCGTGGCGACCTGATCATGTTCGAAGGCGCGCAGGGTACGCTGCTGGATATCGACCACGGTACTTATCCGTATGTGACGTCGTCCAACACCACCGCAGGTGGCGTGGCAACGGGTTCAGGTATCGGTCCTCGCTATGTTGATTACGTTCTGGGTATCGTTAAAGCCTACTCCACGCGCGTGGGTGCCGGTCCGTTCCCAACCGAACTGTTCGATGAAACCGGTGAGTTCCTGTGCGAGAAGGGCAACGAATTCGGTGCTACCACCGGTCGTCGTCGTCGTACCGGCTGGCTGGATGCGGTTGCCGTGCGCCGCGCTGTGCAGATCAACTCCCTCTCCGGCTTCTGCATGACCAAACTGGACGTGCTGGATGGCCTGAAAGAAGTGAAAATCTGTGTGGCATACCGCATGCCGGACGGCAGCGAAGTGACCACGACTCCGCTGGCAGCAGAAAACTGGGAAGGTATCGAGCCTGTCTACGAAACCCTGCCAGGCTGGAGTGAAACGACCTTTGGCGTGAAAACGCGTGATGCTCTGCCGCAGGCTGCGCTGGACTACATCAAACGCGTTGAAGAAGTGACCGGTGTACCGATTGATATTATTTCAACCGGCCCGGACCGTAGCGAAACGATGATTCTGCGCGATCCGTTTGACGCATAATTATATCTCAGGCCGGGCATTGCCCGGCCAGATTCTTTCCTGCACTGGACTCGTGCCGTTCCCGTCAGCTCTTTTCACCCATGCTGCTTGTTTAAATAAAATCGCCCCTTTGCGGTGGCTGGTTTATTATCATTGCTAACAAAGTCCATTCTTAAGCGGATTACAGCTTCAACACGGGTTTATCCTTGAGGTTACTGTGCAGCTAACCAGTTTTACCGATTACGGTTTACGTGCGCTGATCTATCTTGCCTCTCTGCCTGAGGGCCAGATGACCAGCATCACCGAAGTGACGGACACTTATGGCGTGTCCCGTAATCATATGGTCAAAATTATCAATCAACTTAGTCGTTCCGGCTATATCGCGGCAATGCGTGGAAAAAATGGCGGTATCCGCCTGGGCAGACCGGCTAATGAGATTGTAATTGGTCAGGTAGTCCGTGATATGGAACCGCTTCAACTGGTGAACTGCCACAGCGATTTCTGCCATATCACCTCTGCCTGTCGCCTGAAAAAGGCGCTACACGATGCTGTCCAGAGTTTCCTGCGGGAACTGGACGCCTACACCCTGGCTGACCTGGTGGAAGACAATCATCCGCTTTACAAAATTTTGCTGACTGACTCAGTGTCACTCAGCCGCTGACAACGGAGGAACCTCGATGTCAAAAGATCCCTTTCAGGAAAGAGAAGCTGAAAAGTACGAAAACCCTATTCCCAGCCGTGAGTTTATTCTCGCGCACCTGGACAAACGCGAAAAGCCTGCCAGTCGTGAAGAGCTGGCAGTAGAACTCTCAATTAACGGTGAGGAGCAGACAGAAGCGCTGCGCCGCCGCCTGCGCGCTATGGAGCGTGACGGGCAGCTGGTCTTCACCCGTCGCCAGTGCTATGCGCTGCCGGAACGTCTCGATCTGCTTAAGGGCAAAGTCATCGGCCATCGCGATGGCTACGGCTTCCTGCGGATTGAAGGCAGCAAAGACGATTTCTATCTCTCTGCCGAGCAGATGAAGATGTGCATGCACGGCGACATCATTCTTGCCCAGGCGATGGGGGCCGATCGCCGTGGCCGCCGTGAGGTGCGCGTTGTGCGCGTGGTTGAACCGCGCAGCGCACAAATTGTTGGCCGCTACTTTACCGATGCCGGTGTAGGCTTCGTCGTGCCCGACGACAGCCGCCTGAGCTTCGATATTTTGATCCCTGCTGAAGAGCTGATGGGCGCCAAAATGGGTTTTGTGGTGGTGGTGGAGCTGATGCAGCGCCCAACCCGCCGTACCAAAGCGATTGGTAAAATTGTCGAAGTGCTTGGCGACAATATGGGCACCAGCCTGGCGGTTGAAATGGCGCTGCGCACCCATGACATTCCGCACGTCTGGCCGCCGGAGCTGGAAAAACAGATCGCTCATCTGAGTGAACAGGTGCCGGAAGAGGCAAAAAAAGGCCGTGTGGATCTGCGCGATCTGCCGCTGGTCACCATTGATGGTGAAGACGCCCGCGACTTCGATGATGCCGTATTCTGTGAGCGTAAGCGCGGCGGTGGCTGGCGCCTGTGGGTCGCCATTGCTGACGTCAGCTACTATGTGCGTCCCGGTACGCCGCTGGATGCCGAAGCGATCAATCGCGGTACGTCGGTTTACTTCCCGTCTCAGGTCGTACCGATGCTGCCGGAAGTGCTGTCTAACGGCCTGTGCTCGCTGAATCCGGAAGTGGATCGTCTGTGCATGGTGTGTGAGATGACCGTATCCTCCACCGGTAAGCTGACCGGCTACAAGCACTACGAAGCGGTAATGAATTCGTTCGCCCGCCTGACCTATAACAAGGTGTGGAACATCCTGCAGGGAGACCAGGAGCTGCGCGAGCAGTATCAGCCGCTGGTGAAGGACCTGGAAGAGCTGCACCGCATGTATCTGGCGCTGGAAAAATCCCGTGAGCAGCGCGGCGGCATTTCGTTTGAAACGGAAGAGGCGAAGTTTATCTTCAACGCCGAACGCCGCATTGAACGTATTGAGCAGGTATCCCGTAACGATGCGCACAAGCTGATCGAAGAGTGCATGATCCTCGCCAATATCGCCTCGGCGCGCTTCGTTGAGAAGAACAACGAGCCTGCGCTGTTCCGCGATCACGATCGCCCAAGCGATGACAGCATCAAAAGCTTCCGCTCCGTGCTTAACGAGCTGGGCCTGACGCTGCCAGGGGGGAATAAACCTCAGCCGCTGGACTATGCCGAGCTGCTGAACCAGATCGCCGGTCGTCCCGATCACGAAATGCTGCAAACCATGCTGCTGCGTTCAATGAAGCAGGCGGTTTACGATCCGGAAAACCGTGGTCACTTTGGCCTGGCGCTGGCGTCCTATGCGCACTTTACCTCGCCGATCCGTCGCTACCCGGATCTGCTGCTGCACCGCGCCATTAAGTATCTGCTGGCGAAAGAAAACAACACGCTGCAGGGCAACACCACGCCAACCGGTGGCTTCCACTACGATCTGCAGCAGATGTTACAGTTTGGCCAGCACTGTTCGATGACCGAGCGCCGTGCTGACGAAGCGACGCGCGACGTGGCCGACTGGCTGAAGTGTGACTTCATGCAGGATCAGGTGGGTGAAACCTTCAGCGGCGTGATCTCCAGTGTGACCGGATTCGGTTTCTTTGTGCGCCTCGACGATCTGTTTATCGACGGCCTGGTGCATGTGTCAACGCTGGACAACGACTACTACCGCTTTGATGCTGTAGGCCAGCGCCTGATCGGTGAATCCGGTGGCCGTACCTACCGCCTGGGCGACTCGGTGGAAGTGCGGGTCGATGCTGTGCATATGGATGAGCGCAAGATCGATTTTGCCTTGATCTCAAGCTCACGCAAACCGCGCGGCGAAGGCAAAACCGAGCGTGAACGTGAAAAACGCGGCGTGGCCAAAAACAGCGGTAGCCGCCGCCGTGCACCGCGCCAGGGCAGCAAAAACTTCGAGCCTGACAGTGCCTTCCGCGCTGCGGGTGAGTCGAAAAGCGCTAAGCCAGCAAAAAAAGAGAAAAAGGCGCGCAAGCCGTCGGATAAAACCCGTAAAATCGCCGCCGCCACCAAAGCGAAACGCGCAGGGAAAAAAACCGACCGCGACTGACTGAGCGGTGGGAGTAAACTGCAGCAGGGGGGCAAACGTGATACGCGGTTGCCCCTCGTAACTGAATGACGACCATTGAGTAACTGAACCATGAGTGAAATTGTTTTTGGTATCCACGCCGTGCAGGCTCTGCTGGACAGCGATCCGCAGCGTTTTCAGGAAGTTTTTATCCAGAAAGGGCGCGACGATCGCCGCTTACAGACGCTGGTGAAAGCGCTGGAAGCGCAGGGTGTGGTGATTCAGGTGGCGAACAAGCCGATGCTGGACAGCAAATCTGAAGGTGCGGTGCATCAGGGGATTATTGCCCGCATCAAACCGGGCCGTCAGTATCAGGAAGGGGATCTGCCGGACCTGCTGGAGAGTCTGGAGAGCCCGTTTTTCCTGATCCTTGATGGCGTGACCGATCCGCATAACCTGGGCGCCTGCCTGCGCAGCGCCGACGCGGCCGGCGTTCACGCGGTGATCGTGCCAAAAGATCGCTCCGCCGCTTTGAATGCGACCGCGAAAAAAGTGGCCAGCGGGGCCGCTGAGCACGTGCCGCTGATCCGCGTGACCAATCTGGCACGCACCATGCGCCAGCTTCAGGATTCCAACGTGTGGATCGTTGGTACCGCCGGTGAGGCCGACCACGACCTTTATCAGAGCAAAATGACCGGTCCGATGGCGCTGGTGATGGGCGCTGAAGGCGAGGGCATGCGTCGCCTGACGCGCGAGCACTGCGATGAACTGATTAGCATTCCAATGGCGGGCAGCGTCTCATCACTGAACGTCTCAGTCGCGACCGGCATCTGCCTGTTTGAAGCGGTACGCCAGCGTAACGTGAAGTAAATTGTCCGGGGCGTGACCTGCGCCCCAGCATTCTCTCCTGAGCAACAGCCATTTCTTTCTCTCTGGTATTCCATGATGCGAAGCCGCGGTGCGTTAAAAAGTATCCCGGTATAGTAAGCACATGGCCCTGGTCAGCCAGCAACCGGGCTGGTAAAAAATATACGTTACTTCTTCTGCGCGTCACCCGGCAGGCGGGCTAGTCTGTTTGTCTCATGGAGGGAGATTGTTGATACAAAATTGCCTGTGAGTACCACTGCCCGGCCATTACCGTTTCATCAACCATAATGATCGTATAATAATCCGCCTTTGCGGCCGTTGCTTTTGCCCGAATTTGTTCTTCGGCGTCGGATGGGGCGCCGCGAACCAGAGCGGTAACCGTCCCCACACGCCGCAGACCGGCGGTCTGGTTGCGACTGATTTCCTGGGGGGAATCGGTCAATGGCGGTGCTGGCTGCGGTGTTCCCTGTAAGGCACTGCAGCCTGTTAACAGCAATATCAGCATTAAAACGGGCAACCTGCGCATAACCATAATTCATCACCTGATTGTCATTGTAGTTCGGTTCACGGATGACCTTTTCGTAGCGTAATCTGACAGGCTGAAGTGCGTCGAGTGCGATAGCCGGTATATGTGTTATGTGCGATCGTTTTTTCCACCTTGAGTCTATACGCGCAGAATTTTTACGCCCTGGGCTTCCAGGCTCTGGAGAATTTGCGGATCGGCGTTTTTCCCTGTGATAACGATATCCATCTGCCCGGCGCGGCTGAAAAGCATCCCGGCACGCTCACCGACTTTACTGCTGTCGACCAGAACGACCAGTTTTCCGACAACATTAAGCATGTTTTGCTCTGCCATTGCCGTCAGCATATCAGTTTTGTAGAGTCCGTCTGCGGTCAGCCCTTTGCCACTGGTAAACATCCAGTGCCCGGCATACAAACTTTTCTCACTGTCTTGTGGGCTGAGCGTTATGGACTGGCTCTTATTATACTGCCCCCCCATGATCACAACGCTTTCATGCTCCTGGTCGATAAGATAATTGGCCAGAGGCAGATAGTTCGTGATGACTTGTACCGGCTTACCGCACACTTCCCGGCCAAGTAAAAAAGCCGTGGACCCGCAGTTGATCACCACACTTTCACCGGGATTAATCAGCTGTGATGCGGCGTGGGCAATACGAATTTTTTCATCGTGATTTTGTGCCTGATGAAGATTCATCGGCGTCCAGCGTGGGCGCTTCTGGCTGATGGCTTCGGCACCATTCCGCACCTTTTTAAGCCTGCCCAACTCATCCAGTTTATTGATGTCGCGGCGGGCTGTTGCAGGGGAAATTCCTAGCTTATCAATTAGTTGATCGACGGTGATGAACTCTTTTTGCGCCAGAAATTCCAGTAAGATTTGATGCCGCTGTGCTTCCGTCATGAGCTGTTCCGAGAAAAGTTGATTTTAAAAGATGATATTTGAAACAGGCTGAAAATACGAAGAAAAGATGAAGCCGTCAGACCTGCTGGCCTGACGGCGGAGACATTCCCCGGATCACAGGAATGATTTAAAGGGGAGGTCGGGTTCAAGAGTAAAACAGTCATCAAAGCCGCGCGGATAATGATACTCAAAATTGTCTTTGTCCAACGGCCAGGTGAATTTTCCCCCAACCTGCCAGATAAACGGCTTAAAGCCGTACTTCAGGCGATCTTTTTTCATCTCCCACAGTACGCGTATTTCTTGCGGGTCTGCCTGGAAATTTGACCAGATGTCGTGATGGAACGGAATTACGACCTGTGTGTTCAACGACTCCGCCATCCGTAATATATCGGCGCTGGTCATTTTGTCAGTAATTCCACGCGGATTTTCACCGTACGAACCCAGTGCAACATCAATCTGGTGCTCATTGCCGTGTTTTGCGTAGTAGTTGGAATAATGGGAGTCGCCGCTGTGGTAAAGGGAGCCTGCCGGCGTTTTAAACAGGTAGTTTACCGCGCGCCTGTCCATGCCATCCGGCAGAATGCCCGATGCTTTTTGATCGGCAGGCAGGGTAATCAACGCCGTGCGGTCAAAGGCATCCATGGCATGAATGGCAATGTCTTTAATCTTCACCACATCACCGGGTTTAACGACGATGCAGCGTTTTTCAGGTACGCCCCAGCCGATCCATAAATCGACGCAGCTTTGTGGCCCGATAAAGGGCACATCATCCGCGCAGTTTTGCAAAACGGCGGCTGCGACGTTAACGTCGATGTGGTCGTTGTGATCGTGAGTCGCCAATACCGCATCTATCTGTCGGATAGCAAACGGATCGAGCACAAATGGCGTAGTGCGTAGGTTAGGCTGTAATTTCTCTACGCCCGCCATTCTCTGCATCTGATGGCCTGTTTTCATTAGCGGATTGCTGTGGCTCTGTTTGCCGGTGCCGCACCACAGGTCGATGCAGATATTGGCTCCTCCCTCAGATTTCAGCCAGATTCCCGTGCAGCCCAGCCACCACATCGCAAATGTGCCTGCCGCAACCTGCTCTTGCTCGATCTCTTCATTCAGCCAGTTACCCCATTCAGGGAACGTACTAAGTACCCATGACTCGCGGGTGATGCTATTCACTTTGCTCATTACCTGACTCCTTTTCCATATGTTGTCATTTTATGATTTTAATTGATTAATATTTTCATTTTTTTCTCATTTGAGCAATGTAAAAATAGCGGAATCTGGATTTTTTAGTGAGAAATCCTGCGTAAAATCACATTGTTTAATGATTTAATTTATTTTTGTTATCTAATTTATTGTTTTTATTATTCAACTGATTGTTTTTTAACTGTTTTTGTTAACGTGGTGAGCGAGGTGGAAATAATTTGTGTGATGCATCACAAATAATCATATACAATCTTGTGGTGATTACTTTTGATTCATAGAGTGGGTGTCAAACACCCGGGGATTGCCTCGCGTGCTCTCACTTTCTGGAGGGAGTTATGGATATCCTCTACAGCGTTTTCACTGTTTTCTTTAATCAAGTCATGACCAACGCCCCACTGCTGTTAGGTATTGTTACCTGCCTGGGTTACATCCTGCTGCGTAAAAGTGTGAGCGTCATAATCAAAGGTACGATCAAAACCATCATCGGCTTCATGTTGCTGCAGGCCGGCTCCAATATTCTTACCAGCACGTTCAAGCCCGTCGTCGCCAAAATGTCGGAAGTGTATGGTATTAACGGCGCGATTTCCGATACCTACGCCTCCATGATGGCGACTATCGAGCGGATGGGGGATGCATACAGCTGGGTGGGATACGCGGTGCTGCTGGCGCTGGCGCTGAACATCATTTATGTCCTGCTGCGGCGGATTACGGGTATTCGTACCATTATGCTCACTGGCCATATTATGTTCCAGCAGGCAGGACTGATCGCGGTGTTGTTCTACATCCTGGGCTATTCGATGTGGGCCACTATTATCAGTACTGCACTGCTGGTCTCTCTCTACTGGGGGATCACCTCCAATATGATGTATAAGCCGACACAGGACGTGACCGATGGCTGCGGCTTCTCCATTGGCCATCAGCAGCAGTTTGCGGCGTGGCTGGCTTACAAGCTGGCTCCTTTCCTTGGCAAAAAAGAAGAGAGCGTTGAGGACCTCAATCTGCCGGGATGGCTGAATATATTCCATGACAACATCGTTTCCACCGCCATTGTGATGACTCTTTTCTTTGGCGCCATTCTGCTGTCGTTTGGTCTGGATACGTTGCAGGCTATGGCAGGAAAAACTCACTGGACCCTCTACATCCTGCAAACCGGTTTTCAGTTCGCGGTCGCTATTTTTATTATCGTTCAGGGGGTACGGATGTTTGTCGCTGAGCTCTCTGAAGCGTTCACCGGTATCTCACAACGTTTGATTCCCGGTGCGGTACTGGCCATTGACTGTGCTGCTATCTATAGCTTTGCACCGAATGCTGTGGTCTGGGGATTTTTGTGGGGGACTATCGGCCAGTTAATCGCCGTTGGCCTGCTGATTGTGTGCGGATCGTCCCTGCTGATTATTCCCGGCTTTATCCCGATGTTTTTCTCTAACGCGACCATTGGCGTATTTGCCAATCACTTTGGTGGCTGGCGCGCCGCACTGAAAATTTGCCTGGTAATGGGGATGATAGAAATTTTCGGCTGCGTGTGGGCAATAAAACTGACCGGCATGAGTGCCTGGATGGGAATGGCGGACTGGTCAATCCTCGCCCCGCCGATCATGCAGGGATTTGTCTCTGTGGGGCTGATATTTATGGTGGTCATCATTCTGATTTCACTGATTTATATGGTTTTCGCAGGACGCACGCTACGTGCTGAAGAAGATGCAGAAAAACAACTGGCAGAAACCTCTGCTCAATAAGGAGTGTCATTATGACCGTACGTATTCTGGCTGTATGCGGCTGTGGACAAGGCAGCTCAATGATTATGAAAATGAAGGTCGATCAGTTTCTGACTCAGCAAAACGTTAATCACAGCGTGAACAGCTGTGCGGTAGGTGAATATAAAAGTGAACTGAGCAATGCGGACATCATTATCGCCTCCACCCATGTTGCCAGCGAAATTACCGTCTCGGGCAATAAGTATGTTGTGGGTGTACGCAATATGCTTTCAGCTGCCGAATTTGGTCCCAAGCTGCTGGATGTTATCAAAGAACACTTCCCGGCGGATTTGAGCCAGGAGGAGAGATGAAACTACGAGACTCACTGGCGCAAAATCATGCCATCAGACTACAGGTTGAAGTCAGCAACTGGCAGGATGCGGTAAAAATTGGTGTCGACTTATTGGTCGAGGCGGGTGTCGTTGAGCCGCATTACTATCAGGCCATATTGAATGGTGTGGAAAAGTTTGGCCCTTATTTTGTGATTGCCCCAGGCCTGGCGATGCCGCATGGCCGCCCAGAGGAGGGGGTGAACAAAACCGGTTTTGCCCTGGTGACGCTGAAGGAACCCGTTGTTTTCCATCATGAGGATAACGATCCGGTTGATATTCTCATTACGCTGGCGGCGATCGACGCCAATACCCATCAGGAGGTGGGCATCATGCAGATCGTTAATCTGTTTGAAGATGAAGAAAACTTTGACCGATTACGCGCCTGCCGGAGTGAACAGGATGTGCTGGAATTAATCGATCGCGCCACTGCGGCGGCGATATAAGAGGGAATTATTATGTCTCAGTTACCTATGCTTCAGGTTGCTCTGGATAATCAGACGCTGGCTCACGCCTATGAAACCACACGCCTGATTGCCGATGAGGTCGATATCATCGAAGTCGGGACTATTTTGTGCGTAGGCGAAGGGGTGAGAGCCGTCCGCGATCTTAAGGCGCTGTATCCCCATAAGATTGTGCTGGCAGATGCTAAAATCGCTGATGCGGGAAGCATCCTTTCCCGCATGTGTTTTGAAGCCAGCGCAGATTGGGTTACGGTGATTTGCTGTGCCGATATCAATACGGCAAAAGGCGCGCTCGATGTGGCGAAAGAATTTAACGGTGATGTGCAGATTGAACTGACCGGTTTCTGGACCTGGGAACAAGCGCAGGCGTGGCGCAGCGCGGGGATCCAGCAGGTCGTCTATCACCGTAGTCGCGATGCTCAGGCTGCCGGTGTTGCCTGGAGTGAGGCCGATATCAGCGCCGTGAAGCGCCTGGCAGAAATGGGCTTTAAAGTGACCGTAACCGGTGGCCTGGCGTTGGACGATCTACCCTTGTTTAAAGGCATCCCGATTCATGTTTTTATTGCCGGTCGTAGTATTCGTGATGCGGCATCGCCAGTAGAAGCTGCTCGCCAGTTCAAACGTGCCATCGCCGGGCTATGGGGATAGATTAGCGACGTGTACAAATAGCGCAGTGCGGTGGGAATTATTTGCGCAACCTGCTTGAGTTTTTCGGGTTGCGTAAGTATGATTACGCGTCAATTTTTTCAGCCGCATTCTCAAGTTGTAACCTGCTAATCGTTGGTTACGGCTTATCACGTTCCTTGCTTCCATGGGCCGCGGCTGACCCCGACAGGAGGCTGAATAATCCGTAAGGAGCAAATTCGATGCGTCATTACGAAATCGTATTTATGGTTCACCCTGACCAGAGCGAACAGGTTCCTGGCATGATCGAGCGCTACTCTGCCACCATCACTGGTGCAGAAGGTACGATCCACCGCCTGGAAGACTGGGGCCGTCGTCAGCTGGCTTACCCGATCAATAAACTGCACAAAGCTCACTACGTTCTGCTGAACGTTGAAGCGCCGCAGGAAGCGATCGATGAGCTGGAAACTAACTTCCGCTTCAACGACGCCGTTATCCGCAGCATGGTTATGCGCGTTAAGCACGCGGTAACTGAAGCATCTCCGATGGTTAAAGCGAAAGACGAGCGCCGTGAGCGTCGTGAAGATTTCGCTAACGAAACCTCTGATGATGCAGATGCTGGGGATTCTGAAGAGTAATTTCCGTGACGGCTAACCGTCTGACGCTGTCTGGCACCGTGTGCAAGACGCCGATGCGAAAAGTCAGCCCGTCAGGAATTCCACACTGCCAGTTCGTGCTAGAGCACCGTTCACAGCAGGTGGAAGCCGGTTTTACCCGGCAAGCCTGGTGCCGTATGCCGGTGATTATCAGCGGCAAGGCCCATCAGGCCATTACTCAAAGTATAACGGTCGGCACGCCGCTTACGGTTCAGGGGTTTATTTGCAGCCATCAAGGGCGCAATGGTCTGAACAAACTCGTATTGCATGCCGAGCAGATTGAATTGATAGATTCTGGAGACTAGCCAAATGGCACGTTATTTCCGTCGTCGCAAGTTCTGCCGTTTCACCGCGGAAGGCGTTCAAGAGATCGATTATAAAGATATCGCAACGCTGAAAAACTACATCACTGAAAGCGGCAAGATCGTACCAAGCCGTATCACCGGTACTCGTGCAAAATACCAGCGTCAGCTGGCTCGTGCTATCAAGCGCGCGCGTTACCTGTCCCTGCTGCCGTACACCGATCGTCATCAGTAACGGCAACTGTCTATTAACGACTTTTAAGAGGATAAGGTAATGCAAGTTATTCTGCTTGATAAAGTAGCAAACCTGGGCACCCTGGGCGATCAGGTAAACGTTAAAGCGGGCTACGCTCGTAACTTCCTGGTACCACAGGGCAAAGCTGTTCCTGCTACCAAGAAAAACGTTGAGTTCTTCGAAGCACGCCGTGCAGAGCTGGAAGCTAAACTGGCTGACGTTCTGTCTGCTGCTAACGCTCGCGCTGAGAAAATCAACGCACTGGGCACAGTGACCATCTCGTCTAAATCAGGCGACGAAGGCAAACTGTTCGGTTCTATCGGTACTCGCGACATCGCTGACGCTGTAACTGCAGCTGGCGTTGAAGTGAGCAAGAGCGAAGTTCGTATGCCGAACGGCGTTCTGCGCACCACCGGTGAGCACGAAGTGGACTTCCAGGTTCACAGCGAAGTCTTCGCGAAACTGATCGTGAATGTGGTTGCTGAAGCTTAATCGCTTTAAGTAATGAAAAACGCCGGCCTCGTGCCGGCGTTTTTATTTTTGCAGAAGCGGCAGCACTGTTTGCCGGCTTTTCTTCAGCCTCAACGGGCGCGAAGAAAGGAACCGTCCGCCTGGCGGGTAAACAGGATCTCCCCGCTGGCAGACTCCAGCGTCAGTCCCGTCACGACACCGGCTGCATTTTGCCGAATTCTTACTCTCTGTCCGGCATTGAGCGTGCTGAGCGGCTTATCGCTGCCTTCAACCTGCGCCATCGCGAAAACATCATTTACCGGCAGATTATTATCCCGAAACAGCTGGGCCAGCGTCTGGCCGGAAGCAATCGTGTAGTCGTGCCACTGCCCTCGCGAATCCCCCTGTGTGCTGCTGCCCTGCGGGAAGTCGTCGGCGATATTGGCCTGTAGCGGCACTTCCGTACCCTCAGAACTGCTTTGCGGCTGCGTCACCGGCACGCGCTGTGGGGAGGGTGAAGGCCACAGGAAAGCCAGCAGGATCACTACGACGGCGGCGATGATACCGCGGCGATGGGGTGTGGGGAGCGGATCCATCCAGTGCATCCTGTCCGGCAGATGCCAGACGTGGCTGAGCCAAGCGGGAGCGCGTGACGTTTTAGATACGTTTGGCATAGCTTCCTCCTTTCGGCGCACGGCGTGCGCCACCAGTGAGATTCTGGCCATCCAGCTTTTCCATGCGAAAGAGAAACGTGGCTGGCTTTTCCTGCGCCGGCGGGCAATTTGGCCCATTTATACCTCTGAGTACACTGTAGCTGAACCGGTTACCCGTAGGGTGAAAAAATTCCGCAATCTGGACAAACGTGGTCTGTTTTTATACCGGGAAGGGGCATGACACACGGCGCGGTAACCATTTGAGCCTTCTGAATAATTGAAGACATTATTGTTTCTCTTTCGCGATCAAAAGTCACCAGTAGAAGATGGGATTTTACGCACGTTCTCTGCGCTGTTATGCTTCGCCTTCGGTTTTATCAATGATGAAAGGAAAATCCATGTCTACCCCTTCTTTTGACAGTGTTGAAGCGCAAGCGAGTTACGGTATCGGTTTACAGGTTGGCCAGCAGCTGCAGGAATCTGGTCTGCAGGGTTTGCAACCAGAGGCGCTACTGGCGGGTCTGCGCGATGCGCTGGAAGGGAATGCCCCGGCGGTTCCTGTCGATGTGGTTCATCGTGCGCTGCGTGAAGTTCACGAGCGCGCTGAAGTTGTGCGTCAGGAGCGTCAGAAAGCGCTGGCAGTAGAGGGTCAGAAATTCCTGGAAGAGAATGCGAAGCGTGACGGCGTCAGCACCACCGAAACCGGCCTGCAGTTCAGCGTACTGACCCAGGGAGAAGGTGCCATTCCATCCCGTCAGGACCGCGTACGCGTTCACTACACCGGTAAACTGATCGACGGTAGCGTGTTTGACAGCTCCGTACAGCGTGGCGAACCGGCAGAGTTCCCGGTAAGCGGCGTGATCCCGGGCTGGATCGAAGCGCTGACCCTGATGCCGGTTGGTTCGAAGTGGGAACTGGTGATCCCTCACAACCTGGCCTACGGCGAGCGGGGTGCTGGTGCATCAATCCCGCCATACAGCACGCTGGTATTCGAAGTCGAACTGCTGGAAATTCTGTAATTCCTCAGGCGCGCCCTGCCGGGCGCGCCTGCTGCTCCCCGCTACTGCAGCTTCAGCTGATAAATCGCAAAGCCCGTTTCGTCGGTTGCCACCTGCTTCAGCGGGTACTGGCCGTGGCTGCGAATAAACTTAGCGGCTTTCTCCCCCGGTGCGGTTTCAAAACGAATATCCAGCGGTGTATCGCTGACTATCGGCGCCAGCCGCCAGTTATGATCTGCCTGCGGCTTCACCTCGCCTTCGGCTTTCGTCTGCGCGCTGATATAGGCGGCGACCACCGAGCGGTTCTCATCCGGTGAGGCAAACGCTATCTGCTTTTCTCCCGTTCCCGCAAACTTTCCGCCGTAGGCACGATAGTTATTAGTGGCAACGAGGAAAGTGGCTTTGGGATCGATGGGTTGACCGTTAAAACGTAAATCGCGAATGCGTGAGCTTTGCGCATTAATCAGCTGGCATTCGCTGTCGTAGCGTGCGGGGCGGGTGATGTCGATCTGATAGTTTACGCCGTCAATCACGTCAAAGTTGTAGGTGCGGAAGTCCCAGTTGATCAGCGACTGCGGCCTGCTGTTGTGGATATCAATTTGATTAAACTGCCCGGCGGCGCACTCCAGCCACTCCTTCACCTGGGCACCGCTGACTTTCATCACCACCAGCGTGTTGGGATAAAGATAGAGGTCGGCGGCGTGACGAAACGTCAGCTGCCCTTTGTCCACTTCAACATAGCTGGCCGGATCGTTCTTCCGGCCACCGGCCTTAAAGGGCGCAGCAGCGGAAAGCACCGGCAGTCGAGCCAGGTCAGGATCGCCCTGAATAAAGCGCTCGGTGTAGTCTCGCTGGGCGTTATTGACGATCTGTACGGTCGGATCGTCCTGCACCAGTGACAGGTAGCTGGCCATCACGTCGGCAGATTTGCCGATCGGCTGACTGACAAATTCGCGCGTGCCGTTATGGTCAGCGGCCAGCACGTTGAGCAGCGCCGGATCTTCTGCGGCCAGCGATTTTTTCGATGCCTTATCATAGACCGGACGGGCTTCCGCCCTGGCGCTGTTCATCTTCCAGCTCCCGCTCTCGTTATTCAGCACCAGATCGACCACGCCCAGATGATCGCCCCACATACCGGGCATCACCGCAGGAATGCCGTTGAGCGTCCCCTGCCTGATATCAGCGCCCTGAATGCCGGCGAAATCGTCGCCGGGAAACACGGCGTGCGCGTGACCGAACATAATCGCATCAATGCCGGGTACCTGGCTGAGATAGTAAACGGAGTTTTCTGCCAGCGCATGATACGGCTCGCTGGAGAGGCCGGAGTGTGGAATCGCCACCACGATATCAGCACCCTGGGCACGCATCTCCGGCACCCACTTTTTGGCGGTCGCGGTGATGTCCTCCACGGTGACCTTACCGCTGAGGTTTTTTTTGTCCCAGACCATAATCTGCGGCGGTACAAATCCGATATAGCCGACGTTAAGCATGTGCGCTTTGCCCTCACGATCGCGCACCTTTACCGGTTCAATCAAAAAGGGGGTGAACAGCGGTTTCCCGCTGGCGACATCAATAATATTGGCGTTGATGTAGGGAAAACGTGCGCCGTGGATCGCCTTTTGCAGATAGTCCAGACCGTAATTAAATTCGTGATTGCCCAAATTGCCGACGCTGTAGTTCAGGGTATTCATCGCTTTATAAACCGGATGGACCTCTCCCTGATTCAACCCTTTTGCCGCCATATAATCTCCCAGCGGGCTGCCCTGAATGACGTCACCGTTATCAACCAGCACGCTGTTCGTTGCCTGCTGGCGCGCGGCGGCGATCAGCGAGGCGGTCCGCACCAGGCCATACTTATCGGTGGGCTGATCCTTGTAGTAATCGAAATCCATCATATTGCTGTGCAGATCGGTGGTTTCCAGAATACGAAAATCGACCGTTGCGGCCTGTAGCGTGCCGCTGACCAGCAGTGCAAGCAGCGTAATGCCAGATTTAAACATGTTATCTCCCTCTGGTTGTCTGACTTATTTTGTATAACCATCTCAAAAAATGATGAAAACTTGTCGTTGTGACCTGGAGAAATGTGATCAAAAGCAGGTAATGAACCGCATTTTGTCGCAAAGCCCTGAACGGTGGGGAACGCCTGGCGTTTTGGCATAAAATAACCAAAACAGTGTCATCACAGAGGCGTTCTACGCTATGCTTTTGAAAATCAATGGCTACCTGTGGTTAAGCGGCTACAGCGGATCGCTCTGCTTAGTCGCGGGCTTTGGCATTTGTCGGATGGCAGCAGGCCAGTATGAATTCGAGCGGGAGGTGGAAAGTGTTACAACAAATTTGCCAGCTGGCACGTGAAGCAGGTGATGCAATTATGAAGGTTTATGACGCACCCACGCCGGTGGATGTGGAACGTAAATCCGATGATTCGCCGGTGACGGCGGCGGACATTGCAGCACATAACATTATTGTTGCCGGGCTGCGGTCGCTTTCACCGCAGATCCCGGTCCTTTCCGAGGAAGATCCGGCCGACTGGCAGACGCGTCAGGGCTGGCAAACCTACTGGCTGGTGGACCCGCTGGACGGCACCAAAGAGTTCATCAAGCGCAACGGTGAATTTACCGTCAATATTGCCCTGATTGATAAGGGGAAGCCGGTGCTGGGCGTGGTGTATGCACCGGTACTGGGCGTGATGTATTCCGCTGCGGAAGGGAAAGCCTGGAAGGAAGAGGGCGGTCATACTGAGCAGATCCATGTTCGCGACGCGCGACCGCCGCTGGTGGTGATCAGTCGTTCACACGCTAAATCTGACCTGGAGCTGAAAGAGTACCTTGAGCAGATGGGCGAGCATCAGACGACGGCGATAGGCTCATCGCTGAAATTTTGCCTGGTTGCCGAAGGCAAGGCGCAACTTTATCCGCGTTTTGGGCCGACCAATATCTGGGATACCGGCGCAGGCCATGCGGTAGCGCTGGCGGCGGGCGCGCACGTCAATGACTGGCAGGGGAAAACGCTGGACTACACGCCGCGCGAATCCTTCCTTAACCCGGGATTCCGCGTCTCAATTTTTTAATCGCCGCTGAGACCTGAGACTGGCAGCAGCGCGGTTTTATACCTCCTGGTACTCCGGCGGTGGCGATCGCGCGCTGAACGACAGATCGCCAGCATGGATGCGCCACAGTACCAGGCATCCATATTTATTCGGGTAGCGGAGGCAGTCTGGAGCACCAGACTGTCAGCCGTGTCGGCTGGAGGGAGGGCTTTCTCCAGCCGGGCGGATTTATTTTATTAAATCCCGCAGCAGCGTCATCACCTGCTTAACGTCATCCTGAGTTAACGCACCGTCTTTAGCGAAGCGGACCCGGCCCTCTTTATCCAGCACGATAATTGCTGAACCACCGCTCTGCAGCTGCCATGCCTGCAGCACGTTGCCGTTACTGTCGACAATAAACTGCGACCACGGGAACTGCTTTTTATTGCTTTCGATGCTGCTGCGTACAAACATTCCTGTGCCCGGAATAGCGTCGTCGGTATTCACAATGGTGGTGGTCTGATAGCGATCGTGAGGAAGCTTCGCGGCTTTAATGGCCTCAATCAGTGCGGCATTTTGCTCCTTTGCCGACGATCGACCGGCAATATGCTGGATCACTCGCACTTTTCCCGGCAGCTGTGCGCTGTTCCAGTTTTTGTAGCTAAACTTATCCTGTTGGTATACCAGTTCACCTCTGTCGGCGATACCGACCGGGGGGACGCGCTGGTTATCAGTCAGATTGTGCGCACAGGCAATCAACGGCAACAGCAGGCAGGTCAGCGCTATGACATGACGAAATTTACTCATAATGGCTCCAACGGTGTGTGATCGGACCAGTTGTTCACGCAGTTGTCATAATAAGTGTGGATGATGCGGCTGTCGCATTGAAATAACATCTTTGCAACGCACACCACAAAACCCGCCGGACTGAAGGTTTATACTGTCACTTGTCGCCTGAATGATATAGTGCACTGTAATGATGTGTAAAAGTAGTAAAAAAATTGGGAAATAAGGACATGGAAAGCAATCTATGTTCTATAGTTTAATCGCTTTGCGCTTCATGGATTCGTTTCTGATTTGATGACGGACGGAGCGTACGTTAAATATTCAGGAGTACCATCAACAATGAAAATATTCCAACGCTATAACCCACTTCAGGTCGCTAAGTACGTTAAGACGCTGTTTCGTGGTCGGTTGTATATTAAGGATGTTGGCGCGTTTGAGTTTGATAAGGGAAAAATCCTGCTCCCTCGCGTGAAAGATAAGCAGCATTTTAGTGTGATGTCAGAAGTGAACCGTCAGGTTCTGCGCCTCCAGACAGAATTTAACTAATGTCAGGAAGATACGCTGGGGTGTGATGTCTGGTCGCCGGGAGTTTGAAGCCGCTACTTTTTTAACAGAGCGGCTTTTTTGTGGCCGTCAGGTTTTCGCTGGGGTTGTCGGCTGTACTTTGGCTGCGGCGTCGGGGAACCAGACTCTGTGCCCGAACGTCCCTCGCGCCGCAGCCCGGCATTTCACAGGGGCACTCGGCTTCCGCTGCCAGCATCTGAATGCTGACAGCAGACAGCAAAACTTACTCTTCTGCACCCGCCTCTGCAGCTCGGGGCAGGACCGGAGCTGCCGGACGGGCATCAACCCGCGTGACCAGCAGCTGATCGATACGGTAGCTGTCGATATCCACCACCTCGAACTTGTAGCCGTGGAACTTCACAAAATCCGTGCGCTTCGGGATTTTACGCAGCATAAACATCATAAACCCGCCAATCGTCTCGTAGTTGCCTGACTGCGGGAACTCATCGATATCCAGTACGCGCATCACATCATCGATGGGCGTGCCGCCTTCAACCAGCCATGAATTTTCATCACGGGCAACAATCTGTTCTTCCATGCCCTGGCCAACCAGATCGCCCATCAGCGTTGTCATCACGTCGTTCAGCGTAATGATCCCCACCACTAACGCATATTCATTCATGATTACGGCGAAGTCTTCACCGGCGGCTTTAAAGCTCTCCAGTGCTTCAGACAGCGTCAGGGTATCCGGCACAATCAGCGCCGAACGAATCTGCAGGCCGCTGTTCAGGGTCATGCTCTGATTACCCAACACGCGCAGCAACAGCTCCTTAGAATCGACATAGCCGACGATATGGTCGATGTCTTCATTACACACCAGGAACTTGGAGTGGGGATGCTGAGCGATTTTGCCTTTCAGGCTGGCCTCATCCTCGTGCAGATCGAACCAGACTACGTTTTCCCGCGAGGTCATCGACGACGGCACGGTACGGGATTCCAGCTCAAAGACGTTTTCAATCAGCTCGTGCTCCTGCTTGCGCAGCACGCCTGCCAGCGCTCCAGCCTCCACCACCGCGTAAATGTCGTCTGAAGTGATGTCGTCTTTGCGTACCAGCGGGATCTTGAACAGGCGGAAGATAATGTTGGCCCCGCCGTTAAAGAACCACACCAGCGGGCGGAACAGGAACAGGCAGAAACGCATCGGGTTGATGATTTTCAGCGCCACGCTTTCCGGTGCAATCATTCCAAGACGTTTCGGGAACAGATCGGCAAAGAGGATAAACAGGCTGGTCACCAGGGTGAAAGAGCAGATGAAGCTGAGGCGTTCGGCCAGTTCGGGCTCCACTATCCGTCCAAACAGCGAGCTGAAAGCCGGGGAGAAAGCTGCATCACCCACAATACCGCCGAGGATCGCCACGGCGTTCAGGCCGATCTGTACGACGGTAAAGAACATCCCTGGCGTTTCCTGCATTTTCAGCACGCGCTGGGCGTTGACGTTGCCTTCATCCGCCATGATCTTCAGCTTGATTTTACGGGCGGCTGCCAGAGAGATTTCTGAAAGGGAGAAGAATGAGCTGATCGCGATCAGCAGTAAAATGACAAGCAAGCTGTCTAACATACACTATCCATACAATGGCTCATCTCTAATATGGGCGTTCAGTTTCATCACTGCGCGGATAAAGAGAGGCCGGGTTAATCACTTGTCATTTTTGGCCTGGGCAGCGCACGGGATTCTGCATCATTCAGCGTACTGAGCATACAGGGCTATCCGTGCCAAAAATGTCTGCGCCAGTTCGGCAAAGTACGCCGGGGCAGAAGGGTTATCAGGTTGTGAAAAGCCTGAACAGTGATTATAACCGTGCCGACGAGCGCTTACAATTGCGGCGGTGTGGCAACCTCAACTTTACGAGCTGGGTTCCGGAAAAGAAACCGCAAAAAGTCCTCCGAACGGGAATCATTTCGTAAATACGGCGTTGGAACTTGTTTGAAACGGAGAGCACGTTAAACTCCATGAAGTCTATTGAATAATTACAGATAAAGCCCGGTGGATGGTGGGCTGGCTAAAAACGGGAGTACGCGTGCCACGAATTCATGTCTATTGCATGTCATGTTTGCTGATCGCCGCACCTGCCGCAGAAGCGGCCAACGTGCGTTTGCAGGTGACAGGATTGTCCGGAGAACTACAGAAGAACGTCAGGGCGCGTTTATCCACGATCACCAATGATGAAGTTACCTCAGACGGGCGCTTCCGCTCGCGCGTCAGCGTGGCGGTGAAAGAGGGCCTGAAGGCGCTGGGGTATTATGAGCCGCAGATCGACTTTGAACTGCTTCCCCCCCCGGCAAAGGGCGGGCGACCGGTGCTGATAGCCAAAGTCACTCCCGGAGAGCCGGTGAAAATTGCGGGTGAAACCATTATCCTGCGCGGCGGTGCGCGCACCGACAGTGACATGCAGCAGCTGGTGCGTGACGGAAAACCCAGGATTGGCAGCGTACTCAATCACGGTAAGTATGACAGCTTTAAAAGTTCTCTTTCTGGCCTGGCGCTGCGCAAAGGTTACTTTGACGGTGAGTATCTTAAAAGTGAGCTCGGCGTATCGGTCGAGCGGCGAGAGGCCTTCTGGGATATTGATTACGACAGCGGCCAGCGTTATCGCTTCGGCCCGGTGACGTTTGAAGGTTCGCAAATCCGTGAGGACTATCTGCAAAATCTGCTGCCGTTTAAGCAGGGCGATTACTACACATCACGCGACCTGGCCGAGCTCAACCGCCGCCTCTCCGCCACCGGCTGGTTTAACTCGGTGGTGGTGGCACCTGAGTTTGATAAAAGCCGTGAAAACAAGATATTACCGCTGCACGGCGTCGTCACGCCCCGCACCGAAAATACCATTGAAACCGGCGTAGGCTACTCTACCGACGTTGGGCCGCGGGTCAAAGCGACCTGGAAAAAGCCGTGGGTTAACTCCAGAGGACACAGTTTCTCTACCAGCGCCAATATCTCTGGCCCGGAACAGCAGCTGGATTTCAGCTATAAAGTCCCCTTACTGAAAAACCCGCTGGAACAGTATTACCTGTTCCAGGGTGGCCTGAAACGCACCGATCTTAACGATACGAAAGCCGATTCCAGCACGCTGGCGGCATCACGCTACTGGGAGAGTTCCAGCGGCTGGCAGCGGGCGATTAATCTGCGCTGGAGCCTCGATCACTTTACTCAGGGCAGCGTCACTAATACCACAATGCTGCTTTATCCGGGCGTCAGCGTTAACCGCACCCGTTCACGCGGCGGCTTAATGCCGACCTGGGGCGACTCGCAGCGCTACTCGCTGGACGTTTCCGATACCACGTGGGGATCGGACGTCGACTTCGCGGTGGTACAGGCGCAAAACGTCTGGATCCGTACCCTGGAAGACAAGCACCGGTTCGTGGTGCGCGGTAATCTCGGCTGGATTGAAACCAACGACTTCGAAAAAGTCCCGCCCGACCTGCGCTTCTTCGCCGGTGGCGATCGCAGCATCCGTGGTTACAAATACAAAGGTATTTCGCCGCGCGACGACGACGGCAAGCTCACCGGTGCTTCCAAGCTGGCCACCGGCTCGCTGGAGTACCAGTACAATGTCACAGGCAAATGGTGGGGCGCGGTGTTTGTCGATTCCGGTGAAGCCGTTAACGATATCAAACAAAGTAACTTTAAAACCGGCGCGGGCTTCGGCGTGCGCTGGCAGTCGCCGGTAGGACCTATCAAGGTGGATATTGCCCGCCCTATCGGCGACAGGGACGATCGCGATATTCAGTTTTACATTGGACTGGGGCCTGAACTATGACGTGGTGGAAAAAGGGCCTGACGGGCATTCTTATTTTTATTGTCCTGCTGCTGGGCGGCATGGCGTTTCTGCTGGGTACCACCAGCGGCCTGCATCTGACGCTGAACGCCGCCGCCCGCTGGGTACCAGGGCTGGATATCCAGCAGGTCAACGGCGGCTGGCGCGATCTGACGCTGAAGGGCGTCAAATACGAGATGCCCGGCGTATCGGTTGACGCCGGAGAGCTTCATCTGGCGCTGCGGCTGGGCTGCCTGAAGCAGAGTGCATTCTGCGTTAACGACCTGTCGCTGAAAGACGTTTATGTGGCGGTGGACAGCAAAAAGCTGGCGACATCGGACACGCCACCGGTTGAGGACGATTCGCCGATCGGCGAAATCAGCACGCCGTACCCGCTGACGCTGAGCCGGCTGGCGCTGCACAATATTAACGTAAAGATTGACGATACGGCGGTTTCGCTGGCGGACTTTACCAGCGGTATGCACTGGGAAGGGCGCGGCATGACGCTGACGCCAACCCATATTCAGGGGCTGCTGATTGCCCTGCCGAAGGTGGCGAAAGTTGCCCAGGAAGAAATCGTAGAGCCGAAAATTCAGCATCCTCAGCCGGAAGAAAAACCGCTGGGCGAAACGCTGAAAGCGATGTTCGAACAGCCGCTGCTGCCGAACCTCCCGGAATTCACGTTGCCGCTGGACGTTAACGTACAGCAGATTCTCGGTGAACAACTACGTCTGACCGGCGATACCGATATCACCGTTAACCGCCTGTTGGTGAAAGCGGTAACCGAGAACAACCATCTGGCGCTGCAAACGCTGGACGTGGATGCGCTTCAGGGACAGCTGAACGCGCAGGGAGAGGCCACGCTGAGCGGCAACTGGCCGGTGAACCTCACCCTCAACGGTGAGATGAACATTGAGCCGCTGAAGGGCGAAAAGATCAAAATGGCGCTGGGAGGCCAGCTGCGCGACACACTGACCCTGGCGCTGAATCTTTCTGGTCCGGTGGGCGCGCAGCTGGATGCCGATACCCGGCTGGCCGAAGCGGGCCTGCCGCTGAATATGACGCTGCAAAGCCCTCAGCTGCGCTGGCCACTGTCGGGAGAAACGCAGTACGAGGCGGATAACTTCCACTTCAGCTTCAAGGGCAAGGCGACCGACTATGTGATGTCGCTGAAGGCCGCGCTACAGGGGCAGGGCGTGCCGCCCGCCACGGTTACCCTTGATGGCAAGGGCAACGTTGAGCAGCTCTCAATAGAAAAACTGAGGCTGGCTGCGCTGCAGGGTACCGCCGATCTGAAAGCGATGGTGGACTGGAGCAAGGCCATCAGCTGGAACAGCGAGCTGATCCTGAACGGCATCAACACCGCGAAGCAGTATCCGGACTGGCCCGCGAAGCTGGACGGTAAAATAACCACGCGCGGCAGTTTGTACGGCGGTAGCTGGCAGATGCGCGTGCCGGAGCTGAAGCTGCGCGGCAACGTACGTAACAATGCGATTAGCGCCGACGGCACGCTGTACGGCAACAGCTACAACCAGTGGGATATTCCCGGCATTAAGCTGATTCTGGGGCGCAATAACGTGAACCTGAAAGGTTCGCTGGGCGACAAGCTGAATCTGGATGCGGATATCGACGCTCAACATCTGGATAATGCGCTGCCGGGCCTTGGCGGTGTAGCCAAAGGGACCCTCCGCGCCCGCGGCGATCTGAAAACCCCACAGCTGCTGGCCGATCTGACCGCCAGCGGGCTGCGCTGGCAGGAACTGCGTATTGGCCGCGTGCTGCTGAAAGGCGATGTCAGCTCCGGTGAGCAGATTCAGGGCAAGCTGAATCTGCGAGTCGATCAGGTTAAGCAGGATGCGCTGACCCTTTCGCAGCTGGTGCTGGATGCCAGCGGCAGCGAGAAGCAGCATCAGCTGAAGCTGACTGTGCAGGGTGAACCGGTTTCCGGCCAGCTGGCGCTGAACGGCAGCTTTGACCGTGCCACACAGCGTTGGCAGGGCACGCTCAACAACACCCGCTTCGACACGCCGGTGGGTGAATGGCGGTTAACCCGCGCGATCGCCCTGGACTACCTCAACAGCAAACAGACCATCAGCATCGGACCGCACTGCTGGCAGAACCCCAACGCCGAGCTGTGCGTTCCCCAGACGGTAGAAGCCGGTCCGTCCGGCCGCGCGCGGGTGGTGCTCAATCGCTTTGATCTGGCGATGATCAAACCGTTTATGCCGGAAGAGACAGCGCTGAATGGCTCTTTCAGCGGTGATGCCGATGTCAGCTGGACCGCCGATGGCGCCCTGCCAACCGGACGTATTTCGCTGAAGGGCAACGGGGTGAAAGTCGCTCAGGATGTGCAGGGGAATACGCTGCCGATCGCCTTTGATACCCTGAACCTGAATGCGGCGCTGAAAAATGGCCGTGCGCAGCTCGACTGGCTGATCCGCATTGCCAACAACGGCCAGCTGGATGGCAACGTGCAGATTGCCGATCCGCAGGGGCGTCGTACGCTCTCCGGCAACGTCAATATCACCAGGCTGTCGCTGGCGATGCTCAATCCGGCGCTGATGCAGGGTGAGAAAGTCAGCGGGGTGTTAAACAGCAACCTCCGCCTGGGGGGCAATCTGCAAAAGCCGCAGGTGTTTGGCCAGCTTAGTCTGCGTAACGTGGACGTGGAAGGCAGCTTTATGCCGGTGGATCTGACCACCGCCAACCTCTCCATGCTGTTTAACGGTACGGGGTCAACGCTGGAAGGGGTTATTCAGACATCGCGGGGCCAGATTGCGCTTAACGGTAATGCCGACTGGAGCCAGCTGAATGCCTGGCGGGCAAGAGTCGCGGCCAGGGGCGATCGGGTACGGGTGACCGTACCGCCGATGGTGCGGATGGACGTTTCGCCGGACCTGGTATTCGAAGCCACGCCGGACATGTTCAATCTTGATGGCCGGGTTGATATTCCGTGGGCGCGGATTACGGTGCAGGAAGTGCCGGAAAGCGCCGTCGGCGTGTCTTCGGATGAGGTGCTGCTGGACAAAAACCTGCAGCCGATTGCGCCGAAATCCACCTCAATTCCGATCAACAGCAACCTGGTTATCCACGTTGGTGACGATGTGCGCCTCAGTGCTTTTGGGCTGAAGGCGAAGCTGAATGGCGATCTGAAACTGGTGCAGGATAAACGCGGACTCGGCCTGAACGGTCAGATTAACATTCCGTCCGGCCGCTTCCATGCCTATGGCCAGGATTTGATTGTTCGTAAAGGAGAATTGCAGTTTGCCGGTCCACCGGATCAACCGTATCTCAACATTGAAGCGATCCGTAATCCGGAAGCCACCGAAGATGATGTGACCGCAGGCGTCCGGGTGACCGGGCTGGCGGACGAACCGAAGGCGGAAGTCTTCTCCGACCCGGCGATGTCCCAGCAGGAAGCGCTTTCCTATCTGCTGCGCGGGCAGGGCTTGCAGACCAGCGGCAGCGACAGTGACGCATTAACTTCAGCGCTGGTGGGATTGGGGGTTGCACAAAGTGGTCAAGTTGTGGGTAAAATCGGCGAGGCCTTCGGTGTCAGCAATCTGGCGCTGGATACTGCAGGTGTTGGCGACAGCCAGCAGGTGCAGGTCAGCGGCTATGTGCTGCCGGGTCTACAGGTAAAATATGGTGTTGGCATATTTGATTCACTGGCGACGTTAACTCTGCGTTATCGCCTGATGCCCAAACTCTATTTGGAAGCAGTGTCTGGCATAGATCAGGCTCTGGATGTGCTTTATCAGTTTGAGTTCTAGCAATGCGAATAATTGTTTACGGCAGTCTGCGACGCAAGCAAGGTAACAGTCACTGGATGACGAACGGGCAGTGGTTGGGCGATCATGAGATCGACGGCTATGAGCTCTACAGCCTTGGCCATTACCCGGGCGTGGTCCCGGGTGAGGGCAGGGTCTATTGTGAAGTTTATCGGATCGATGCCTCAACCCTGGGCGAGCTGGATGCTCTGCGAGAAACCGGCGGTGAGTATAAGCGAGAGCTGTTACAAACCCCTTACGGTAGTGCATGGCTGTACGTGTATCAGCGTTCCGTCTCAGGCAGAAAGCGCATCGTAAGCGGTGACTGGCTGCAAAGAGAGGCCGGGGAATAACCGGCCTGACAGTGAAAACAAAAACACCGCTCAGTGAGCGGTGTTTTTTTATCAAGCGTGTGGCAATTACTGCTTAGCAGCACGCTCGAAAGAGGAGATGATTTCTGCTTTAGCCGCAGCAGCATCTTCCCAGCCTTCCACTTTAACCCATTTGCCTTTTTCCAGCGCTTTGTACTGCTCGAAGAAGTGGGTGATCTGGCCGCGCAGCAGCTCAGGCAGGTCGTTCACATCTTTAATGTGATCGTATTCTTTGGTCAGTTTGCTGTGTGGTACCGCGACCAGTTTGGCATCTTCGCCAGACTCGTCGGTCATTTTCAGCACGCCAACCGGACGGCAGCGGATCACTGAGCCCGGCTGCAGCGGATAAGGCGTTGGTACCAGCACGTCAACCGGGTCCCCATCCAGAGACAGAGTGTTGTTGATGTAACCGTAGTTGCACGGATAGAACATTGCTGTCGCCATAAAGCGGTCAACGAACAGAGCGCCAGACTCTTTATCTACTTCGTATTTGATCGGTGAGGCGTTAGCCGGGATCTCAATAACAACGTAGATATCTTCTGGCAGGTCTTTGCCCGCTGGTACATGGTTCAGGCTCATTCTGAGTTCCTTAAATCATAGTAGGTTGAGTGCTGGCTATTATAGCCAGGTCAAATCTAAAGTCCTGCCCTTTTTCAGCGTTTCAGACGACACCGGAGCGATAGCAGACTCTTCTGAACCGGCGACCGGCAGCGCGATTCACGGGGATCCCCAACGTTGTGATGAGGCGGGACGTGGCAGGGTTAAAGGTTATCCGGCATAGCGGATAAAAAAAGAACAGGGCGGCCAGATGACCGCCCTGATTAACCGTTAGTTATCCGGGAATTCACGCAGGAAACGCTCGGTATCTTCTACCATATGATCGTTGCCGACGAAGAAGGGTGAACGCTGGTGCAGCGTTTCCGGTACCAGGTCAAGAATACGGTTTTTACCGTCGCTGGCTTTGCCGCCCGCCTGTTCGGCGAGAAACGCCATCGGGTTGCATTCATACAGCAGTCGCAGTTTTCCTTTCGGATGGCTGGCCGTGCTGGGATAGAGATAAATGCCACCCTTCAGCAGGTTACGGTGGAAGTCCGCTACCAGAGAACCGATGTAGCGTGAGGTGTAAGGACGGTGAGTTGCTAAATCCTCTTCCTGACAGAACTTGAGGTATTTCTTCACGCCCTGCGGGAATTTAATATAGTTACCTTCGTTAATGGAGTAGGTGTAGCCCTTCTCCGGGAAGGTCATTTTTTCCGCGCTGAGGCAGAACACACCCAGTGACGGATCGTAGGTAAAGGCGTGAACGCCATAGCCGGTGGTGTACACCAGCATGGTGGACGAACCGTAAACCACATAGCCCGCGGCAACCTGCTGGCTGCCCGGCTGCAGGAAGTCTTCTTCTGTTACCGGCGTACCGGGAGGGGTAATACGGCGGTAAATGGAGAAGATGGTGCCAACGGAAACGTTGACATCAATGTTTGAAGAACCGTCGAGGGGGTCCATTAAAACGACGTATTTGCCGTTTTCCACACCCTCGAAGATAACGATTTCGTCTTCTTCTTCAGAGGCGATACCGGCAACGATACCCCTGGCCTTCAGCGCGGCTTTCAGTTTTTCATTCGCGTACAGATCGAGCTTCATTTGCTGCTCGCCCTGCACATTTTCAGCGCCGCTTGCGCCAAGAATATCAACCAGGCCGGCCTTGTTGATATCACGGTGGATGATTTTTGCACCCAGCTTGATCGCGGAGATCAATGAGGTCAGTTCACCCGTTGCATGTGGAAAGTCGTGTTGCTTCTCGACGATAAATTCGCCTAACGTTTTCATAACACAATCCCTGAATCTGCGGTTGAGTGGCAGCCTGTTTTCCAAACTGCGACGTATGCGTACGCAGTTTAGCCGATTGAACGGTAAAGAACATAGGGTAAATCCGTTTCTTCCGCACGATGGGGGCGTTACACTGTGCGACGAACTTTTAAGGAACAGACCCTTTATGCGTATTCACATCCTCGGTATCTGTGGCACCTTCATGGGCGGCCTGGCGATGCTGGCACGTTCGCTGGGACACGACGTCACCGGCTCAGATGCTAATGTCTACCCGCCAATGAGCACGCTGCTGGAGAAGCAGGGCATTGATTTAATTCAAGGTTATGATGCATCCCAACTCGATCCGGCACCGGATCTGGTGATCATCGGCAACGCGATGAGCCGGGGTAATCCCTGTGTCGAAGCCGTGCTGGAGCGTAACATTCCTTACCTTTCCGGGCCGCAGTGGCTGCACGATTTTGTCCTGCGCGACCGCTGGGTGATCGCCGTGGCAGGCACGCACGGCAAAACCACTACGGCAGGCATGGCCGCGTGGATTTTACAGGCCTGCGGCTATGAACCGGGCTTTGTCATTGGGGGCGTACCGGGCAATTTCGACGTCTCGGCAAATTTAGGAAAAAGCCCATTTTTTGTCATTGAAGCGGACGAGTACGACTGTGCATTTTTTGACAAGCGTTCCAAATTTGTTCACTACTGCCCGCGTACGCTGATCCTCAATAACCTTGAGTTCGATCACGCGGATATCTTTGACGATTTGCGGGCGATTCAGAAGCAGTTCCATCATTTGGTGCGGATTGTGCCGGGTCAGGGGAAAATCATCCTGCCGGAGCACGATGCGAACCTGAAGCAGGTGATGGCAATGGGCTGCTGGAGTGAGCAGGAGATCGTCGGCGACAACGGGCACTGGCAGGTGAAGAAACTGACGCCGGATGCCTCCCACTGGGAGGTGTATCTGGACGGTGAGCGTGTTGCTGAGGTGAACTGGTCGCTGGTGGGCGAACACAACATGCACAACGGCATGATGGCGATTGCGGCTGCGCGTCACGTCGGGGTGAAGCCGGAGGATGCCGGTCGTGCGCTTAACGACTTTATTAATGCCCGCCGCCGCCTGGAGCTGCGCGGTGAGAGCAACGGTATTAAAGTCTATGACGACTTTGCCCATCACCCAACGGCGATCCTCGCTACGCTGGCGGCGCTGCGCAGCAAAGTCGGTGGCACCGCACGGATCCTGGCCGTGCTGGAACCGCGCTCCAACACCATGAAAATGGGCATCAGCAAGGACGATCTGGCACCAGCACTGGGCCGTGCCGACGAAGTCTTCCTGTACCAGCCGCATCACATTCCCTGGCAGGTGGTTGAAGTCGCGGAAGCCTGCGTGCAGCCCGCTCAGTGGAGTGCGGATGTGGATACGCTGGTTGAGATGATTGCCAAAAAAGCCCAGCCGGGCGACTATATCCTGGTGATGAGCAACGGCGGATTCGGCGGCATTCACCAGAAGCTGCTGGATCGTCTGGCTAAAGCGGAAAAGTAGTAAACGCGTCTTCGGCGGCAGGCGTTAACGCTGAGGAAGATCGGGACAGGGCGCAAGATTTGCTGCCCTGTCCGTGCCGGTCAGGCTTCGGCCAGCTCGCGTAAATACTGGAAGATTTGACGATAGGCTTTCGGCGGCTTGTTATCCGCTTTCTCTTTCTGCGCATTGCGAATCATCGTGCGCAGCTGCTGACGGTCGGCATGCGGATACAGATTCAGCACATCCGGGACGGCTTCATCACCCTGCTCAACCAGGCGATCGCGCAGCACTTCCAGCTTGTGGAACAGCGCCACCTGCTGGTTATGGCGGTTTTTCAGCTTATCCAGCGCGGTGCGGATCGGTTCTTCATCACGCGAGCGCAGCATCTTACCGATCAGCTGCAGCTGACGACGACGGCCCTCTTTTTTGATTTTCTGCGCCAGCTCAATGGCGGCACGCAGATCCTCATCCAGCGGGATACGGTCCAGGGAATTTTTCCCCAGTTCTACCAGCTCGGCGCCCAGGCGTTTCAGCGCTTCGGCATCGCGTTTAATTTCACTTTTACTGACCCAGATAATCTCTTCGTCTTCTTCTTCTTCGTTATCGGGTACGTCATCGAGCCAGTCTTCAGGCTGCTTGGTCATGGTTAGGCTCCAGAAAAAGAGGCTAATGCTATCAGGAAACGTCGGCTACTGCGAAATTGTTCTCTGAGTCTGTTAGACTCAAATTAACCCTTATCACCCATGCGCGGCCAGGTCGATGGTTTAACACTCAGAATATGAACGAGTTAGGCCACGGTAAAACCGCACTGTTAATTATACGGCAGGTCGATGAAATTACTCTCCCAGGTTGCAGAACAGCGAAAAATCCTTGAACAGGCGGTCGCAACGGCGCTCGAACTGGCAAAAGCCGGTTCTGATGGGGCGGAAGTCGCCGTCAGCAAAACGACCGGCATCAGCGTGAGCACGCGCTATGGTGAAGTTGAAAACGTCGAATTTAACAGCGACGGTGCGCTGGGCATTACCGTTTATCATCAGAACTGCAAAGGCAGCGCCTCATCGACCGATCTCAGCCCGGAAGCGATTAAGCGCACCGTACAGGCGGCGATTGATATCGCCCGCTTCACCTCGCCGGATCCGTATGCTGGCGTTGCCGATCGCGATCTGCTGGCGTTTGATGCCCCGGATCTGGATCTGTTCCATCCCGCCGAGATCGATGCGGATCGCGCCATTGAACTGGCTGCTCGGGCGGAACAGGCCTCACTGAATGTCGATAAACGTATCACCAACACCGAAGGTGGCAGCTTTAACAGCCACGTAGGGATCAAGGTATTTGGCAACAGTCACGGCATGCTGCAGGGCTACTGCTCCAGCCGCCACTCCCTCTCCAGCTGCGTTATTGCGGAGGAGAACGGCGGAATGGAGCGCGATTATGCCTACACAATTGGACGGGCAATAACCGATCTGAATTCACCGGAGTCGGTGGGTGAAGAGTGCGCCCGACGCACGCTGTCGCGGCTGTCACCGCGTAAGCTTTCCACCATGAAAGCACCGGTGCTGTTTGCCGCTGAAGTGGCGACCGGCCTGTTCGGACACCTGGTGGGAGCCATCAGCGGCGGCAGCGTTTATCGCAAATCCACTTTCCTGCTGGACTCTCTCGGCCAGCAGATCCTGCCGGAATGGCTGACCATCGAAGAACAGCCGCATCTGCTGAAAGGCCTGGCCTCCACGCCGTTCGACAGTGAGGGCATCCGCACTCGCCAGCGCGAGATTATCAGGGATGGCGTTCTGCAAACCTGGCTGCTGACCAGCTACTCTGCGCGTAAGCTGGGGCTGCAAAGCACCGGCCATGCCGGAGGGATCCACAACTGGCGTATTGCCGGCCAGGGCCACAGTTTTGAACAGATGCTCAGGCAGCTCGGTACCGGTCTGGTGGTCACCGAACTGATGGGGCAGGGCGTGAGCGGGATCACCGGTGACTACTCGCGCGGAGCGTCCGGGTTCTGGGTAGAAAACGGTGTGATCCAGTATCCGGTCAGTGAAATTACCATTGCCGGTAACCTGAAAGAGATGTGGCGTAATATGGTGAGCGTTGGCAGCGACATTGAAACCCGCAGCAATATTCAGTGCGGCTCGGTTTTGCTGCCGGAAATGAATATTGCTGGACAATAATCTCACCGTTGAGGCGTACTATAACAGGTGACTGCAAGGTCACCTTTTTGCAGCTTGATATCCATTGATAAAAACAGGATCGGATATGCGTAAAATACTGATTGCAATGTTGAGTTCTGCCCTGTTGTGCGCCGCCTCCCCACTGCTGGCACAGGATCTTGAAGGCGACATGGACGTGCTGAAGGGTGCCCTTCGGACGGTAGAGAAAACCGATAATAAGGCCGAGATGGTACGCGCCTTAAGTGATATGCGCACCGCCGCCAGTGATGCGAAAACTCATACCCCGGACAAACTTGATGGCCAGCCCGCCGACAGTCCAGAAGTCAGGGACTATCATGCCCAGATGGATAAGTTGATTGGCCAGATTGATACCAGCCTGAAACTGGCAAATGCCGGTGATTTAGCCGGAGCCAGGGAAGAGGCGAAGAAGTTTGCCGCAACCCGTGACGAAGGCCACAAGAAATTCCGCTAATCACCACCGGGCCCCTCAGCGGGCCCGTTTCTCCGCTACCCGTTCTTTCCTCTTCCGTTTTTCTTTCCGTCTCACGATAGCGTTGTTTTTATTGCGTTAACCCCCGGAACAGGCCGCATTTCCCTCTGGCTGCACCATGCCAGTCAAACTGACATGGTCAACCCAGCGCGTCACATTTTTGCGAGTGAGATCGCTCCTGTCGCCAATATTTCCGTTTCGAAGTGGAAAAAGTCGTTCTCCACAGAGCCCCCCGCCAGCAGTACTTTAATCACATCAGCAACCCGGTTTCTGGTATTCGCCAAAACGTAACACAGGAGAACGATGTGAGTAATGGAACGTTGACGGCCACAGAACACAGCGAAGAGATTCAGGCTCTGGCTGAACAGGTGATGGCGAAGATTGCCAGACTGTTTGCAGAAAGAGCCATCATGCCGGATGCCGTACAGCAGCAGATGCTGACCTCCCACGTCAGGGCCATGGCGCTCCGCTCGCTGACCGGTGAACCACTGCCGGAGGTGGACGCAGAGCTGTTTGAAGATATTTCAGCAGAGTCGATGGCGCTGGCGCAGCAGGTGGTGGATCTGTTTGGCAACCTGCCCAAAGAGGAAGCCTGGCTTCTCTCCGTCCACTTTGAAGTGGCGAAAGAGAATGCCCGATGCGCTCAGACCCGCTGACCGTTCGGCAGCGAAAAAACCAATCAGAGAAGAAGGATGACAGCATGTCTCAAATTATTGTCGTGATCGGCGATCGTTTAGGTAAAGGCCAGAAAGTCGCCGCAGGCGTAGAGAAAGCCGGGGGTAAAGCCATTGTTGTGCCGGGCGTTGCGGCGGATATGAAGCTCGGTGACGTAATGAAGGCCGAAAATGCCACCTTCGGTATCTCTTTCTGCGGCAGCGGCGGTGCCGGGGCGATTACCGCCCAGACCAAATATGGTTACAAAGCAAAATACGGCATGCGCTCCGTTGATGAAGGCGTCACCGCCATCAACGAAGGTGCGAACGTGCTGGGCTTCGGCTTTATGGATAAAGAAGAGCTGGGTGAGCGTCTGGTTCTGGCCTGGCAGAAGAAGCACGGCTGATGAAAGAGCAATTCACCACCACGGTGAGCGTCAGCGGTCAGGGCGACAGCAAAGGCAAGGCCTTTGCTGATGCCCTCAGCCGGGTACAAAACACGGTACTGAAATCCACCAACAAAATCCTGCTGCGCATTGAACCGGTTAACGTTCAGGTACTGCGGGCCACGGAGCGCGTCAAAACCGAGAAGTTTCTGTTCTTCTTCCTTGCTCGCGAACGACGCCTCTACCGCGTCGAACTGGCGATTGTCGTCAATGTCTCGGTTATTGATGTCGGGCAGGTGGTGTTTTCTCAGACAAGCTAAAAACGTTAGGCAATAAAATTAAAGGATAAGCTGATGTTTTTAATCATTTTATTTAAATCGCTGATTATCGGCGGGCTGGTTGGGGTCGGCGTGGGTGCCGGTGCTGCCCGTATGTTTCATGCTCCGACGTCTCAGGGAATGGGCGCATTTCGTACACTGGGTGAACTGAACTCCTGTGAAGGCGATCCGGCTTCACACTTTTCGTTCGGACTGGGCTTCTTCTTTAACGCCTGGGCGTCATCGGTCGCCGCAGGATCGTTTACCCAGGACGTTGACCATCGCATTATCCCCAACTGGGGGGCCGCCGCACTGATGGTGAAGAACCGTAACGTTGCGGAAACTCTGCACAATCCGAAAAAGATGGCGATCGCCTGCGGCCTCATCGGCATGATCGTCGTGGCATTTCTCAATTCCACCGCCTCAGCGGTTCCCGCTGCGCTCCAGGTGACGGCGGTTAAGGTGCTGGTTCCGGCAGCCAATCTGCTGGTGAATACCGTGATGCCGGTAATTTTCTGGCTGGCAGCGATCGATGCCGGTAAGAAATCAGGTTTCTGGGCCACCATCTTTGGGGGCCTCGCGCAGCTGATCATGGGCAATGCCGTACCGGGCCTGGTACTGGGCATCCTGATCGGTAAGGGGGTCGAGGAGGCGGGCTGGAACCGCGTTACCAAAGTGATGATGGCCGCCATTGTGCTGCTGTTTGTGATGAGTGGTTTCTTCCGCGGTTTCGATATGAAGATGCTGGAATCCTTCCAGCTCGGCGTACCGGGCTGGCTGGAGATGATCCACAACTCCCTGAGCGGCAAATAAGAGGACGATGGAAATGGAAGAGTCAAAACGCGGATTCTGGTACGACGACTGGTCATTCCCGATCTTTGTCGGTCTGCTCTCTGCCGGGGTGTTTGCCGGTACGCATATGTATTACGTCTATGGCCTGGGTGCCTTTAACGAAGTGGCCTTTGTTTCCATGCTGCGTTCAGGAATGGAAACCGGCGTTTATGGCGCGGTCGCGGCCTTCGGTGCCAGCTTCCTGTTTGCCCGCATCATCGAGGGATCGCTGGTTGGCATCCTTGATATCGGCGGCGCAATTCAGACCGGTATTGGCCTGGGCGTGCCAGCGCTGTTGCTGGGGGCCGGGTTTATCTTTCCGGTGGCTAACTTTGCTGCTTCACTGGCGACCGGACTGGTCCTTGGGCTGGCGGTGGGCTACCTCATTATTCTGGCTCGTAAATTCACCATAAATAACAGTGATTCCACCTACGGAGCGGATGTGATGATGGGCGCGGGAAACACCTCTGGCCGCTTCCTCGGGCCGTTGATTATCCTCTCCGCGATGAGCGCATCGATACCGATTGGTCTGGGTTCACTGGTGGGTTCACTGCTGTTTTACCTTTGGGGTAAACCGATTACCGGCGGGGCGATTCTCGGGGCGATGGTGCTCGGTGCCCTTTTCCCGATTGCCCTGTAATCACTCACTGTGGCGGCCGGTGCCGCCACGATCCGGAGGTTAACCATGTATGACCTGATTATCCGTAATGCCCGCCTCAGCGAGGGTTCGCTGAGCGATGTGGCGATACGGACGGGAAAAATCGCAGCCACGGGCACGGTCACCGGCCCGGCCGCACGGGAATGGGATCTGGCCGGACGCTACTGGCTGAGCGCGGGCTGGATTGATTCACACGTTCACTGTTATCCAAAATCACCGATTTATCATGATGAAGCCGATCGCATCGGCATCGACACCGGTGTGACCACTGTAGTCGATGCGGGCAGTACCGGGGCTGATGACGTTGACGATTTCTGGCAGCTGACGCGCAGCTGTACCACCCGCGTTTATGCTCTGCTGAACATCGCCCGCAGCGGCATCCTGACCCAGAATGAACTGGCCGACATGACCAGAATCGATGGTCCGGCACTGAAAGCCGCGCTGCAGCGCCGCCCCGAGTTTATCGTTGGCCTGAAGGCGCGCATCAGCAGCAGCGTGGTCGAACAAAACGGCATTAAACCGCTCGAACGGGCAAAAGCGTTGCAGAAAGAGAACGGCGGTTTGCCGCTGATGGTGCATATCGGTAACAACCCACCAAATCTGGATGAAATCGCCGATCTGCTCACCGCCGGTGACATTATCACCCACTGCTACAACGGCAAGCCAAACCGCATCCTGACGCCCGAAGGCCAGCTGCGTGCGGCGGTCAGTCAGGCTCTCCAGCGCGGCGTGCGTCTGGATGTGGGGCACGGTACGGCCAGCTTCAGCTTTGAGGTCGCGCGGGTGGCCATTGCTCAGGGTATCCTGCCGCAGACCATCAGCTCGGATATTTACTGCCGTAACCGCATTAACGGGCCGGTACACAGCCTGGCTCACGTGATGTCGAAATTCCTGCACGTGGGCATGACCTTACCGCAGGTGATCGACTGCGTGACCGCACATGCCGCAGACGGACTGAAGCTGAAGGGCAAAGGCCGTCTGGAAGTGGGCTTTGATGCCGATCTGACGATTTTTGACCTGCAACAGCAGCCGTGCGTTTTCACCGATTCTGACGGCCACACGCTGGATGGCGAAACGCAGCTGGTACCGCTTGCCGCGATGGTAGGCGGGCAGGGATTCCTCACCAACGAAGGGAAAAAACGTAATGACTTCAGTTTATGAGAAATATGGCCTGAAGCAGGTGATTAACGCCTCGGGCCGCATGACGATTCTGGGGGTGTCCACCCCGGCGGCAGACGTGGTGGAGACGGTGAAATACGGTCTGAACCACTACTTTGAGATGAAAGATCTGGTGAACAAAACCGGCGCGTACATTGCCGGATTGCTGAACTGCGAAGCGGCGGTGGTGGTCTCCTGTGCCTCCGCCGGGATTGCACAATCCGTTGCTGGCGTAATTGTGCAGGACAACGACTGGCTGCTGGAAAACCTGCACGCCGCGCCGCTGACCGTGCCGCACGATATCGTACTGCCCAAAGGCCACAACGTTAACTTTGGTGCCCCGGTGGGTACCATGGTGGCGCTGGGTGGGGGGCGTCTGGTTGAAGCGGGCTACGCCAACGAGTGTTCGCCGGAACAGCTGTCGGCGGCGGTGACGCCGCAAACTGCTGCGATCCTGTATATAAAATCGCACCACAGCGTGCAGAAAAGCCACCTCAGCGTGGAGCAGGCGGTCGCGGTTGCGCGTCAGCACGGCGTACCGCTGATTGTGGATGCCGCTGCGGAAGAGGATCTGCTGGCCTACACCTCACTGGGCGCGGATCTGGTGATCTACAGCGGTGCCAAAGCCATTGAAGGGCCAACCAGCGGGCTGGTGATCGGTAAAAAGCAGCAGGTTGAGTGGGTCAAACGTCAGTCGCTGGGCATTGGCCGGGCGATGAAAGTGGGTAAAGAAGGGATTCTTGGCCTTACCCACGCGATCGAAAACTATCTGGTGCAGGAGAAAGCCAGCGGTGCACAGATGGTGGAAAAAATGACGCCGTTTATCACTAATCTGAATGGTCTGAACGGCATTCAGGCACGGGTGGTATGGGATGCCGCCGGACGCGATATCGCCCGTGCTGAGATCCATTTCGACGAGTCATGCATCGGCATGAGCACCGGGGCGGTGGTAGAGGCGCTGAAGAGCGGCGAACAGGCCATCTATTTCCGCGGCTACAAGGCTAACGAAGGCATTGTCGAAGTGGACGTACGCAGCGTATCCGCCGATCAGCTGCACACGATTTTTACCTCAATTCAGGATTTAGTCGCCAGGGGAAAACAGGGATGAAACTGACACCAAAATTTTATCGCGATCGGGTCTGCCTCAACGTGCTGGCAGGCTCTAAGCAGAACGCCCGCGATGTCTGGGAAGCAGCGGAAGGCCACGTGTTAGTTGGCGTACTGTCGAAAAACTACGACAGCGTCGGGCACGCGGTGCAGGACATGCGCGAATACGCTGCACTGATCGACAATGCTCTCTCCGTCGGGCTGGGCGCGGGCGATCCGAACCAGTCAGCGATGGTCAGCGCAATCGCCGCACAGGTCCAGCCACAGCATGTTAACCAGGTCTTTACCGGCGTGGCCACCAGCCGCGCGCTGCTGGGCCAGACGGAAACGGTGGTCAATGGTCTGGCTTCGCCAACCGGACGCGCTGGCATGGTGAAAATCTCTACCGGCCCGCTGAGCTGTAAAGCGGAAGACGCCATTGTGCCGGTCGCCACGGCGATTGCCATGCTGAAAGACATGGGCGGCAGCTCGGTTAAGTTCTTCCCGATGGATAAAATGGTGGACATTGGCGAGTTCCGCGTGCTGGCTGAAGCCTGCGCCACGAATGATTTCTGGCTGGAGCCGACCGGCGGTATCGATCTGAACAACTATGAGACGATCCTGCGTATCGCGCTGGATGCCGGAGTCAGCAAAATTATTCCGCACATCTACAGCGCGATCGTTGATAAATCAACCGGCTTGACCCGTCCGGCAGATGTCGCCGCGCTGATGGCCATCACCCGTAAAGTGATGGCGTAAGCCAGTTTCCCCGCTGGCGCAGGGTGGTTTTGAGCCTGCGCCAGCGCGGAAAATGCTGTTTTTTACGAAACAAAATCTCGCACTTTTCAGAGGAATTGCGTTATTTGTTAAATGCCTGTTTGCCGGGCTGCTTAGACTATTTTTTCGGTGCGAATAAAGGTAGGCTGATTGTAAAAAACCTGTAGCACGATTAATTCTGATGAAAATGGTATCCCGTGAGATTCCCTAACCAACGACTGGCACAGCTTTTTGATCTTCTGCAAAATGAAGTTCTGCCGCAGGACGAACTGGCCCGCAGACTGGCTGTTTCTACCCGCACTGTTCGCACCGATGTCACGGCCCTGAATGCGCTGCTGGCCGATCACGGTGCCAGTTTTGTCCTGAACCGGGGCGAGGGCTATCAGCTGAAGATTGATGACGCCGGACGCTACGACCGCCTGTTGAAACAGTCAACGTCCTGTCTGCGCGTCCCGCGAACTTCGACGGAACGGGTCCATTATCTGTTAATCCGTTTTCTCACTTCGGCTTTTTCTCTCAAGCTGGAAGAGCTGGCAGACGAATGGTTTGTCAGCCGCACCACGCTGCAAAGTGATATGGCCGAAGTGAGAGAATGGCTTGGCCGCTACAGTCTGGAGATTGAAACCCGGCCACGTTACGGCATGAAGCTGTTTGGCAGTGAAGTGGCGATGCGTACCTGCCTGACCGATCTGCTCTATCAGCTGGCTCAGGACGATGCCGACAGCCCACTGCTGAAGCTGGAAGCGCTGAACAGAGGTATGCAGGCCACCCGGCAACCGATGCTGCTTGAGTGCCTCTCCCGATTTAACATCCGCCTTGCTGACGATGCCGAGCTGTATCTGCGCCTCTATTGCGCGGTGGCGGTGTGCCGTATCGCGGAGGGCTATCCGCTTTCTGACTTTACCGCTGAAGATGTCGCCGATGACGTGCGCGATGCCGCCCGCCACATTATCAATCTGATGCGGCCCGTGACCGGAAAAAGTATTTCTCCGGCGGAAGAGGCCTGGCTGCAGGTGCATATTGCCGCCCGGCGTAGTGAAGAGGTTGCGCCCAGCGCCATCAATCCTGACGATGGCGAATCGCTGGTGGATTACATCCTCAACTACATCAACAGCCACTATGGTTTTAACCTGCAAAACGATCCGCAGCTGCGTGCCGACCTGCTGACACATATCAAAACCATGATGACCCGGGCGCGCTATCAGATCCCTATTCCCAACCCGCTGTTGGCGAACATCAAACAGCATTACCCGATGGCGTACGACGTAACGCTGGCGGCGATCTCCAGCTGGAGTAAATATACCCCTTATGCCATCAGCGAAAATGAAGTGGGGTTCCTGGTACTGCATATCGGCGTCGGCCTGGAACGTCACTATAACGTCGGCTACCAGCGCTATCCGCAGGTGCTGCTGGTCTGCGATACCGGCAACTCAACGGTGCGAATGATCCAGGCGATGCTGATGCGCAAATATCCGCAGATTGAGGTGCGGCGCATCATTGCTCTGCGTGAATACGAGCAGCTGGCGAGCGTGGAGGAGGATTTCGTTATTTCCACCGTGCGGCTGAGCGATAAAGATAAGCCGGTGGTGGTGGTGTCACCTTTCCCCACCGATTTTCAGCTGGAGCAGCTTGGCAAGCAGGTGCTGTTGGACCGCACCCGCCCCTATATGCTGGAGAAATTTTTTGACGCCAGCCACTTCTGCATTATCGATGGTGAAATCGATCGTTCCGAACTGTTCCGCCAGCTGTGCGGCCGACTTGAGAAGGAGGGGATCGTCGATGAAACCTTCTATTCTTCAGTAGAAGAGCGTGAAGCGATCGTCAGCACCCTGCTGGGTGAGGGCATTGCGTTGCCGCACGCCCTCGGACTGCTCTCTAAGAAAACCTGCGTTTACACGGTGCTGGCCCCGCAGGGGATCAAATGGGGCGATGAGACCGCCTATGTGATTTTCCTGTTGGCCATCAGTAAAAGTGAATATGAAGAGGCAATGGCGATCTACGATCTTTTCGTCACCTTTATGCGCGAGCGGGCGATGACGCGGCTGCGGGACAGCAAGGATTTTGAGCGTTTCAAAGCGGTGGCGATGGATTGTTTGAGCCGGCTGTAGTCGGGGAATAATGTGCAGAACGCACTGCCGTGGCAGCCTGTCCGGCGAGCCGCAGGAGCTGGTGTGAGAACTGCAGGCGGGATCCTTCCCGCCTGCGTCACGTTTCTGCGCGGGCTTTACTTCAGAATGGTGAATGCCGTTGTTACGTGCTTAACGCCGCTCACCCGGCTGGCGATATCCGCTGCTGCCTTCGCTTCTGCACTGGTCACCAGACCCAGCAGGAATACTTCACCGTTTTCGGTGGTGACCTTCACGTTAGACGACTTAACCTGGTCGCTGCCCAGCAGCTGAGAGCGCACTTTGGTGGTGATCCAGGTATCTGACGAGGCCGTACCAAAGCTGACTTTATTGCCGGTGCGGATCTCGTTATAGACCTCGGAAGCGCCATCAACGCCTACGGCAATCTGTTTGGCTCGCGTGGAGAGCTCCGCGCTCGGCGACTGCCCCGTCAACAGCACTTTGCCCTGGTAAGCGGTGGCCACGATGTGGGTGCTTTGTTTAATCTGTTCATCTTTCGACAGCGCATTGCTGACGCGCAGCTCAAGCGTGCCGTCATCCACCTGGGTGCCAACGGTACGCGGGTCCGTTGCGCTTTTGGTCGCGACGGCGGCGCTACCCACGACCGCCGCAACGCAGCCCTGTAACATTAATGCGGTCAGAACAACTGCCGTTGCAGATAATGCCTTCATTTAAGCTCCTTTAAACATCCTGGTGGGGAAATAAAGTGTTATCTATCAAATCGCACAGGCAATTCACGGTCAGCATATGCATCTCCTGAATCCTGGCGCTGCGATGCGAGGGAATACGGATCTCCACATCCTGCGGGCCCAGTAAACCGGCGAGCTCTCCGCCATCGTAACCGGTCAGGGCAATAATGGTCATATCGCGCGTTACCGCAGCTTCTACCGCTTTTACAATATCGCGACTGTTGCCGCGGGTTGAAATGGCCAGCAGGATATCACCGGTATGGCCCAGCGCACGAACCTGCTTGGCGTAGATCTCATCGTGCAGACGATCGTTACCGATTGCCGTCAGCAGCACATTATCGGCGCTGAGGGCGATCGCGGGCAGGCTTGGGCGTTCAGTCTCAAAACGGTTGATCATACTGGCAGCAAAATGCTGGGCATTGGCACTGGAGGTTCCATTGCCACAACTCAGGATTTTGTTCCCATTCAACAGCGACTGCACAATGGTCATGGCAGCGCGTGAAATCGCATCAGGAAGTGCTTCCGCTGCGGCGATTTGCGTTTGAATACTCTCGGTAAAACAGACTTTAATTCTTTCCAGCACGTCATTCACCTGGTTAGTTTTTGCGGTCTTTGGCCTGTCAGTCAGCGCCGTTATTCAGCGTTAAACGCATTGGGCAGCCATTCCACCTGTTCTCCGGTGAAAGCGACCACATCAAAACGGCAGTCGACAGTGTCAAAGCTTTGACCACGGCTATGCAGCCAAAGTGCTGCCGCTCGCAATAGTTTTTGTTGTTTACTGCGGGTGACGCTGGCCGCCGCCCCACCAAAATGGTCAGAACGGCGATAGCGAACCTCAACAAAAACCCATATCTGCCGGTCGCGCATAATCAGATCGAGCTCCCCCGATCGGTAGCGGACATTCGCGGCGATAAAACGCAGACCGGCTGTTTCCAGCAGGTGGCGAGCCTGTCTTTCACGCATCGCCCCCTGCTGCTGTCGACTCAGGATGCCGGAACGATTTGCCCCTGACGATACTGGCTCCATGCTAACTTCCTGTTAATCACGCAGTCCTGTGTCGCGCTCAGATTGCCGGTATTACCTTTAAGCTGGAAGCCCGGCAGCTGGCGCATTTCACTGAAGTGGTTGGCCAGAGACCAGGCATCAATGCCCATCGCATAAAGGCGAACCAGTGAGTAGTCGTTGTTAAACTTCTTTGCCGCCTGCAGCATCAGTGGCGTGTTAGCACCGGAAAGCAGTGGAACATCGCTGAACTGCAGGCCATCCAGCTCCAGACGATAGTCCGGGCCTGCACCGGCCTGGTTGCTGCGCGAGCTGGCATACAGGCTGACGTTGTCACGGCTGCTGACGCGCATGGCGATCATCGGCTTAATCAGCGTCAGTTCGCTCTGTGTGGCAATGATATAGACCGAATCCACATTGCCGCCGGCGCTGGCGGTGTCGGTAACCGGGGCATCGCTTACCGGAGCCGGGATATTCAGACCGGCAATGGTCACCCCCTGAGGCTGGGCTTGCTGCACGTTAACCGGCGTTCCGCTCAGGCGGATCCCCGCCCCGCTGTTGATGCCCTGCTTCAGTTCAGCGGTGGAGCCAAACTGCTGCTGAAGCACGGTACCGCCACCCAGCTGCTGCCACTCGGCGGCAAAGGCTTTAATCACCCGATCGCCCAGTGAGCTGCGCGGCACCAGCAGCAGCGGAGAGCGCTTGCCCTGATCCCACATATGATGCGCGGCATCGCGTGCTTCGTCTTCAGGAGAAAGGGCAAAATAGCAAACATTCGGATGGTTCTGGATCGTTTCCGGTTCGTTGAGCGCCAGCACGTTGAGTGTGCTCTGGCTGGCCAGCACCTGTTCAACCTGATTTTTCAGCAGCGGGCCAACGACCAGCGTGGCTCCGTCTTTCTGTGCCTGAGTCAGCAGCTGGTCGACCGGCTGCGTGCTGGTGTCATAAACCTGAACCTGGGTACTGCCTGAAGGCGCTGCCGTTTCCACGCTGCGGGATGCGCTTGCCTGCGGCTGCGTGGCGTCCTGCTGAGTCGTGCCGTCCACTGGTGTGGCTGACGGGCTGACCACCGCGCTGGCATCGGTTGCCGCTGCGTCAGGGCTGGCGGCGGCATCCGGTGCCTGGACCGCTGCGGCAGGCGCAGTGGACTGCACCAGCGCGCCATTCTTCGCGTCGTTAAAACCCTGCTGAATCGCGTTGGCAAATACCTGCGCCTGGCCGCTCATCGGCAGCAGCAGGGCAATTTTACCGGTCGATCCCTGCTGGAAGTTCTTTACCTGGCCCAGCGCCGAGGGCAGCATTTTGGCCGCCGGGTTGTAAGGATAGCGGCTCTGCCAGTCGCTGATACCGGCCTTCAGCATATCCGGATCGTTGCTGTTCGCTTTATACACGCCCAGCAAATCCAGCCATCCCTGCAGAACGTTCTCGTTGGCATTGATGGTCACGTTATTCAACTGATCCTGCGTCATCCGGCTCAGCGACTGCCAGGTGGCATCGATATTCGCCTGTTTTTCAGTCGGACTGGCGAGCAGCGGTTCCTGAGCGATGTAGGCGCGAAGGACCTCCAGCGTTGGTCGGCCCTGGCCGATAGCTATCTGGAGCTGGTAGTAGCGAATCTGCTGATCTTTAGAGAGTGACGCGACATCAACCTGCTTCAGCCGATCGGCTGCCGCCGGGAAATTTTTCTCAATGACATGCAGCTGCGCCTGGAGCAGCTGCTGTTCCTGGCTCTGAGTCGCGTCCAGCTGCTGCGGCAGCTGGGTGAGCTGCTGATTAGCCTGCGGCAGTTTGCCTTCATTCAACAACGCTCGGATTGCGAGTAATTGCCAGCCAACCTTGTTATCATCTGAGCTTTGCTGCATCTGCTGCAGATAATAGTCAGAGGTGCCGGTGGCGGCGCCCTGGATATTCGCTGTTGGCGTTTGCGGGGCCTGGCCGGTACATCCGGCAAAAATCAGGGCGGCCAGCAGAAGCGGCAGGCTGCGCCCGGCTTTGCTACGAACTACTTTCGAAGGAAGCATACTGTATCCAGTGATGTTTTTTTCAAGATGCTCAATATTAAATCGGCTATTCGGATCAAACAATGAAACAACACGATCGGGCAGATATTTCTGCCAGCACGCTCTATATCGTTCCAACACCGATTGGTAACCTGGGCGATATCACCCAGCGGGCACTGACGGTGCTTGCGAGCGTCGATCTGATCGCTGCGGAAGATACACGTCATACCGGACTGTTGCTACAACATTTCGCCATCAATGCGCGGCTCTTCGCATTGCACGACCATAACGAACAGCAGAAAGCGGAATCACTGTTGGCAAAGCTCCGTGAAGGACAAAGCATAGCCTTAGTTTCCGATGCCGGCACGCCGCTGATCAACGATCCGGGCTATCACCTGGTGCGTCTTTGCCGCGAAGCCGGGATCCGAGTGGTGCCACTGCCGGGGGCCTGTGCCGCCATAGCAGCATTAAGCGCAGCGGGATTGCCTTCCGATCGATTCTGTTACGAAGGTTTTCTGCCTGCGAAAAGCAAAGGGCGCTGCGATACCCTGCGCGAGCTGGAGCAGGAGCCGCGCACGCTGATTTTTTATGAGTCAACCCACCGCCTGATCGACAGCCTGCAGGATATGGTCACGGTGCTGGGGCCGGACCGCTATGTGGTACTGGCGCGCGAAATCACCAAGACCTGGGAATCGATTCAGGGGGCGCCGGTCGGCGAGCTGCTGGCGTGGGTGCAGGAAGATGAGAATCGTCGCAAGGGCGAGATGGTGCTGATCGTTGAAGGCTATCACGCGGAAGCGGAGGCACTGCCGCCCGAAGCACTGCGCACGCTGGCGCTGCTGCAGGCAGAGCTGCCGCTGAAAAAAGCCGCAGCGCTGACTGCGGAAATACACGGCGTGAAAAAAAATGCCCTGTATAAGTACGCCCTGGAGCTGCAGGGTGAGTGACAAGTCACAGAAAACGCTATACACTGCGCGCCGAAGCTGACCAGACAGTCGCCGCTTCGTCGTCGTCCCCCTTGGGGGAGACGGGCGGAGGGGAGGAAAGTCCGGGCTCCATAGGGCAGGGTGCCAGGTAACGCCTGGGGGGGAAACCCACGACCAGTGCAACAGAGAGCAAACCGCCGATGGCCCGCGCAAGCGGGATCAGG
>CAJYIY010000121.1 GCA_913775305.1 uncultured Erwinia sp. | reverse complement strand
TATAAACAAAACTTTGGACCCTTTGCCGGCGATGTTTACCGCGTGCCGTTCCCGAATGCCTTCCATCATATCTCTGAAGCGGACTGCCTGAAGGCGCTGGATACCCTGTTTGCCGTGCAGATCCTGCCGGAGCGCGTGGCGGCGATCATTATTGAGCCCGTGCAGGGCGACGGTGGATTCCTGGCGGCATCGCCGAGCTTTATGCAGGCGCTGCGCGAAATTACCCAGCGCCACGGCATTCTGCTGATCTGCGATGAAGTGCAGACCGGCTTTGGTCGTACCGGCAAGATGTTTGGCTTCCAGCATACCGGTATTGTGCCAGACCTGGTGACCGTGGCGAAAAGCCTGGGCGGTGGCCTGCCGATTTCCGGCGTGGTGGGTAAAGCGGCGATCATGGACGCGCCGATGCCGGGTGGCCTTGGCGGCACCTATGGCGGTAACGCGCTGGCCTGCGCGGCCTCGCTGGCGGTGCTGGATCTGCTGGAGTACGACAATCTGCTGGAGCGCTCGAATCAGCTGGGTGAGCACCTGAATGCGCGCCTGCGCCAGCTGGCGGATAAATACGCCTGCATCGGTGAAGTGCGGGGCATCGGCTTTATGCAGGCCGTGGAAATTATCGATTTTGAAACCAAACAGCCGGATGCGGCGCTGACGCAGAAAATTCTGGACTGCGCCTGCCAGGAAGGTTTGTTGTTAATTAAGTGTGGTCTGTATCGCAATACCGTGCGTTTCCTTGCGCCGCTGGTCACCAGTGATTCGCAGCTGGAAGAAGCGCTGCATATTTTTGATATTGCGCTGGCACGCGCCACGGGCCGACTGGGTTGATAGACTGTTCCTCATTGATATTATTGACTTTGTTGATAGTAACGACGAAAGGTATGGCCCGGTAAAACGCTGGCGTCAGTGGCTGAAAGCGTGCTATACCATTGGAAATTACCTGAATTATTTGACGCGCAAGCCATCCCACTTTGCGGCTGACAGGGCGGGTTTGTAACAATGTAGTAACAATGAGGGCGGTTATGAACGGCTTAATGAAACTGGACCGTATCGACATCAACATTCTGGTGCAGCTGCAGAAAGATGGCCGTATCAGTAATGTGAATCTTGCCGATGCCGTTGGGCTTTCGCCCAGTCCCTGTTTGCAGCGCGTCAAGCGACTGGAAACTGCCGGGTTTATCACCGGTTATGAAGCGCATATCAATCTGACGAAGATAACGGATTCGGTGACGGTATTTACCGAGGTGACGCTGTCCGGCCATCGCCGCGAGGACTTTATGAAGTTTGAGAGCGCCATCCGTGAGGTTGACGAGCTGATGGAGTGTCATCTGATCACCGGGGGTTACGACTATCTGTTACGTTTTATCACTCGCAGTATTGAGCATTATCAGGAAGTGATTGAAGGCTTGCTGGATGCCAAGGTGGGGATTGATAAGTACTTCAGTTATATTGTGATTAAGTCACCGATTATGAAAAGCAGCGTACCGTTGCGTTCGCTGATTACCCGTCATACCCAGGTTGAGTTTTGATTTAGCTGATTGGCTGATTGGCTGATTGGCTGATTGGCTGAAGTTCTCAGCCAGTTCGACAGGCTGCTGAAGATAATCAGCGCTGAGGCGGCTCTCAACGCTGAAATACCCCACCTTCCGGGCTACGATAACAATCAGCCTGAACCGGCAGCCCACGCCCGCAGCGGCACTTCTGCAAGGACCATGACAACGGTTTAAGAGCTGTGAAACGCGGATGTCTTATCCGCGCTGATATTCAGGGTCAGAAAGTACTGCCGGGTATGCGGCTGGCCGAAAATGAGGGCGATTCAGAGCATTTCACGAGCCCTGGCTGCGATTGCCTGAGCGTCAAAACCGTGATACTGGCGCATCCAGCCGCGATCGGCTGCCGCTGCGTACTCGCCATCAGGGATCCCCAAACGCTTCAGCATCACACCGGCCCCAGCTTCGGCCAGCACTTCGGCAACCAGGCTCCCCAGCCCCCCGTTGACGTTATGTTCTTCCACGGTGATGACCGCCTTACATCCTTGCATCGCCGCCAGCAGAGCTTCCGTATCACACGGACGGATTGATGGCACGCTCACCACGGTTGCCTGAATACCGGCATCCGCCAGCAGTGCCGCTGCATCCACAATTTCATGAACCGTAGAACCGGTCGCAACCAGCGCCAGGTCGTCGCCTTCACGTAAGGTCACCACGGCACCGGGGACAAAGCGATAATTGTCATCATGAAGCTCCGGCAACGCTTTTCCGTCAAGCCGGATATAAACCGGCCCCTGGTAACCCAGTGCGTAGTCGATAATTTGTCGGCATTCTCGCGGTGAAGACGGAGCGAAGATCTGGATATTACCGAAGCCACGCATAATGGCGATATCATCGATGGCGTGATGAGTGCTCGCCAGTGGGCCATAGCTGGCACCGGCGTTAAGACCGAACAACTTCACGTTAGTATTGTTGTAGCAAACGTCTATTTTAATTTGCTCATTAGCACGGGCGATCAGGAACGGCGCGGCGTTACAGGTAACCGCCACCTTACCGCCGAGTGCCAGCCCCGCCGCCGTGCCGACCATGCTTTGTTCGGCAATACCAACGTTAACCAGCCGACCCGGAAACTGCTTTATAAAGGGGGCTATTTTCGCGGTTGATGTCGAGTCCGCCACTACCGGCACCAGATCAACACCGTTTTGCACTGCATCGATAAACGTCTGAACCATGACGTTCGCGAGGTGTTCTGTATTACTCATCTTTCAACTCCTCCAGAGCCAGTTCGATCTCTTTATCTTTCGGCACCCGATGGTGCCATTCAGGACGCCCCTGGATAAACGAGATACCCGCGCCTTTTGTGGTATTGGCAATGATGACGTTAGGTTTACCTTCCTGCTTCAGTCCTTCCAGCGCTGCAACGACTGACGCCATATCATTCCCGAGGCATTCCGTCACCTGCATGCCGAATGCCTGCCATTTCGCAGCGAGCGGATCCGTATTCATGATTTCGCGCGTTGGCCCGGCCAGCTGGAGATTGTTTTTGTCATTAATGATGACCAGATTGTCGAGACCATAATGCGCCGCAGCCAGCGCCGCCTCCCAGTTACTTCCCTCAGCCAGTTCGCCATCGCCGGTAATTAAAAAGATGCGGCGGGAGCTGTTGCTTTTCTTTGCAGCCAGCGCCAGGCCTACCGCAACAGGCAAACCGTGGCCCAGTGCGCCAGTATTCAGTTCAATGCCCGGTGTTTTTTGACGCACCGGGTGTCCGGGAAGATGGGAATTAGCGTGTTGGTAAGTGTCCAGCCAGTCAACGGGGAAAAAGCCCGCTTCGGCCAGAACACAGTAGTAACAGCCTACCGCATGGCCTTTGGATTGAATGTAGATATCCCGGTTCTCATCGGTAATACTGTCGGGACCGACATTCAAAATACGGAAATAGAGCGCTGTCAGCAGTTCAACCTGAGACAGATCCGCGCCGGTATGGCCGCCCGCCGGGCTGTTGGCATTTAATCTAACGATATGACGACGCACCGCTCGTGCTTTGCGCTCAAGTGTCTTGATATCATAGTGCCAGGGATTCATTTAACACCTCTGAATTTAATTTCAATGTGGAATATTTATTCCGGCAGGGATTAAAAAAACCAGCAATCCCCATGCATCTCATCAGCAGCCTTACGCCGCCGCATCATACTCAGGAACATTCTGCCTCCTCTCCGCGGCGCTGGTGACGCCGATCATTAAACCGTTGACCTGAAACCACCTTGAATATATATTCAATTGTGATTCTTTATTCAATTTAAAACCAGATTTTCTTCTTTGTCCATCGCTGTTTTTTAGCATCGATTAAAGTTAGAGCTTAATCACACTTATCTGTCTTCATTTTTCGCGTATGATTAAACGCGTTAAGATAATAGCGGCACGTAAACGATTTGATTTTCGGGGATATATATGGCTAAACAGGACGAACAACGGCTATTGGTTAAAATCGCTACCCTTTACTATCTTGAAGGACGCAAACAGTCCGATATCGCTCAACTTCTCTCGCTTTCACAGTCGTTTATTTCCCGCGCTATCACTCGCTGTCAAAAAGAAGGGGTGGTGAAAATCAGCGTTGTCCAGCCCTCGAACATCTTCCTGAATCTTGAAAAAGGGATCGAGGAACGTTACGGCATTAAGCAGGCTATCGTGGTGGATACCGAAGAGGATGCCAGCGATCATACCATCAAACGCGCCATCGGCTCAGCCGCCGCACACTATCTGGAAACTCGTCTGCGTCCTAAAGATCTGGTTGGGGTTTCCTCGTGGAGTACGACGATTCGGGCCATGGTGGATGAAGTACATACGCAAAACCTGAAAGCCGGCGGCGTAATTCAGCTGCTGGGCGGTGTGGGGCCCAATGGCAACGTGCAGGCCACCATTCTGACGCAAACGCTGGCACAGCATCTGAACTGCGAAGCCTGGCTGCTTCCTTCACAGAGTATTGAAGGTTCGGTTGAAGAGAAAAACCGTCTTGTCGCCAGCAGAGATGTTGCCGATGTCATTTCGCGCTTTGACGATGTCGATATTGCTATTGTCGGTGTCGGGATCCTTGCACCGTCTCAATTGCTGAAAACGTCAGGTAACTACTACCACGAAGAGATGTTGCAGGTGCTGGCCGACAGGGGGGCAGTGGGGGATATTTGCCTGCATTATTACGACAATGAGGGACAGCCTGTATTACAGGATGACGATGATCCGGTGATTGGAATGGCGCTGGAAACGGTGAAAAAATGTCCCAATGTGGTGGCGCTGGCGGGGGGGACGGACAAAGTCGCCGCGATTAAAGGGGCGCTGAATGGCGGTTACATTGACGTACTGATTACCGACTATCCTACCGCCCGTATGCTGGTCACCGCCTGATCCTGCGAGCTGTTAAGCCTTTGCATTAACGATTTTTAAGGCAAGGGCTTCTGATAAAATTCTTAGATTTCAGACAGCTGAAAAGATTCGAACCCTCTGAGTTTCTTACTCGTTCTGCTTCTCTCCCTTTTGTATAAGTGTGATTCTCAGCACAATTGGTGATTTTTCCTGTAGCCCCATGGAAAGATTCTGGCTAAGGTATTAAATAAATAATCAGTATCGAATATATATTCAAATATAAAAACACGACGTCACAGCCAGGCCTGATGAAGTAATGACGCGACAATGAGGGGACTTTGCCCTCTGAGCCGGGACTCAATGTGACTCAGGAGACAATCTATGTGTGCAGCGAAGAAAGAGTTCATCATTGCGCTGGATGAAGGCACAACTAATGCCAAGGCAGTGGTGCTTGATGCCCGGGGCAACGTTGTCATGAAGTTTTCTCAGCCTTTGGCCATTCAAACGCCGCATGAAGGCTGGGTAGAACAATCCGGCGAGGTGTTAATTGACGCCTCTGTTGATGTCATTGCTAAAGCGGTAAGTCATGTCGGGGCTGAAAACGTGGCAGCACTGGCCATCAGTAATCAGCGTGAAACCGCGATTGGCTGGTATCGCCAGACCGGTAAACCACTCAATGCCGCGATCACCTGGCAATGCACCCGCAGCGCGGCTTATTGTGAGGCGTTGCGACACGAAAACAAAGAACCACTGATTAAATCAACCACCGGCTTACCCATCGCGCCGCTCTTCTCCGCGTCAAAAATGCGCTGGCTACTGGAATCCCTGACCGATGGCCCACAGCTCGCTGCACAGGGAGACATATGCCTGGGCACGATCGACAGTTGGTTATTATGGAATTTAACCGCGGGTGAAACCTTCTGCTGCGACTATTCTAATGCCGCTCGCACACAGTTGTTGAATCTGCACACCGGAGATTGGGATGACGCTATGCTGGCGCTGTTCCATATTCCCCGCGCCGCACTACCGGAAATTAAACCCTCCAGCGGATTATTTGGTCATACCCGTGGCCTGAAGGGGATCCCGGACGGCATTCCAGTGATGTCGATGGTTGGCGACTCGCATGCCGCCCTGTTCGGGCATGCACTCGGCGAGATGGGGTGCGTCAAAGCCACTTACGGCACCGGATCGTCAGTGATGGCACCGGTCAAATCAGCCCAGTGCGATATCAATGCGCTGGCGACAACCATCGCCTGGCACGACGGCGACAGCATCATTTACGGTCTGGAAGGCAACATCCCGCATACGGGTGATGCGGTGGCATGGATGGCCGACAGTACCGGTCTGAGCGAACTTTCAGATGCCGAATTGACTCACGAACTGAACACGCTCTCGGCGTCCGTGGATTCAACACTCGGCGTTTATTTCGTTCCGGCGCTGACCGGACTTGGTGCGCCGTGGTGGGATGACAGTGCCCGTGGGGTCATCTTTGGGCTCAGTCGGGGAGTAAAACGTGCTCATCTTATCCGCGCTGCCCTTGAGTCGATTACCTATCAAATTGCCGACGTTGTGGTTGCCATGCAGCAGCATGATGACTTCAGGCTATCCGCTTTGATGGTTGATGGTGGCCCCACTCAAAACAACTGGCTGATGCAGTATCAGGCAGATCTGCTGGGTTGCCCGGTGATGCGCAGCGATGTGCCGGAACTTTCTGCCATTGGCGCGGGCTTACTGGCGCGTAAGGCGCTTCATCCTGGCTCACTGACCGATTTAAATGCCTTCTTAACCGCACACAGCACATTTCATCCCGATATGGAGCGCCATCATCGGCTGCAAAAAAGATGGCAGGAATGGCGCCAGGCGGTGAACAGAACGTTATGGAAACCGGTTTCGTCTCTCTGACGCCTCATCAGGGAAAAAGAGTGACGATGAGTGACCTCGTATAAAAAGGAGAACCTCGGCCATAAAAGAATTCAGGCTTTACGTTGTTTCACCGCACCCGACAATAACAATACAGAGAGAACACTGTCATGAAATTACGTTTAACGCTGTTAACTGCTGCAACCCTGACCGCTTTGTCTTTCACTGCTCATGCGGCAGAAAAAGGCACAATCATGATTATGGTGAATTCACTGGATAACCCGTATTACAATTCTGAAGCAAAAGGCGCCAGTGAGAAAGCAAAAGAGCTGGGCTACAAAACCACAATTTTATCGCACGGTGAAGATGTTAAAAAACAGAATGAAATGATTGATGCGGCTATCGGCAAGAAAGTCCAGGGTATCATCCTTGATAATGCAGATTCAACGGCCAGCGTTGCGGCAATTGAAAAAGCGAAAAAAGCCGGTATTCCAGTGATATTAATCAACCGTGAAATTCCCGTCGATGATGTTGCACTGGTGCAAATTACCCATAATAACTTCCAGGCAGGCTCCGAAGTGGCCAACGTTTTCGTCGAGAAAATGGCTGAAAAAGGCAAATATGCCGAACTGACCTGTAACCTCGCGGATAATAACTGCGTCACGCGTTCCAAATCGTTTCACCAGGTTATTGACCAGTTCCCGGATATGGTCAGCGTCGCCAGACAGGATGCTAAAGGTACGCTGATTGATGGCAAACGAATTATGGACAGCATTCTGCAGGCTCACCCGGACGTGAAAGGCGTTATCTGCGGTAACGGCCCTGTTGCGCTGGGCGCTATTGCGGCATTGAAAGCGGCGAACCGCAGCGACGTGGTCGTGGTGGGTATCGACGGCAGCAACGACGAACGTGATGCCGTGAAAGCCGGCACTCTGCAGGCAACCGTTATGCTCCAGGCTCAGGCTATAGCGGCGCAGGGCGTTACCGATCTGGATAATTACCTGCAAAAAGGCGTGAAGCCAGAAAAACAGCGCGTCATGTTCCGCGGCATTCTCATCACTAAAGATAACGCAGATAAAGTACAGGATTTCAATATCAAGTCCTGATCCCGGGTTGTTGCGCCTCTCGCGAGGCGCAGAGGAGAATTGTATGTCTAAAAAAGCCTGGCTGGCTCTGGTCGTGCTGACCGTGGGAGGCTGTCGTATCGTCTCGCAGCAGGAGCTTGCGGATCTCAAGTCACCGCCTAATCCACACATGGCTAACACAGACCAGACGTGGCAAAACAAAATTGTTCCGCAAATTGTGGGACAGGCTCGTCCGGTGACAGATTTAATGACCGCATTACATGCGGAAAAAGATTTCGACAGCGCCTGTAAAAAACTGGGCTATCGCTCTCAGGATGAGAATCCCTGCATCTTTTACGTGAAAGTGGAGGGGAAAATCAACCATCTTGATACCACCTCCCGCAGTGGAAAAATGACCATCGCCGATAAAAGCGGAAATAACATTATTGTGCAGATTGGTCCGACGTTGCGCGGCACACAATTACGCGACGCTTTTAAAGGTGCAAGTTATAGTGATTTCAATGACCAGGTGTTATTCGGGGAATACGGTCGGGCAATTAACGAACAAGCGGTCAAAATGATCCAGTCTGTGCCCCTTAAAACGGGAGAGTCAGTAATTGTCTACGGCGTATTTTCCGGGTGGGATATCCCTCAATCCATCCCGAATATTACCCCAGCGAAAATAGAATTTTCGGGAGGACAATAACATGCAGCAGCACGATATCGTCGCTCCTCACTCCGCCGAATCTGAAATTATTATCGAAACCCAGGATTTATCGCGCGTCTATCCGGGCGTGGTGGCATTAGATAGCGTCAACTATCGGGTCTATCGGAATAAAGTCAACGTACTGATCGGAGAAAATGGTGCGGGTAAATCCACCATGATGAAAATGCTTGCGGGTGTTGAAACGCCCTCTTCAGGGCAAATTTTTCTGGACGGTAAGCCCATCTCACTAAATTCGACACATCAGGCCGAAAATCTGGGTATCAGTATTATTTTTCAGGAGTTGAATTTATTCCCGAATATGAACGTCATGGATAACATTTTCATGGCTAACGAGTTCTTTCAGAAAGGGAAAATCAACGAAAAATATCAGTACGCGCTGGCAAAATCCCTACTGGAAAGGCTGGAGCTGGATGTCGATCCCTATACGCACCTGGAAGAGCTGGGGATTGGTCACCAGCAACTGGTTGAGATTGCCCGCGCACTCTCCAAGGATACCCGTGTCTTAATTATGGACGAGCCCACCTCTGCGCTTAGCCAGTCTGAGGTGAAAGTACTCTTCAATGTGATTGAGCAACTCAAACGGCGCGGCGTCACCATTATCTATATTTCCCATCGGCTGGAAGAACTGATGGAAATTGGCGATTACATCACTATTTTCCGTGATGGTCGTTTTATCAGTGAACGCCCGGTCAATGAAGCCAGCATTCCGTGGATCATTGACCAGATGGTGGGCGACAAGAAAAAACACTTTGATTATCAACCCGCACCAAAAGGGGAAACGGTGCTGTCCGTGCAGGGGCTCACGGCTCTCCATGCCAGCGGTGGCTACAAGCTCAATGACGTAACGTTCAGTCTCAGCAAAGGCGAAGTTATCGGCATCTATGGCCTGCTGGGTGCCGGACGCACAGAGCTGTTCAAAGGCCTGGTGGGGTTGATGCCCTGTCAGAGTGGAAGCATTCAGCTTTACGGTGAATGTATTGATAAAGCCCATTTTCAATCACGCCTTAAAAAGGGGCTGGCGCTGGTACCGGAAGACAGACAGGGCGAAGGCGTGATTCAGATGATGTCGATTCAGTCAAATATGACGCTGTCTGATTTCAGCCTGCAAGGTTTTCGTCGCGCCTGGAAATGGCTGAATCCGCAGAAAGAACAGGCCAGTGTGAAGAAGATGATCCAGCAACTGGCTATCAAAGTGAGCGACCCCGAATTGCCCATCACCTCCTTAAGCGGCGGTAATCAACAAAAAGTGGTGCTGGGGAAAGCGTTAATGACGCAACCGCAGGTGGTCTTCCTGGATGAACCCACTCGCGGCATTGACGTGGGGGCGAAAACTGACGTGTATCACCTTATCGGCAAAATGGCACAGCAGGGGCTGGCCGTGATGTTCTCTTCATCAGAACTGGATGAAGTGATGGCGCTGGCGGACCGTATTCTGGTGATGGCGGATGGCCGCATCACTGCGGATGTCCCCCGCCATGAGGTTACCCGCGAGACATTAATCGCGGCTTCTACACCACAAGATTAATCGGGCTGAAATCCATCATGAACCAGAAATATATGATTTACATGTACCTGCTGAAGGCCAGAACCTTTATCGCTCTGCTGCTGGTGATCGCATTCTTTAGCGTGATGGTACCGAATTTCCTGACCACATCTAACCTGTTGATCATGACCCAGCACGTTGCTATTACCGGCTTACTGGCGATTGGTATGACGCTGGTGATCCTGACGGGCGGCATCGACCTGTCCGTCGGCGCAGTGGCGGGTATTTGCGGGATGGTTGCAGGAGCCTTGCTCACCAATGGTCTCCCTGTCTGGGGGGGAAACATCATTTTCTTTAACGTGCCGGAGGTCATTCTCTGTGTCGCCCTCTTCGGGATTATCGTTGGTTTTGTGAATGGTGCCGTCATCACGCGCTTCGGCGTTGCACCGTTTATCTGTACGCTCGGCATGATGTACGTTGCCAGGGGGGCGGCTCTGCTGTTTAACGACGGCAGTACCTATCCGAATCTTAACGGCATGGAGGCACTGGGTAATACCGGTTTTGCCACGTTGGGATCCGGTACGCTGCTGGGGATTTATCTGCCCATCTGGCTGATGATCGCCTTCCTGCTGCTGGGTTACTGGATTACCACTAAAACCCCGCTCGGCCGCTACATTTACGCGATTGGTGGGAACGAATCTGCCGCCCGCCTGGCTGGCGTCCCGATCGTAAAAGCAAAAATCTTTGTCTACGCCTTCTCCGGGCTGTGCGCCGCGTTTGTCGGGCTGATTGTGGCTTCGCAGTTGCAAACTGCACACCCGATGACCGGAAACATGTTTGAGATGGATGCCATTGGGGCAACCGTACTGGGCGGAACCGCGCTCGCCGGAGGACGCGGACGCGTTTCCGGATCCATTATCGGCGCCTTTGTGATCGTTTTCCTTGCCGATGGCATGGTGATGATGGGCGTCAGCGACTTCTGGCAGATGGTCATCAAAGGCCTGGTTATCGTCACCGCGGTGGTCGTCGATCAGTTCCAGCAAAAGCTACAGAGCAAAGTCATTCTGATGCGTCGCCATGAAGAAAAGCAGGCGGCTGCACCCTCAGTCAATACGGTATCCAGTTAAGTAGCATCATTCCGCCGGGCATAAGTTGCCCGGCCTGTACAGGGATAAAAAATGCAACGTGACTTTCATGATAAGACGGTTGTCATCACCGGTGCGTGCCGGGGGATTGGCGCAGGCATCGCCAAACGTTTCGCCCGCGACGGCGCAAAGCTGGTCATGGTCTCTAACGCTGAGCGCGTCCACGAAACGGCGGAACATCTGCGGCAGCACTATCAGGCCGATATCCTGTCATTACAGGCTGATGTCACCGACGAGGCACAGGTGCAATCGCTGTACCAGCAGGCCGCGGCACGTTTTGGCAGCATCGATGTTTCTGTTCAGAATGCAGGGGTCATCACTATCGATTATTTTGACCGTATGCCGAAAACAGATTTCGAAAAAGTTCTCGCCGTCAATACAACCGGGGTATGGCTCTGCTGCCGGGAAGCGGCGAAATATATGGTTAAACAACATCAGGGATGCCTGATCAATACCTCATCCGGTCAGGGACGCCAGGGCTTTATCTACACCCCGCATTATGCTGCGAGCAAGATGGGTGTGATCGGAATCACGCAAAGCCTGGCGCATGAACTGGCCCCGTGGAATATCACCGTTAATGCTTTCTGTCCGGGCATCATTGAAAGTGACATGTGGGATTACAACGACCGCGTGTGGGGCGAGATTCTCAGCACGGATGAAAAGCGCTATGGCAAAGGTGAGCTGATGGCGGAATGGGTTAAAGGTATTCCCATGAAACGCGCGGGCAAACCCGAGGATGTCGCCGGTCTGGTGGCTTTTCTGGCCTCTGACGATGCCCGCTACCTTACCGGACAAACCATCAATATTGATGGTGGTCTGATTATGTCATAACACCCAGCAGGGTGTTCGCGAAGAGAGTCATCACTATGATTGCAAAAGATTTTGCTCAACAGATTTTTAACCTTAAGGGACGCGTCGCTTTCGTCACCGGCGCAGGCAGCGGTATCGGTCAGACTATTGCGTATGCGCTTGCCAGCGCTGGCGCACGCGTGCTCTGCTTTGATCTGCGCGAAGACGGCGGGCTAAAAGAGACCGTCAATAATATCGAGGCAATCGGCGCTCAGGCCGCCTTTTACACCGGCGATGTACGCCAGCTTAGCGATCTGCGTGCCGCAGTTGCGCTGGCAAAAGAGCGCTTTGGCCGCCTGGACATTGCGGTAAACGCCGCCGGGATCGCTAACGCCAATCCGGCGCTGGAAATGGAAAGCGAACAGTGGCAACGCGTTATCGACATTAACCTCACAGGCGTATGGAACTCCTGTAAAGCGGAGGCGGAGCTGATGCTGGAATCCGGCGGCGGTTCAATTATCAATATCGCGTCTATGTCCGGGATCATTGTCAACCGTGGGCTGGAGCAGGCTCATTACAACAGTTCGAAAGCCGGTGTGATACATCTTTCGAAAAGCCTGGCGATGGAGTGGATCGACAAGGGTATACGCGTAAATTCCATCAGTCCGGGATACACCGCCACGCCGATGAATACCCGTCCGGAGATGGTGCATCAGACGCGGGAGTTTGAAAGCCAGACCCCAATTCAGCGAATGGCTAAAGTGGAAGAAATGGCAGGCCCGGCGCTGTTTCTTGCAAGCGATGCCGCTTCATTTTGCACCGGTGTAGACCTGGTTGTGGATGGTGGATTTATTTGTTGGTAAACAGCAGTGCGCCCGCAGCCATTGTGAACTGCGGGCGTTAATTGAGCGGTCGCAGCAGGCGGACAGCTCGATCCCCTGCTGATGAAAATCAGCGTTGAGGCGACGCTGAACGCCGAAATGTCCCCACCCAGGCAGAAAATTTCCCCACCCCCTGGTAATTCACCACAAAACGCCGTATTCACACTCCGTTATAAAAAAATCGCCTTGTTAAAAGCCGTAAACTCATTTTATCCCCACCCAAACAGGCCAGGAGCCACCATGCTACAGCCGCTTGTCCCTGAGATTGCCGAATGGCAGTGCGATGACTACCTGCTCAGCAGCGATCCAAACCGTCTGGATCTGGCATGGATCCACCGCCAGCTCTCTGAAAACAGCTACTGGGCAAAGGGCCAGCCGCTGGCGCAAACCCGGCGCGCACTGGCCAGTTCACTCTGCTTTGGCATTTATTACCGGGGGCAGCAGGTGGGATTTGGCCGCCTGATCACCGACTACAGCCGCTTCGCCTACCTCAGCGACGTCATTATTGACCCGTCGCAGCGTGGCCACGGGCTTGGTGGCTGGTTCGCTGCCAGCATTTTGCAGCACCCCGAATTAAAAACCGTAAAACGCTGGATGCTGACCACCGACGATGCCCATGACGTATATCGCCGCGCGGGCTGGCAGCCCGTGGCTCAGCCACAACGACTGATGGAATTTATTCCCCCCCACTCAGAGGACCACACCGCATGAGTTACCGTGTTGGCGTCGATATTGGCGGTTCGTTTACCGATTTTGCCGTGCTGGACGAGCGAGATAACAGCATCAGAACGCTGAAGGTTCTGTCGCGGCCCGACAGCCCCGGCAGTGAAATTACCACCGGTCTTGCCCAGTTCCGTGAACGGGATGGCATTGAACCCACGGAGATTAGCGCCTTCACCCACGGCACCACCGTGGGGATCAACGCGGTGATCCAGCGGAAAGGCGTGCGGCTGGCGCTGTTTGCCACCGAGGGCTTTTGCGACGTGCTGGAACTGGCCCGGCTGAAGATCCCCCATATACACGACCTGTTCTCGCGTCGTCCTGCACCGCTGATCTCCCGCGATCGGGTCTTCGCTATCCGCGAACGCACCGACCGTGACGGGCGGGTGCTGCAGCCGGTGGACAGGCAGAGCGTGGCGGAGGCCATTGACGGCGCGCGCGCGGCGGGCTGCGAGGGGATCGTGGTGTCGCTGCTGCACAGCTATCGTCACGGCGGCAACGAAGCGCGGGTACGCGAGCTGGTAGCGGAACTGGCACCCGATCTGCTGACGTCCTGCTCGGCGGAGATCTGGCCGATTATCCGCGAGTACGAACGGACGATAACAGCGGTGATCAACGCCTACGTGCAGCCAAAAGTCATCCACTATCTTGACGCATTTGAACGGGCGCTCAAAGAGATGGGCGTGCCGGTGCCGCCGCGGATCACTAAATCTAACGGCGGCGTGATGGGCCTGACCCAGGCGAAAGCGGAGTGCGTGCAAATGGTGCTTTCCGGCACCGCCTCCGGTGTTATCGGCGCCAGCTATATTGCGGAAAACTGCGGCTTTGACCGCCTGCTGAGTCTGGATATTGGCGGCACCAGTGCCGATGTGGCGGTGATTATCGATGGTCGACCGGAGTACGGCAGCGGTGAAATCATCGGCGACTTCCCGATCTACATACCGTCAGTCTCCGTCACGTCAGTGGGCCAGGGGGGCGGTTCAATTGCCTGGATCGACAGCCTGGGCGTTTTGCAGGTTGGACCGGACAGCGCCGGTTCGCTGCCCGGCCCGGTGTGCTTCCGACGCGGCGGTACCGAAGCCACCGCCACCGATGCCTTTGCCGCCTGCGGTTTAATTGGCCACGGCGATCTCGGTTACAACGCGGTGCAGGTGGACGTGGCCGGGGCGCGAGCGGCGGTGCAGAAACTGGCGCAGCCGCTGGGGATCAGCGTTGAAGAGACGGCGGAGAACATCATCGCGCTGGCGATTTCCAGCATGTACAGCGACACCAGCGGGCTGATTTCCCGTTTCGGCCTTGATCCGCGTGAATTTTACTTCCTTGCCTTCGGCGGTGCCGGACCGATGATGGGCTGCTTCCTGGCCCGCGAGCTGAAGCTGAAGGGCGTGGTGGTGCCGCCAACGCCCGGCGTGCTGTCGGCGCTGGGGGGGCTGGTGGCGGATATTAAAAACGACTTTATCCAGACGCTTTACTGCGATCTGACGCCCGCGGCCACCGCCTCCCTGCGTGACACCTGCGCCAGGCTGCGTGACGAAGCCGAAGGCTGGCTGAAACGCGAATACAGTGGCTCCCTGTCCCGTCAGCTGAGCTTCTCCGCCGATATGCGCTACCGCGGCCAGTCGTTTGAAATTGATGTGGCGCTGGATGAGGCATGGCTGCTGTCGGGCGATCTGGCTGCTATCCGTCAGGCCTTTGATGTCCATCACACCCGGCTGTTTGGCCACCATGACGCGCAGGCGGCGGTGCAGCTGATTAATCTGCGGCTGGTGCTGACTTCACCAACGCCGAAACCGCCACTCAACATGCTGGCGGCGGCTGAAGGTCCGGTTCGGGTGCTGCGCCAGGTGGAGGCGTGGATTGACGGGCGCTGGTGGCAGGTGGAGGTGGTTTCCCGCTCCGCGCTGGCTGCCGGGCACCGGCTTACCGGTCCGGTTATCGTGGCGCAGGACGACTGCACTACCTGCGTACCGCCGCAGATGCAGGTCGACGTTGACCGCTTTGGCAACCTGATTATCACCCCCGTTTTCGGAGAACATCATGGCAATTGATGGTCGTAACCTGCAGATCCTTGCCAACTACTGCGCGGCAGCGGCCGATGCGATGGCGTTTACCCTGATGCGCACCGCGCACTCGACCTTTGTTAAAGAGACGGAGGACTTCTCCTGTCAGATCATCAGCCGCAACGGGCTGGCGTTTGCCTCACCGCGCAGCTTCGGCGCACCCTGGTACAGCGGTATTGACTATGGCCCGGTGCTGGCGCTGATCGACAGCTATCAGGACGGGGATATCTGCATTACCAACGACGCCTATGCCGGCAACGTGGCGACCCATTCGCCGGATATTCATATCTGGAAGCCGGTCTTCCATCAGGGCGAAATCGTCTGTTTTGTGGTTGGCCACATTCACAACACCGACGTGGGCGGGGCGGTGCCCGCCTCGCTGTCGCGCTCGCTGACCGATATCGTGCAGGAGGGGATCCGTATCCCGCCGCTGAAAATCATTAGCGGCGGCCAGATGAATGAGGCGGTGGCGCAGATTATGCGGCTTAACGTGCGTGCGCCGGATCAGAACTGGGGCGACTTTCATGCCCAGATTGCCTCGGTGAATATCGGCGAACGCAAAGTTCAGGAGATCGTGGCCCGCTTCGGTGTTGGGGACTTTCTCAGCGGGGTAGAGGGCATTCTGGACTATGCCGAACAGCAGGCGCGGGCAATTATCAGCACCATTCCCGACGGTGAATACTTCTATGCCGACTACGCTGATGAAGACGGCGAGGGCGGCTATCCATGCCGCATAGCGATAACGCTGCGGGTGAAGGGCGACAGCCTTGAGCTGGACTATACCGGCAGCGATCCGCAGCTGGCCTCGTCACTGAATATGCCCACCGGCGGTCGCGAACGGCATCCGCTGGCGCTGGTAGGGGTCACCTACGTCCTGTCGACCCTCGATCGTTCGCTGCTGCTGAATGCCGGAACCCTGCGGCCCACCCGCGCGATCCTGCCGCCGGGGACGATTATGAACTGTGAGGCTCCGGCCGCGGTCGGGATGCGTTCGCTGACCTGCGCGATGTCGCAGATTGCTACCGTCGGGGCGTTCTCGCTGGCGATGCCCGACCGCCTTCCCGCCAACTCGCCGGGCGGCAATTCGATCATGAATATCCGTACCGTGGATGCACAGAACCGGACCGTGGTCGCTTCGCTGGGCCCGGTCGGCGGCGGCGCGGGCGGGACGCCCAGGCACGACGGGCCGGATGGTTCCGGCGGACTGTCGGCATTCCTGAAAAACACGCCCATTGAGATCAATGAGGCCGAAGTGCCGGTGCGCTTTCATCGCTACGGGCTGGCGGCAGACAGCGCCGGTGCCGGGAAATACCGCGGCGGGCTGGCCACGGAGATGGTTTTTGAGGTGTTCGCCCCGAATACCACCATTACCGCCCGCAACCGCAACCGCTCGGTCTTTGCCTCTGCGGGCGCAGCGGGCGGCCGTGCTGGCAGTACCTCCTCGTTCCGCACCACTCACCCTGACGGCAGCGTGACGGAGCACGGCAATACCGATGTGATCCACTGCGGGCCGGGGGATGTGGTGTCGGTGAGAGGACCGGGCGCGGGCGGTTACGGTGCGCCGAAAGATCGTGATATGCAGGCGGTGCTGCGGGACGTGCAGTGTGGATTCCTGAGCGAACAGGCGGCGCGCGATCGATATGGGGTGGTGGTGCAGCGCGGTGAAATTGACCTGCTGGCGACCGCTGAACGGCGGGCAGCGATGCCCGATGCCGGCGAGGTACATTTTGACGTGGGGGCGGCGCGAGAGGCTTTTGAGGCGCTGTGGACGGAAGATCGCTATCGTCTGCTGACCGCTTTTCTGGCCGATCGCCCGGTGGTCTGGCGTCATTTCCTCAAGCATCAGGTGTTTGCGGCGGTGCAAAAAGGGGAGGGGCACGATCTGCCGGTGGAGGAGCAGATGTCGGCGCTGTTTGCCCGCCTGCTGGTGCAGTTTCCGGCGCTGAGTCAGGCGTAAAAATCGCGGGTCTGGTGCTGATGCCGGAGCTGACGCTGAGATCGGCGTTGGTGCTGATATCGCTGCGCCCGAAGGTCTGCAACCCCGCACAACACCGATTGCCTGTAAGCTGAGCAGTGGCTGCGGCTCAATCGTATTATTCCTTCAGTAACGCGGTTGTCTGAAAGGATGATCGGTTAGCCGGGTGTCTGCCGCAGGGATGCGGCAGCCAGGCCCCCTGGGATGAATGAACGGCGTCCCGGCGATCTGCCCGCAGCGAGCAGCCCGAACGCCGAACGACCTGCAACCATAACTAACCCACAAACGTCATCTCCCCTTAACCCCAGTGTCACACATCCCCGGCAAAGTAATGCCCATCGGTGGCAGGGCGTGGTGCGGGTTAGCGGACCTCCCTGCCGGATGTGACGCTGTGGAGAACTGCAAATGCTCAACTTATCCAGACATCCGACCACTTTATATCAGGCCATCGCCGCCCGGTTGGAAGAGGAACTGCGCAGCCGCTATCGCTGCGGCGAATACCTGCCGTCGGAAAAACAGCTGGCCGCGCACTTCGCGGTCAACCGCCATACCCTGCGCCGGGCAGTGGATCAGCTGGTTGATAAAGGGCTGGTGCAGCGGCGGCAGGGTGTGGGCATTCTGGTCCTGATGCGTCCGTATGACTACCCGCTGCATGCACAGACGCGATTCAGCCAGAATCTGATGGAACAGGGCAGCCATCCGACCAGTGAGCGCCTGCTGGCGGTCCTGCGCCCCTGCAATGCCGACGTAGCCGCTGCGCTGGCCTGCCGTGAGGGCGATACGGTGATCCATCTGCGAACCCTGCGGCGGGTCAACGGCGTGCCGTTTTGCGTCATCAACCATTATCTGCCCGATCTTAACTGGTGGCCGTCGCTGCAAACCTTTACCAGCGGTTCGCTGCATGAATTTATCGGCCAGCAGCTGGGGGAAACGCTCACGCGGAAACAAACTCGCATCGCCGCCCGGCGGGCACAGGCCAGAGAGAGCCGGCTGCTGGAAGTGACGCTGCATGCACCGCTGCTTTGCGTACGCACCCTGAATATCCGCAACGGCAGCGGCGCGATGGCGGAATACTCCGTCAGCCTGACGCGTGCCGACATGATCGAACTGACGCTGGAGCATTAAATGGAAGCACATAAGGCTCGCCAGCACTGGCTCTCCGTACTGGCCCACAGCAGCGCGCAGCAGCTGCTGGCGCACTGGCCCCCGGCGCTGCAATCGCCGTATCAGCTGCTGCGCGCGCCGGAAACCGGGCTGGTCCGGCTTCAGGGGCGAATGGGGGGAACCGGGCGCCGCTTCATCCTCGGTGACACCACCGTGACCCGTGCGGTGGTTCAGCTGGAAGATGGCACCTGTGGCTACAGCTATATTATCGGGCGGGATAAAGCCCACGCCGAACGCTGCGCGCTGCTGGATGCCCTGTTACAGGGTGACAGCACGCAGGCACTTCACCAGCAGATTATTGCGCCGCTGGCCGCCGCGCGTGAGGAGCAGCGGTCGCTGCGCTCCCGCGAAATCGCCAGCAGTCGCGTTGACTTCTTCACCCTTGTCAGGGGAGACCATTAATGACCTTACTCGCCAGTTTCAGTCACCCGGTGGCTGATGCCCAGCACGCCTTTCGTCGTATTCTTAAAGCCATGAGCGAGCCGGGCGTGATGGTCTCGCTGCCGTCGCTGCCCGCCTGGGGCCGCACCTCGGTGGCCGCCACGGCGGTGCTGATGACGCTGGTGGATCGCGAAACGCCGCTGTGGATTGATGAACGGCTGCGCGATGAGGCGCTGCTGAACAACCTGCGTTTTCATACCGGTGCGCCGGTCACCGATCGAACAGATGCGCCGTTTGTCCTGCTGCACGCCAAATCGTCCATCGAAATCGCCCGCTTCTCGCCGGGTGACAACGTCTCGCCGGAGAAGAGCAGTACGCTGATTATTGACGTAGCCGGGCTGAGCGGCGGGCTGACGCTGCGACTGCGCGGTCCCGGACTGATGGAAACCCGGGCCATCGCCCCACAGCTGCCGGAAACGGTGCTGACATTCCTGCGAAACCGCGTCCACACTTTCCCTCAGGGAATCGATCTGATCTTCACCTGCGGCGCGAACATGATGGCCCTGCCGCGCACCACCCACGTGGAGGTGTGCTGATGTACGTTGCGGTGAAAGGGGGCGAAAAGGCGATAGCCGCTGCCCATCAGCTGCAGGACGATCTGCGGCGCGGCGAC
>CAJYIY010000120.1 GCA_913775305.1 uncultured Erwinia sp. | reverse complement strand
AGATCCATGTACTGGTAGCTGCCCTCCCAGGCCAGCGCAAAACTCGGACTGATTTCCTGAATCAGGCGCGCATTTAACGTTGCCCAGCGATAATGATCGCCTGCGGCATAGCGATCGCTGCTGCTCTGCGCCAGTACCGCCGGGGCAAAGCTCCAGCGATCGCTGAGCGGCGTGATACCGTAGCTGGCCAGACGCCAGGTTTGCGCCTGCTGGGTCAGATTGCCGTCGGAGCCGACGCCTTTCACCTCTGCGCCCAGGCCTCGGCCATAGAGTACGGCAGTTTTCGCCTTGCCTTCACGCAGGCCCCAGAAGCTGTCGTTGTGCAGCGCCAGCATTGCGTGCAGACCGGTATCGCCGGCATTGTCGTTCTGGCGTGCGGTATTCACCCGCTCGTCGTTATCCTTTGCCCGCAGGCCGCTCAGCATCAGCTGGAACGGACCGGCAAAATTATTGCTGGTGACGATATAGTTTTGAATTGTGTTATCAATGGCTTCAATATCGCCAAAGTTACGTCCGTAAAGCGAGAAGTTGCTCTTCAGCCCGTCGCTCCACTGTACGTCGTAAATACCGCCGCCGGTCCCGCCGAGGAACACCACGTCCGAATCCAGCCAGTGAATGTCGAAGTTATCACGGTCAAAACGCTTACCGGCCCACAGAGTGGTGTGGCTGAACGGTCCGCTGAAATCCGGTAAGTTACCCAGCTCAACAAATGCCTGGCGGATATTGAGGTCGCTGGTGCTGCCGGTCCAGTCGTTATAGTCCCTCTGACCGTCTGCCAGCATCGCCTTAAAGCGGGTCGTGGCGCCGTTTGCCAGCTGCTGCTTGTGTTCAAAACTCAGTTCGACATAGGTGTTATTCTCATTCCCCAGACGACCCACTGCGCCGCCGGTTTCGCCGGCCGGAGTCAGATAAGGGCCACTCTGTGTCCCGGCGGCAGAGTCGTTCATGATCAGGCCAGATCGGGCATAGCCGTGGAATTCAAATCCGTCAGCGAACGAGGGGTGACTTCCGGCGGGTGCTGCGGTGTCGGCCGTTTGCGCGGCGGGAGAAGTCGCAACGGCGGTGCCGGAGGCTGGCTGGGCGCTTCCCGATGCGGAGCGGAGAGAGGACGCAGAGCCAGCGGCTGCTGAGCCGGCTGCAGGGGCGTTAGCCGACGCTTCACTCAGGCGGGCGGTCTGCGCCTGAAGCCGGGCGACGTCTTTTTCTGCCCGGCTGGCGCGGGTTTCCGCATCGGCAGCACGGCTTTCAGCCTGCTGCAGACGGGCTTCCATCGCCGCTAAACGCGCTTCCAGGCTGCTGAGGGTGGGCGCAGCAAAACTGAGTACAGGTGTAGTTAAAGCCAGACTAATGGCAAGGGTAAGCACTGACGGTTTGATCATCTTCGCGGTTGTCCAGAGAGTGTGTTTTATGATTATTAGCTAAACCGGTTCGATTGTGAGGTTATGTCAGATGGGCAGTGTCGGGCAATCAGATTTGCTAACCCGGTTTAGATACTGTGATCGGGTTAGCATTTTGTGCGTTTATTTAGTCGATTTTGGCCAGATCAGCCGCGTAAGGCAGGGCTGTCATCGCGCCTTTGGCCGTGGTGGCGGCCGCGCCGCTGCGCTGTGCCTGTTGGATCGCCGTTTCCAGCTGGCGGGGATCCAGGGGATTCTCTTCCAGCGCCAGTGCTGCCAGCAGCCCGGCAACGAAGGCATCGCCCGCTCCGGTTGTGTCAACCACGTTCACGGAAGGGGCCGGGAAGTGTTGCATTGTGCCGCTCTGCCACAGCCAGACACCGTCAGAACCACAGGTCACCAGCAGCAGTGCAGGCTGATAGCGGCTGCCAAAGTCGGCAATGCGGGCCGCGAGATAGCTGGCATCGCTCAGCGTCGCCAGCTCATCTTCGGACAGTTTTATAATGTCGGCCTGACGGAAGGCGGTATCCAGCAGGGATAATAGCTGCTGGCGGTCCGGCCACAGGTCTTCGCGCAGATTCGGATCGAAGCTCACCCATCCTCCCGCCTCCCTGATGGCGCGCATCGCCTCCAGTGCCGCGCTGCGACTGGGCTCCGCGCTGAGTGCAATTGAGCAGAGATGCAGCCCTTCGTTCGCTGCGAAGCGCGGCAGACGTTCGCTGCTGAAAAACAGGTCGGCGGCAGGGCGTACCATAAAGGTAAACTGACGTTCGCCGTACTGGTCCAGACTGACCAGCACGGTTGAAGTGCGCTGACCTTTTTCACGATGCATATTGCTGATATCAACGCCTTCGCTGAGCAGTGTTTGCTGCAGGAATTCGCCAAAGGGGTCATCGCCCACGCAGCCGATAAAGGCGCTGTTGCCCCCCAGCCGCGCAACGCCGACCGCCACGTTGGCAGGGGCGCCACCGGGGCATTTCAACAGTCGGTCATCCTGTTCCGGTAGTAAATCGATTACTGCATCACCTAATACCCAGATTCGTTGCGTCATCATGATTGTCCTGAAGTGAAAATCTGCCAGTAAGCTAAACTGGTTTAGCCAAAAAGAAAAGGGCTAATCGAGGAAGAAATAAGGGGTCTCAGGCTCTATCAGACGTGAGTTCTGGGATGCCGCGCTGGCGTCACGCCTGTTGCTGACTTGAAATTTTCATCATCCCGTTATGGCCCGGTCATTTTTTTTCTTTTGTGATCGACCTCTAACTTGAAAGCGGCTGAAGAAATGCATAAGGTCAGTATCACTGCCTGATGTAAACCCCAGGGCAAACCGCGTGCGGAGGGCGACATCAGCAGGATGAATTTTCAGCCGTGGTGTGGAGGTAAAATTGTTAACACGAGATTTCTTATTAAAAGCTGACTGTAAAACCGCTTTTGGTGATATCGAGGAATCACTGTTATGGAGCGCGGAGCAGCGCGCTGCTTCGCTGGCGGCTACTCTCGCATGTCGCCCTGACCACAGCCCGGTATGGATTTTCGGTTACGGATCGCTGATGTGGAACCCGGTTTTTGAAGCCGATGAAGTGGCTGCCGGAACGCTCAACGGCTGGCATCGCGCGTTTTGTCTGCGTCTGACAGCCGGTCGGGGATCCGCCAGCCAGCCAGGCCGAATGCTGGCACTGAAAGAGGGCGGAGTAACCTCAGGACTGGCTTTTTCCCTGCCGGAAGCAACCCTGCACGAAGAACTGGAGCTGCTGTGGAAGCGCGAGATGATCACCGGCTGCTATTTGCCGACCTGGTGCGAACTGGCACTGGACGATGGCCGATATGTCACGGCGCTGGTGTTTATTATGGATCCGCGCCATCCGTTATATGAAACCGATTCCCGCCCGCAGACGATTGCTCCGCTGATTGCCAGAGCAAGCGGCCCGCTGGGCTCCAATGCGCAGTATCTGTTTGCACTGGAGAAGGCACTCAGCCAGCGCGGCATCAACGACGACTGCCTGACCGACCTTGTGCATAAAGTGAGGGAGTTACAGCAGTCCCACCGCCCCCTGGCAGGGTGATCGCGCCGGGCCGGAGACTTAATTAACGATGCGCCATGCACCCGCTGCCGGGTCGGCGAGATCGGCATACAGGACATCAACCAGCAGCACGCTGACTTTTACCCTTGGATTGATGGCCGATGACCATGTCCGGCGCAGTGTCTCAACCCGTTCCCTGATTTCTGCCGTGTTGGTAGCGTCGGTTTTATCCATTTTGACCAGCAGCGTGCCCTCAAATGACCAGACGTGCAGCCGGGGAACAAACGGCAGCACCAGCCAGCTGTCTGGCGCATCCGGTCGGCTTACCACCATGCGCTGGCTGTTCGCCGTCACAATCTTAAGTTCGCCGGAGGCAGGATGCAGGTCGCGTAGCGGATACCCCTGATAGAAGGTCACCGCCAGTGGCTGAGCAGCGTTCTGCCCGTTCACCAGGCTCAGCTTGCTGCTGCCTTCCAGCCAGCCATCGGCAGTACAGGTCATCGATTTTGTTTCGGGAATAATCAGCGATGAGGCGCGTTCATCCCACCAGGTACGGAAGTGGCAGCCGCCGGGCAGATCGAACTGGTGCAGGGGCGCGGTGTCCGCCGGTCGGGTGATATCGAGCGGCGCCGCGTTATCGGCGGTAGCCGTGGCGGTGGCATCGGCGGTGATCACCGGCTGCCAGCCGCTCTTTTGCAGGGCGGTGCCAACGGCCAGCACCGAACCGCCGCGACGGGTCATCTGCCACAGCAGCGCTTTCAGCTTGCCGCACTGGCTGTGCAGCAGGTGACCGACCTGTGGTAAGAACTGACTGAGCACGGCCGATTCAGTGGCTTTCGCGGAAACGATGTGCAGGTTAAGCTTTTCCACACACCAGGACTGCGGTGCGCTACTGGCAACATGATCAATATAAACATCCAGCGCCAGGCTGGGTGAGGAGACAACCCGGTAATCTTCCGCCTGCGCACTGGCGGCAGCCACCAGGCTCAGGACAACTGGCAACCAATATTTCATAGCGTTCCTTGAACTTAATCGCGCGGTGGTAAAACCGGGCGGAGTTCGTCTGAGAAAAAAGCAGTGTGGTGTCCTGCGGTGAACCGTACCCTGAGGGGATGGCGCTAAGAATGTCCTGTTTTTCGCTTCGGTCGATAGCCAGCTGCATCAGAGCCAGCTATTCCTGCGGCGAGTTTACCCTCCTCAACGCCTGTACCCTTTCGGCAGGCGTCAAACCAGTCCAGAAACTCTCGCTGAGCAGCAGAAAAACCCCCCTCTTCCCGCGGGGAGGGCGGCGCAGTCGTTACCAGCTCTTGCGCCGCAGGTTTCGAGGGTATTATACAGTAAGTAGCTGTTTAAGCCTGTATTTTCATAACTTTCATTACCAGGGGCGGAACTGGCTGGCGATCGCGGCGCAGGTTATCGACGCCACCGTGGCAAAAGTGATATTCACAAGTGTCACCGGCATGGTTCCACCAGGTTCGCTGGCCGGAAAAATTGATAAACAGTGCAGCAAGGGTGGTACTTATTTTCCATGCTGGTACAGCATGCTGTGGGCGTCACCCGGCGGCGTGGTGCTGATGATGGCGTACAACGTGGTCCGAGAGTGCCGCCCTGCGCTAGGTGTTTAGCGCCAGCCACCATCTTGCGCAACCCGACGGCATTAATCCCTTCAGGGTTGTAAGGAAAAAAATTGCCCGAATTGTCAGATTGTGTCTGTACGGATCGTTAACGGCAATGTAATAGCGGTATCAACGCGAATTTGCCCTGTCTGCCGCGGAACCGGCCCGGTCTGTGGGGACGTCCGATGATGTGAAAGAGCGCCGTCGGCGGACGGGCAGCCCGGGCGTGGGGGGAGGGAAGCTGACTTTTACCGGCCAGGCCATTCTGTGCTAAGGTGATATCTGACAATTTTGTGAAGCACTACACAATTAACCGGCAAAAAAGCCTTGCTTCGACTATTTAAATGTCTATGAACCGATTTATTCGTCGTTGTCCCACTCTGTTTTTCCTGCTTATCGCGTTTTCTGGTCAGTTTGCAGATTGCGCCTGGGCCTTTAACGCTGAAAATCAGGTTGCTGAAGCCCCCTTCGACGATCCCTCCCGTTTCAGCACCATGTTGCAGCAGCTTCCCGCCCTGAACAGTGATAACGCCGACGGTCGGTTGGAAAAACGGATTGCCGAAGCGGTTAAAAGCATCGGGGAAGCCAGTATGGCAAGCGACAGCGATAAGCCGCTGCGTGAACAGGCTGAACTGTGGGCATTTCATCGCGTTCGCGATCTGGCTACCGAACGTGCAGCCAGGGAAGGGGAGCAGCTGCTGTCACCTTACGGCCGCGCCAGCGTATCGCTGGCGGTGAACGAGGAGGGCAGCTTTAACGGCAGTTCGGCGCAGCTGTTCACCCCCTGGCAGGATAATTACCAGTATCTGACCTTCAGCCAGCTCGGCCTGGAGCAAACCGAATACGGCACGACAGGCAACGCCGGACTGGGCCAGCGCTGGATAGCGGGAAGCTGGCGCCTGGGCTACAACGCCTTTGTGGACGATCTGCTGACCGAAAACCAGCAGCGCGGATCGTTAGGCGCCGAGGCGTGGGGGGAATATTTACGATTTTCTGCCAACTACTATCATCCGTTGAGTCGCTGGCGCAATCGCGGTGACGGTGCGCAGGCACGCATGGCGCGCGGCTATGACATTACCACCCGCGGCTACCTGCCATTCTATCGTCAGCTTGGCGTCTCCCTGAGCTACGAACAGTATCTGGGAAGGCATATCGACCTGTTCCACAATGGGAACAGGATGGATAACCCCACGGCGGTAACGCTGGGGATCAACTACACTCCCGTGCCGCTGTTCACCTTCAGCGCTAATCACAAAGAGGGTGAGAGCGGCGAGTCGCAGGATCAGTTTGCTCTCAAAATGAATTACCGTATTGGCGTTGCGCTGAGTAAACAGCTTTCCGCCAGTCAGGTTGATGCCGCGCAGTCACTGAGCGGTAGCCGGTATGATGCGGTGAATCGCAATAATTCTCCGGTCATGGCTTTTCGCCAGCGGAAAACGCTGTCGGTGTTCCTCGCCACGCCGCCGTGGCAGGTGCAGCCGGGCGAAACGCTGGCGCTGAAGCTGCAAATTCGTCACAGTCATCCGATCAAAGCGGTGAGCTGGCAGGGTGACACCCAAACGCTGAGCCTGACGCCGCCAGCCGACAGCCGCGATCCGCAGGGATGGAGCATTATTATTCCCGCCTGGGACACTGCGCCAGGGGCCAGCAATGAGTATCATCTGTCGGTGACGCTGGAAGACAGCAAGCAGCAGCGCGTCACTTCTAACTGGATCACGCTGAAGCTCGCGCCGCCGGTGACATTACCGGATCCGCGAACTGACAATTATGATTTTCTCTCCCCCTGATGGAGGCCTTTTTACCCCACTGAAATGCGGCAGTTTGTCAAGACAGCGCCACAAAAATAAAGGTGATTAAAGTCACGAAATACACCTTCCCAAGGTCAGGGTTTTTCTGCACAATCTGCGAAAAATTCCACTCACCTGCACATCATGATCATCCGTCCGCATCGTCACTGGTTTGTTCGCCTTTTTGCCTGGCACGGCTCTGTGCTACCCGGGATCTGGTTTCGCCTGACACTCAATTTAATGATGTCGGTGATCGCGATCCTGTGTCTTGACTGGTATGAAACCCTGGGCATTAAGCTGACACTCGCCCCCTTCAGTTTGCTCGGGGTGTCGATTGCAGTATTTCTGGGTTTCCGCAACAGCGTGTGCTTTGGCCGCTTTATTGAAGCCCGACAGTTTTGGGGAAACCTGCTGATAGCCTGCCGCACGATACAGCGGCAGGCGCTGGCGTTAGCCCCCGCGGAAGCGCCGCATGTGATGTCGCTGCTGCTGGCTTTTTGCTACAGCCTTAAGCACCAGCTTCGTCGTACTGATGCGCGTGAGGATTTGCGACGCTACCTGGGGGATGAGGCCGATGCGATTCTGGCCCGCCGCTCACCTACCAACTTTATTGAGCTACAGCTTTCCCACTGGCTGGCGGCTCAGCGGCGCAACGGTCAGCTTTCTGACATTCTCTACGCGCAAATGGATGCCAGCATCAATCAGCTGTCGCAGGTGCTGGGGGGATGCGAGCGGTTGGCGAGTATGCCCATTCCGTTCGCCTACGGCCTGCTGCTGCACCGCACGGTGTATCTGTTCTGTACGCTGCTGCCTTTCGCGCTGGTGCCCGATCTGCACTACATGACGCCGCTGGTATCAGTATTTATTGCCTATACCTTCCTCTCGCTGGATACGCTGGCGGAAGAGCTGGAGATGCCGTTTGGCCTTGCCAATAACCATCTGCCGCTGGATGCGATGTGCACCAATATTGAGATTAACCTGAGAGAAATGAGTCTGGAGCAGACGCTGCCTGACACGCCTCAGCCTGACCGACACTATCGTTTAACCTGAGCTCACGTGGGGCGACCCTGAGGGATCGCTCCACGGTGGCGCAAAAGGCCGTTCGACGCCGCTCAACCCGTCAATTATCAGACCCGGCAGCACACAGCGGCTCCTCTTTCCGGTTCCTGGGTTATATCCCTGTCCTGCTGCAGTAACCGTCCCCGAAAAATCACGCAGCCCGAACTTTATCGGGTCATGGTGATCTCATCGCGTGCACCCGTGAGGTGCAGCTGCGCCCTGTCATGGTGCGTTAACCCCCTCTTTTTACGACCAAATTCTATCGCCGATCACATAAACGATATTTTATTTTACCAATGCATAATTCCTCTTTTTTTTGTGCGGTCAGGCCGGGGATTTACATTGATATTCACTTTTTATGCATTTTGAGTGAATAATGGGGTGATGTAACTCATTGATATTTTGTTGATGAGATGGATTTATGCATTTTTTTCGCTGGCTGGCACGCTCTGTGCAATTTACAGTAGAGCTGCAATGAATCATTTCATTAACATTTAATACACTTTTACTTCACCCCTGGAAATCACAGCGTGAAGTCATCAATGAGGCCGCTATGCAACCGTCAATCACCCGTGAAAATTTTGACCAATGGATTGTTCCAACATACGCACCCGCCAGCTTTATTCCGGTCAGGGCGGAAGGTTCAACGCTGTGGGATCAGGCAGGGAAGTCTTACATCGACTTCGCCGGGGGGATTGCAGTCAATGCGCTGGGACATGCGCATCCCGATCTGCAGCTGGCGCTGCAGCAGCAGGCAGCGCTGCTGTGGCATACCGGGAACGGTTATACCAATGAACCAATCCTGCGTCTGGCGAAGCAGCTGATCGATGCTACCTTTGCCGATCGCGCCTTTTTCTGCAACTCCGGTGCAGAGGCTAACGAGGCGGCGCTGAAGCTGGCGCGTAAAGTGGCTCACGACGGCGGTGATCAGCAAAAAAACGGCATTGTGGCGTTCAAAAACGCCTTTCACGGCCGCACGCTGTTTACCGTCTCTGCCGGTGGTCAGCCTGCCTATTCGAAGGATTTTGCTCCGCTACCCGGCGGTATTCAGCACGCGGTCTATAACGACCTGGACTCTGCTGCCGCCCTGATTAATGACCACACCTGTGCGGTCATAGTGGAACCGATTCAGGGGGAGGGTGGCGTGGTGCCGGCTGAGCCGGCCTTCCTCCGCGGTCTGCGCGAACTGTGCGATAAGCATCAGGCGCTGCTGATCTTTGACGAAGTACAGAGCGGCGTGGGGCGAACCGGTTCGCTGTATGCTTATATGCACTATGGCGTCACGCCGGACGTGTTGACCACGGCGAAAGCACTTGGCGGCGGCTTCCCGATTGGGGCGATGCTCACGACCGAAACCCTCGCCGGGCATCTTAATATTGGCAGCCACGGCACCATCTACGGCGGCAACCCGCTGGCCGGCGCGGTCGGTGGAAAAGTGATGGAGCTGATTAATCGCCCGGAAATTCTGGCAGGTGTGGCGGAGCGCCATCGCTGGTTTGTTGATGGCCTGAATGAAATCAATCAGCGCCTGCATTTGTTCAGTGAAGTCCGGGGACTGGGTCTGCTGATTGGCTGCGTGCTGAATCAGGATTACAGCGGCAAAGCCAAATTGATTAATCAGGCGGCGGCGCGTGAAGGGCTGATGGTGCTGATCGCCGGGGCGAACGTGGTGCGCTTCGCGCCGTCGCTGATCATCACCCGACAGGAGGTTGAGGAGGGGCTGGCACGCTTTGAACGCGCCTGCCGCGCCGTTACTGAAGGAGCCGTCGTATGATGTTTATTCGTCCCGTTGAACGAGACGACCTGGCTCAGCTGATGTCCCTCGCCGGTAAAACCGGCGGCGGGCTGACCTCTCTGCCCGTCGACAGCGATACACTGTCGGCGCGTATCGATCGTTCATTGATGACCTGGCAGGGAAAACTGCCGCGGGCTGAACAGGGATACGTTTTTGTACTGGAAGATGGAGAAACCGGCAAAGCCGTGGGGATCTGTGCCATTGAGGTGGCGGTGGGCCTGCAGGATCCCTGGTACAACTTTCGCGTTGGCACCCAGGTGCACGCCTCGAAAGAACTGAATGTTTACAATATGCTGCCCACCCTGTCGCTCAGTAACGACCATACCGGCAGCAGCGAACTCTGCACGCTGTTTCTCGATCCGGATTACCGCAACGGTAAGAACGGCTATCTGCTGTCAAAATCGCGCTTTTTATTTATTGCGGCGTTTCGCGATCGCTTTATGCAAAAAATTGTGGCGGAGATGCGCGGCGTCAGCGATGAAAATGGCCATTCGCCGTTCTGGGATAGCGTCGGCAGCCGCTTTTTCTCCATGTCATTCAGCGATGCCGACTACCTGAGTGGCACCGGCCAGAAGGCGTTTATTGCCGAGCTGATGCCTAAGCACCCCCTGTATATTGATTACCTGTCGCCAGAAGCCCGTGCGGTGATAGGCGAGGTTCATCCGCAGACGGCTCCGGCGCGTGCGGTACTGGAGGCAGAGGGCTTCCGCTTCCAGAACTATGTTGACATTTTTGACGGTGGCCCGACCCTCGAATGCGATATCGATCGGGTTCGCGCCATCCGTAAAAGCCGTGAGCTGGTGGTTGAGCTGAGCGAACAGCCCGACGAAACGCTGCCGCTGTGCCTGGTGGCGAATCAGCACTATCAGCGGTTCCGCGTAATGCTACTGCCGGCCGATGTGCAGCGCGGCACCATTGCCGTCACCGCGGCACAGGCTGAAATTTTACATTGCCAGGCAGGAGAGAACCTGCGGGTGGTAACACTTTGTCGTGAGGAGAAAACAGCATGACGCACTGTATTAATGGTCAGTGGCTTACCGGCGCTGGTGAGACCATCGCGAAGCTGGACCCGGTAAAAGGTGAGCTGCTGTGGCAGGGAAAATCTGCCACCCCCGCGCAGGTATCAGATGCCTGCGAAGCGGCCCGTGCGGCCTTCCCGCACTGGGCTCGTCGCCCGTTTGCCGAACGCGAGGCGATTGTCGGTAAGTTTGCGCAGCTGCTGGAACAGCATAAAAGCGAGCTGAGTGAAACCATTTCCCGCGAAACCGGCAAGCCGCGCTGGGAAACCCTGACAGAAGTGCAGGCGATGATCAATAAAGTGGCGATTTCACTGCGGGCTTATCACGCCCGCACCGGCGAGCACGCGGAAGGGGAAAGCTCACTGCGCCATCGCCCGCATGGGGTGATGGCTGTCTTTGGGCCATACAACTTCCCCGGACATCTGCCAAACGGGCACATTGTTCCCGCACTGCTGGCCGGTAATACCGTGGTGTTTAAACCGAGCGAGATGACGCCGCTGACCGCTGAGTTGACCATCAAGCTGTGGATCAATGCCGGTCTGCCCGGTGGGGTGATTAACCTGGTGCAGGGTGCTCGCGATACCGGCCAGGCGCTGGCACAGGATGCACAGATTGACGGCGTGTTGTTCACCGGCAGTGCGGCAACCGGCTATCAGCTGCATCGCCAGCTGGCAGGAAAACCGGAAAAAATGCTGGCGCTGGAAATGGGCGGCAACAACCCGCTGATTGTCGAAGATCCTGACGATATTGACGCGGCCGTGCATATCGCCGTTCAGTCGGCTTTTATCAGCGCCGGGCAGCGCTGTACCTGCGCCCGTCGGCTGCTGGTGAAAAAAGGTCAGGCCGGGGATGCGTTCTTACAGCGTCTGGTTGAGGTGGCAGCGCGCATCCGCGTTGGCGGCTGGAATGACGAACCGCAGCCGTTTATGGGCAGCGTAATTTCGCTGCAGGCGGCGGAGAAAATCTTTGCTGAGTGGCAGTCCCGGGTGGATGCCGGTGGTCGGGTGCTGCTGCCGATGCAGTGGCCGCAGCGCGACCGTGCGATGCTGACGCCGGGTATTATTGACGTCACCGGACTGGAAAATCTGCCGGACGAAGAGGTGTTTGGTCCGTTACTGGCGGTCATCCGCTATGACGATTTTGATGCGGCTATTCGTCTCGCTAATCACACCCGCTATGGCCTGGCCTGCGGCCTGATTTCTCCGCAGCGTGAAAAGTTCGAGCAGCTGCTGATTGAGGCGCGTGCCGGAATTGTAAACTGGAATAAACCGTTGACCGGTGCCGCCAGTACCGCGCCGTTTGGCGGCATTGGCGCATCGGGGAATCACCGCGCCAGCGCCTGGTACGCGGCGGATTACTGTGCCTGGCCGATGGCCACGCTGGAATCGGCGGATCTGAGCCTGCCGACAACGTTATCACCAGGGCTGGATTTCAGCGCTGAAGGAGAGACGCGATGAGCGCCCGTGAAGTCAATTTTGATGGTTTGCCAGGATTAACCCACCACTACGCCGGCTTGTCATTTGGGAATGAGGCATCAACCCGTCATCAGCATCAGTTGTCTAACCCGAAACTGGCGGCGAAACAGGGGCTGATCAAGATGAAGACCCTGGCGGATCTCGGTTTTGCGCAGGGCGTAATCCCGCCACACGAACGGCCGAATGTCGAAGCCCTGCGGCAGATCGGTTTCAGCGGCAGCGATGCACAGGTGGTGGCTCAGGCAGCAAAACAGGCACCGCAGCTGCTTTCAGCGGTCAGCTCGGCGTCGTCCATGTGGGTGGCCAACGCGGCAACGGTTTCCCCGTCGGCGGACAGCGCCGATGGTCGCGTGCATCTTACGGTGGCCAACCTGAATAATAAGTTCCACCGTGCGATAGAAGCGCCGACTACGGCAAATTTGCTGCGGGCAATATTCCGCGATCGTGACTATTTCTCGGTTCATGATGCCCTGCCGCAGGTTGCTATGTTTGGCGATGAAGGCGCGGCCAACCACAATCGCCTGAGCCATGGCTACGGCGGGCCGGGCGTGCAGATGTTCGTGTATGGCCGCAGCGAGCGCGGAGGCGTGGCCCCGACGCGTTATCCGGCTCGCCAGACGCGGGAGGCCAGCGAAGCGGTGGCGCGTTTACACCAGCTCGACCCTGTCCGTACAGTGTTTGCCCAGCAGAATCCGGCGGTGATCGATCAGGGTGTGTTCCATAATGATGTGATCGCCGTAAGCAATCAGCAGGTACTGTTCTGCCATCAGCAGGCGTTCCTTAACCAGCCGCAGCTGCTGGCCGAACTGGCGGAGAAGCTGCCGGGCTTCACCGCGATTGAAGTGCCTGAAAACCGCGTCAGCGTGGCGGATGCAGTGGCGACCTACCTGTTCAACAGCCAGCTACTCAGCAAGCCGGACGGCAGCATGCTGCTGGTGCTGCCGGAAGAAGCGCGCCGCCATGCGGGCGTCTGGCGCTGGCTCAACGAGCTTGTGGTCAGCGGCAGTCCGATTGATGAGCTGAAGGTATTCGACCTGCGGGAAAGTATGTGCAACGGCGGAGGCCCGGCCTGTCTTCGTCTGCGGGTGGTGCTGGACGAGGCGCAGCAGGCGGCGGTAAATCCGTCGGTGATGATGAATGACCAGCTGTTCCGCACGTTGAACGACTGGGTAGAGCGTCATTATCGCGATCGCCTGTCACAGGCTGACCTTGCCGATCCGCTGCTGCTGCAGGAAGGCCGCGAGGCACTCGATGAACTGACTAAGCTGCTAAACTTAGGCAACGTATACCGTTTTCAGCAGTAACACGATCGTTGCAGGGCCGGGGATCCCCCCGGCCCTTCAGGGCTGAGCGGCGATGCATAAAGGAGTACTGATGCAAGATTTTCTCACCTTAACTCTCGCCGGTGAGCGGCCTGCCACCGTTGCCGGACGCACGACGCAGCTAAGCTGGCGATGGATCGATGAAGGGATTCTGGAACTGACGCCGCACGATGCGGCCAGAATGGCGCTGGTTATCTCTACCGGTATTCACGGCAATGAAACGGCACCCGTTGAAATTGTCGATCGGCTGGTGAACTCGCTGTTAAGCGATGAAACCCCATTGCGGGCACGCCTGCTGGTGATCTACGGCAATCCGGCGGCTCTGCGGCAGAACAAACGCTACGTGCATGGCGATATGAACCGGATGTTCGGCGGCAGGTGGCAGCAGTATGAGGACTGCCCGGAGGCGCGACGGGCCTGGCGTCTTGAGCAGGCGATGGAGAATTTCTGGCAGGTCAGCGAGCAGGATGAAGTGCGCTGGCATCTTGATATGCATACGGCGATTCGCGGCTCGTATCATCCGCGCTTTGGCGTCATGCCCCAGCGCGAAACCCCCTGGCCGGATGATTTCCTTCACTGGCTGGGTGCCGCCGGTCTGGAAGCGCTGGTTTTTCATCGCGCGCCGGGGGGAACCTACACCCATTACAGCAGCCATCACTTTCACGCGGCCAGCTGTACGCTGGAACTCGGGAAGGCGCTGCCGTTTGGCCACAACGATCTGACGCAGTTTGCTGCGACCGCTCAGGCGCTGACTGGGCTGGTCAGCGGTGGCACGCTGCCTGAGATATCTGCTGCGCCGCTTCGCTACCGGGTTGCACAGCAGATCACCCGGCATACGGGTCGTTTTGTTTTACATATGGGGGCAGAGACGCTGAACTTTACTGCTTTCGCGCAGGGGACGCTGCTGGCAGAAGATGGTGATACGCAGTATTACGTCCAGCAGGCGCGGGAGTTCGTGCTGTTCCCGAATCCGAATGTGGCGGAGGGCCTGCGGGCCGGGTTGATGCTGGTGGCAGAGAATGACAGTGACAGCACTGACAGGCCTGAGGAAGCCCACTTTTTGAGCCCACCAGCGTAACGGACAGCGTTCGGTCCGGATTTATTACCCGCTAACGTTTGCGGGTACGGCTGTTGTGCGGTGTCTGACTGAGCGTTGATATCGTCACTACCTGCCGGTGTGGCGATACAGTACCTCGCGGCTGTTCCTTCTGGCGGGCAATACCTCGCGCTGACGCTTCTCAGGCTGCGGCGTAAGGCCAGGTCTGTGCAGGGACGCGACCTTTTCAGCCGTCAACGTTTCGTATCGCGCAGAAAAGTGTAAAGCGCTTCACTCTTTGCTTCCGAAATCCCGCCGGTGCGATTACACTTCTCGCTGTTTTCTACATAATTCCCTTCAGATTCATATCCTTTTGCAATTTTTATCCATAATCTCCTTATTCCCTCCATGATTGGCTTTAAATTGTCTTTGATGCTTTCAGGCCTTTACGCATCCTCTGACTGGTTGACGTTCGGCGGCGTAAACTGGCTTCCGACAACGCGACAACCGGGTCGCCATAGCAATAAAAGATAAGGACCATACTATGCGTAAATTAACTTCCCTGTTTGTTGCTGCCACGCTGGCAGTCGGTGCAGCCAATATCGTTCATGCGGCAAACGACAATCTGACCCCGCCTCCCGCCGGCGGCGACAAACCGCTGATGCATAAGCCACCACGCCACGGCGGCCCTATGCACGATATGTTTAAAGGGCTGGATCTGACCGATGCGCAGAAGGAGCAGATCCGCGCCATCATGAAAGCGTCGCACAAGGATATGAAGCGTCCTTCTCTGGAGGAGCGCCGTGCGATGCACAGCATTATTGCTTCCGACAGCTTCGATCGCGCTAAAGCGGAAGCGCAGGCAACGCAGATGTCGGCCAACGCGAAAGAGCGTGCGCTGTCGATGCTGGAAACGCAGAACAAAATGTACAACGTGCTGACGCCCGATCAGAAAAAACAGTTCAATCAGAATTTTGAGAAACGTCTGACTGAATCACAGCAGCATGAAGGTAAGATGCCCGCTGCAGACGAGTAACTCTGGCTGAACGGATGAGAAACCGCCGGTGCTGCCCACCTCCGCCTTAAGGGACGTGGGCAGCTCCGGCGGTTTTGTCTGGTCCGCAGGCTTATGGACTGGATGATATTGCGTTTCCCCCGGCCGCAGGTCAGAGCGTGACGATCGGCAGCTTCCCGGCGATTAACGGTTTACTGAGGATTTTATAACCATCGCTGTCAAATCCGGGCAGCGTGGTACAGAGCGATCGGGCTTCAGCGATGTCGCTGACCGAACCCAGATAGAGCCAGTTGTTAATCACGTGGATTTGTTTCTGGTTAATCCCTTCTTCAATCACACCAACGGCTCCCTGCCATGGCCAGCACTGCACGCGTATCGCTTCCAGCGCGGCCAGCAAACGTTGCTGATGGGCTTCCACGCTCTCCCTGCCGCAGCAGGCACCGGCGCAGCGGCGCAGCGCCGAACGAAAACAGCCGCGGCCGGCGGTCAGCGATTCCATGCCGAGCAATCCGTAACACAGCTGCTGCTCGTCGGCAATTTTCTCTAAATGCTGCAGTGCTGCGCGGCGATTGGCATACAAACCGAAAAGGTTGGGCGTGTGCGAGAAATCAACATCTTTGGCGTATACCACCTGGGGACGCTCACTGACCAGCTGGATGGCGCACAGCTGGCGATTTTTTCGCAGCCGTTTATTGAACAGCGGCTGCTGGATCTTAATCATCTGCGCTTCCAGCAGCAGTGCACCCAGTTCGCCAGCGGTGGTAATAAAGCTGATGCGCTTGGACTGACGCAGCATCCTGGCTTCATCGGCGGTGCGCAGGTGTGACATGACCCGGCTGCGGATATTAACGCTTTTACCGATATAGAGCGGCAGGTTGTCACTTTCACCGTGGAAGGTATAAACGCCGGGCAGGTTAGGCAGATCGTCGATCCACGGACGCAGATGTTCGGGATACTGGTAAATGGCTGCCGCTTCAAATTCAAGGCGGTGGCTGACGATTTTTTTGACCACTACGGACTCCGGTTACTGGTTGTCCATACAGTGTAGCAGAAATTTTCGTCAGCTGTCAGTCACAGGCAGCGAGCGCGCGGCGGCATGGGAGCGGAAGAATGCTGATGGCGAAGGATACCGGGGCGAGAAACGCAGACGGTCGGGCGGGAAAGGGGGAGCCGGGCATTGCCCGGCTCAGGGGTTACTTTTTCCAGAAATCATCAAACACGGTAATGGGCGTACGGCGTTTGTGCTCAGTTTTCAGATACCAGCCTTCGATGATTTTCGCGGCGGCAGGATCGATGCTTTCTCCTTCCAGATAACGGTCGATCAGCGCATAGGTGACGCCCAGCGCCACTTCATCCTGCAGGCCGGGACGATTGTCTTCCAGATCCGCAGTTGGTTGCTTGAGATACAGATGTTCCGGGCAGCCCAGTGCTTCCAGTAGCTGTTTCCCCTGTCTTTTATTCAGACGAAAAATTGGGTTGATGTCGGTACCACCGTCGCCGTATTTGGTAAAGAAGCCGGTCAGGGCTTCGGCCGCGTGATCGGTGCCAACGACAACTCCTGCCGTCATCCCGGCAATGCTGTATTGCGCCTTCATACGCTCACGGGCTTTTTCATTGCCGCGAATAAAATCAGACAGGGTGATACCGGCATCACGCAACGCTTGCTCGCTGGCCAGCACCGCCTGTTTAATATTCACCGTCAGCACCCGATCCGGCTGGATAAACGCAATCGCGTCCTGACAGTCCTGCTCATCCGCCTGTACACCGTAAGGCAGACGTACGGCAATAAACTGCAAGGCAGTATCCGCCGTTTCATCGCGCAGTTCATTAATCGCTGTCTGGCAAAGCTTTCCGGTTAACGTTGAGTCCTGACCGCCGCTGATGCCGAGTACCAGGGTTTTCAAAAACGGATAGGTTTTCAGGTAGGACTTCAGAAATTCAACGCTGGTGCGAATTTCTGCATGTGCATCAATCACCGGTTTTACGCCCAGTGCCGCAATAATGTCCTGTTGCAGAGCCATTGACTTCTCCTCAGATTCAGCGCCGACGGACGGCAGCCAGTAAAATTATCTCTGTTTAAGCTAACGCGCCGGGCGCGAAACAACAATCTTCATCCGCGATGTTTACCACCGACTGGTGACAAATCAGGCTTTTTTGGCTTTTGCGCCACCAGCGTAAACATAATAATAGCCAGCATATAGCAGCCAGAAAGGGTAGCCGCCAGCGTCATCACCGACGTTCCGCCAATACCGGTCACCGGAACGCTGATACCGCCGAGGGTAAACATTGTCACACCCAGCACCGCTGACGCGCTTCCGGCCCGATGTCCCTGGCTTTGCATCGCCAGCGAAGAGGCCGTCACCGAAATCACGCCGTTGCTGGCCACGCTAAAGAACAGGGCGATCAGCACCAGCGGCAGTGGCGCGGCGGTGAGGGCTGCCATCAGCAGGGTGCCGGATGAGATAAACGCCAGCATCAGGCCACCCTTCAGCACCCGATACTCTCCCCACAGTGGGCTGAGGCGTGCACTTACCTGAGAAGCCATAATCAGGCCGATGCCGTTCGCCGCGAAACAGAAGCTGAACGCCTGCGGTGACAGGTGATAGACCTGCTGCAGAACAAACGGGGAGGCGCCAATATAGGCAAACATGCCTGACATCATAAAGCCCTGAGTCAGACAAAAGCCCATAAACGGACGATGGGTCACTACCTGACCCAGAGCCGCCCAGGCTGAGAGAATATTGCCCTGGCTGCGGCGCTCCGGAGCCAGCGTTTCATGCAGCTTAAGCCTGACCAGGATAAAAAGCAGTATAGCGATGACCGCCAGTGCCATAAAAAGCCCGCGCCAGCTGAGGAAGGCCATCAGCGCTCCGCCCAGCACCGGTGCGGCAATC
>CAJYIY010000119.1 GCA_913775305.1 uncultured Erwinia sp. | reverse complement strand
CGCCAATGGACTTTGATGACGATATTCCGTTCTAAGCACCAAACCCCGGTCGTCAAAGCCAAAAACCCTGCTTCGGCAGGGTTTTTTGTCGTTTTCTGCACTGAGCCACCGTCCGGCTGACGATCGGGCTCTACTGACCCGGCACTTCAACACACACCGCAGACGACGTCCGCAGTACGCGCAGCCCCATCAGTACGATCAGCACCATGACCAATCCGGCGACCATCGCCACGCCGAATCCGGCCCGTGCGCCGTAAAGATCGATCACCATACCTGCCAACACGCTGCCCAGCGCCACGCCGAGGCTGATGCCCGTGGTCATCCACGTCAGTCCTTCCGTGATTCTGGATGGCGGCAGGATGGTGGTGCCGATATTCATGACGATAACCATCGTCGGAGCAAACGATACGCCCGCCACAAACAACATTGCGGCCAGCACGTACACGTCAGGCGACAAGATGGGGAACAGGGTGGTGACCGCCATGACGATGCCACCGCAGAGAAACTGCTTCTCAACCGGGGCGGTGATTTTTAGCGTGCCGAACAGCAGCCCGGCTGCCATCGAGCCCAGCGCATAGGCGGCCAGCACAAAACTGGCAGAGGCTGGCCAGCCCTGCATATTGGCAAAGGCCACCACCGCCACTTCAACCGAACCGGCAATCACCCCCAGCGCCAGCAGAGCAAAGACGATGGTGCGTACGCCGGGGATCAGCAGCGTTGAGCTGGTTTGCTTACCGAGGCCTTCCACTACCTTTGGCTCGGTCTGCTTCTGCATCAGAAACGCGGTAATGCCGACAATCAGCAGCAGCAGCGCGACCAGCGGCCCGGCTTCGGGAAAGAGGCTGGTACTCAGCACGATAGCCATGGGCGGACCGACGGTAAACACCAGTTCGGTGATCACCGTATCCAGTGAGAAAGCGGTATGCAGCTGCGGTCTGCCGCGAAAAAGCTGAAGCCAGCGCGCGCGGATCATGGCGGGCATACTCGGCATCGCCCCCGCCAGCGCCGCCAGAATAAACAGCAGCGGGGCGGGGGCCTGCACGGAGACCGCCACAATCAGCGCCAGTAGCATGCCGATGCTGTAGGCGGTGACATACGGCAGCACCCGGCTTTGTCCACGGCGATCAACCACTCTGGAGATCTGCGGGCCAGCCAGCGCATTCGCCAGCGTATAGACTCCGGCCACGGCCCCGGCCAGCCAGTAAACACCGGTCTTCTGTACCAGCATGGTCACAATGCCAATGCCGATCATCGCCTGTGGCAGGCGCACAACGGTACTCGCGATCGCCAGTCCTGCTGCGCCAGGAGTGGCAAACAGTTCGCGATAGGGATTAGCCATGAGTTTTCCTTTTTATTTTCTGATGCTGTTCAGCATCCCGCAGCACCCGGTCTGTCCATTTTATCATTGCAATACAAAAACCCCGCGGCGGGCGGGGGACTGTGCGGTAACCAACGGCTTCGAGGGCGATGGGCGTTCAGCGAGGTGAATTTATTCTTACAGCGCCATCAGTATACGATAAATCCCCCTGTTTTTTGGGGAGCCGTTGGTCAAAAAATCGCTGACGGGATGATACGCTGATGCCGATCGCTTGTGCGCTGGATCCTCCGCTTCAGCGCAGGGTTCCCCGCTTCACCAGTCGTGCATCAAAAACCCGGCTGCCCGGTGTTTCCGCATCCGGGGAGAGCAGCAGCTCACAGGCCGCTTCCGCCATCTCCGCCAGCGGCTGCGAAAAGGTAGTGAGCCGATAGCCGAGCCAGCTGGCCTGCTCGATATCATCAAAGCCCAGCACGCAGATATCTTCCGGAATGCGCAGGCCAAACTCGTGGCGTGCGGCGTCGATAAAGCCGCAGGCGATCAGATCGGTGACACAAAACACGCCGTCCGGGCGCGTCGGCTGGCTCAGAAGTTCGCGCGCGGCGAGTACGCCGGTCTGATAGCTGGTGCTGCCGGGGCGGATCGGTGAAACATCGGTATGCGCATCGGCAGCGGCCGCCAGAAAGCGGGTTTCGCGAATCACCATGCTGGGCGAACGCGCAGTGGAGGAGACTAACGCAAGCTGGCGGCATCCTGCGGCAATCAGGTGGTCAAACGCCTCCTTCATCGTCGAACTGTAGTTGATGTCGATATTGTCTGCACCGGCATACTGGCCCAGACGGTTGATCAGAATCACCTGCTGCCCGCTTTGCAGGCAGATCTCAATCAGCGAGTCGGGCGGTTTGCCCGACAGCACAATGGTAGCGGTGGAGCGGTAGTTAAGCGTCTGCTGCAGGGCTTCTCTGGCGCTTGCTTCACCCTCGTCGGTATTGATCACCATTACCGCACGCCCGGCCTTATTCAGACGGCGGATAAGATGATCGAGCAGGCTGGACTGATACGGTGACGCCAGGTTGCCGCCGAGAATACATACCGGGCGGCTGGCCGCTTTCGACAGGCCGCGCGCCAGATGATTGACGTGGTAGTTCAGCACCTCTGCGGCGGCAAGCACCCTGCGCCGGGTGTCTGCCGAGACGCTGCTACCGGGGGTAAAGGTGCGTGATACCGCAGAGCGGGATACACCCGCCAGGCGCGCCACTTCGATGGCGCTGGCAAATCCGGACGGTTTACGGCTATCGCTCATCACGCTGTTCCGCTGCGATGATTGCCCGTTCACGTAGAATGGCATGTTTAGCCAGCCGGATCAGTGACGGCTTTGGCGCTTCAAACCATTCATCCGGGTGGAGCTGACGTCGATCGCGGATCAGCGCAATTGCGGCATCGAGGGTCGGGAAACGCGCCGGACACTCCAGGTGCATAAACAGCGCGACTAACGCAACGGAGCGGCTGCGGCCACCGCGACAGTTGACCAGGATATTACCGCGTCTGCGGTTGCGGTAGGAGGCTTTATCCGGGATCTGTTGCAGCAGCGCCGAACGCATCAGCTGATAGCCGGCGTGCAGCATCTCTGGCGCATTACCCTCGCCGTCGATCAGCCCCAGTTTATAGTAGCGAACCGGCCCGGCCCCGTGGGAAAGCAGATGCGCGGCGGACCCGGCCTCCGGCGCGTTGACCCAGTCGATATCGAGGTTGACCGCGCAGTTAATCACCACGCCGATATCATGCCTGGCCAGCAGGGCGGCATCGCTCACCCCGGCGGAACCACCTATGTAGATATCCACTCCCCAGTCGGGGAAGTCTGCCATTATCAGGCTGATCGGCGGGCGGGGAATGAGTGGCGTCAACGGAGCCGCCGCAGTGTGGGATCGCGCCTGCGTTGCTGCCGCATGCGTCTCCGATCCGCAGCGTTTCATCGCTTCGTCAGCGATGGACGTGGCTTCAGCCCCGCTGGCGTGGCCACTGGTATGCTGCCGTTCCTCATCCGCCAGTGGAATACCGGCCGCGCGAGCCAGCGCATCGGCGATGCCCGGCGCGCTGGCCAGCACCGGCAGGCCGTTAAAAATCCCTTCGGCCGTATCGGGAGCGAGACCGATTCGCCCGCCCGCTTCACGCACCAGCAGCATCCCGGCCAGACAGTCCCAGGCGTTCATATGCACTTCCACGTAGCCGTCGGTACGGCCCTCCGCCACCCACGCCAGCGCCAGCGCGCCGGAACCGCCGCGGCGTACGCTGGTGCCGAGGTCCAGCAGCGAGGTTAACACCTCCAGATAGCGGCGCTGACTGTGGCGGGCAGACCAGCCGAGCTCAACGGCGGCGCGCTGCGTGTCGGTTACCGCGGTGCAGCGCAGCGGCTGGTCGTTTTTCAGTGCATAGTGGCCGCGTCGTGCCAGATAGAGCTCCTGGCTGACCGGATTATAAATCGCGCCCAGCTCGGTGATGCCGTGGTGAACCCAGGCGAGGCAGACGCAGAAATGGGCAATGCCGCGCGCAAAGTTCGCGGTGCCGTCAATCGGATCCACCACCCACAGGCTTTCCGCGCTGGCGGGCTGGCGGGCGGACTCTTCGCCGAGGATCAGATCGTCGGGGAAGGCTTCGCCAATCGCCTGCAGAATGAACGCCTCAACAAAGGTATCGGCCTCGGTGAGAATATCCTGATGGCCCTTCAGCTCGTATTCACCCGCCTGACGGGAGTGGAAGAAGCGCAGGGCGGTATCCCCGGCCTCGGTAACCATGCGTTTCAGTGCCGCTTCGCGCTGTGCAATATCAATCGTGTTCAAAGTATGCTGCCTGTTCAGAATGAAGGATGGGCTGCTCCGTGACGGCGCGAAGCTCTATTTTTTGTAGTTCAGGCTCCAGAGATCCTGCCAGTCCTGGCGGCTTTTCCAGTCCTCTTTTGCCGTGGCGGTCAGGTACTCCATCAGCTCGCCGCGATATTTTTCGATGCCGGAGGCCTCGTCAACCGGCAGTTTCACCGCCGGGTTGCTGGACATTTTGCCGTCTGTGCCCTGCGGGGCGATGCCCTCGGCGGTCAGCAGATAGTGAATAAACAGCTTCGCGGCATTCGGGCTTTTGCTGCCGGTTGCCACTACGCCGAGGCTCGGATAACCCCAGCCGATAAAGGGCTTCAACCCGCTGCACAGCCCCAGCTTCATGCCCTGCCTGTTGTCGCGGAATTTAGCGGTGGAGACCAGGCCCACGAAGTCGGTTTTGCCGTCCGGTGCGCCGATGGCCGAGGCGGCATCGTTATCGGAGTGGGTCAGCAGCACGCCGTTGCCCGCCAGCGCCTTAACAAAGGCCGCAGTGGCGGACTTCTCGTTGGTTTGCAGCGGTTTGCCAAACTGCTGTTGATAGGCCTCTCGCACCTGCTGGTCGTAATGGGTTTCCATCTGGCTGAACCAGTCGGTATAGGCCGGTTTACTGGTCGGGTCCTGCATCGCCACCCGGCCGCGCCAGGCCGGTTCGGTCAGCTGCCAGAGATTGGTCACCGGACAGGTGGTGTGATGCGCGGTGTTGTAGGCGAAGACGTTCGGGGCCAGCACTACGCTCAGCGGGTCCTGATAGCGCGCGGGTAGGCTGCCCTTCAGATCGTCCGGCACCCAGCTCTGCACATAGCCTTTGCCAAGCAGCTGCGCGATCCCCGCCGGGACATCCTCGACGATGGCCACGTCGGCCCGTACATTTTTTGCCTGTGCTTCCCGGCTGATAATTTCAATGATCTGTGGAGCATCGGCCTTTACGCCGCTGGCCCGCAGCCCGTACTGCTCGCTGAAGGCTTTCGCCTGCTGTACGATTTTGCCGGTAGAGGCATAGACGGTAATCGGCTGTTCCTGTTTCGCGGCGGCAATCAGCTGCTGAAGATCGACGGTTTCAGCCTGAGCCGATGTGCCGGTCAGCAGGGCACTGGCGATAACCGCGGCGGTCAAATTGTGCTTCATGGTGGTTCCCTTAAAAGTGGTAAAAACGAGTTAACCTGTGGTCACATCGTGACGCAGACCGCTGCTGTTGAAGAAGTGCAGGGAGTGAGTCGGAAGCTGACAGTGCACCTGCTGGCGCGCCTGCCAGCGCGGGCGCAGCTGCGTGGAGTGAAACAGGCGATCTTCTCCGGCAACAAGCTCAATCACCCAGCTACCGCCGGTGGGCATAATGTTATCGACGGTCATGGCAATGCCGTGGGTGCCTGAACTTTCACTCAGCACGATCTCCTCCGGGCGGATACCGCAATGCAGGGTGCGATCGGGCAGGTTAAAGCGCTGTTGCAGATGCTGCGCCAGCGGGCTGACCGGCTGACCCAGCGGGATCATATTCAGCCGCGGCGTGCCGATAAACTCGGCGACAAAGCGGTTGGCCGGGGTGGCGTAAATCTCGTCCGGGGTGCCGACCTGCTGCATCTGCCCGGCGCTCATCACCGCAATGGTGGTGGCGAGGGTCATCGCTTCCCACTGATCGTGGCTGACGAAGACGATGGTGGTACCAAAGGTTTCATGCAGGCGGCGCAGCTCGGCACGCATCTCCAGTCGCAATGTGGCATCAAGGTTGGAAAGCGGTTCGTCCAGCAGCAGCACGCCGGGATTGACCGCCAGCATACGGGCCAGAGCCACGCGCTGCTGCTGGCCACCAGAAAGCTGCGCCGGATAGCGGCTGGCATAATCGGCAATACGCAGCTTTTCCATCACGTCCCGGCAGCGGGCAATGCGCTCGCGGGGGGAGACCTTTTGCAGACGCAGACCAAAATCCACGTTCTGCTCCACGGTCATATGCGGCCAGAGCGCGTAGCTCTGGAACACCAGGCCGATGCCGCGCTTTTCCGGCGGCACGTAAGTCCCGTGGGCGATAGAATCGACGATCTTATCGCCGATGCGGATCTCGCCGCCGCTGGCGTGTTCGATCCCGGCGATCATCCGCAGGATGGTGGTTTTCCCGCAGCCGGACGGCCCCAGCAGGCACATAAACTCGCCGTCTTTTACCGTCAGATTGATATTGTTCACCGCCGGTGCATCGCTGCCGGGGTAGGTTTTGGTGAGGTTGTTCAGATGAATCGTCGGCATCTTATTTCTCCAGTCCGTCAGCCAGACCGGTACCGGTGATCTTCTGGATCATCACCGTGCCAGCCCATGAAATCAGCGCAATCATCAGCACCACGGCGTTGGCCGCCTGCTGGTAGTTGTAGTCAATCAGGCGCAGGGAATATGTCGTCAGCACATCGGTCGCCGGGATGGCGAGGATCACAAACAGGCTGACGCCCTTAATCCCTGAGATAAACGGCAGCAGCACCCCGGTGGCCAGCGGTGCGGCCTGAATCGGGATGACGATGCGGCGGATACGAGTAAACCAGCCTGCTCCGGCAATGCGCGCCGCCTCTTCGGCCTCTTTACCTAACTGGGTCATGGCGGCGATACCGGAGCGGCTGGCATACGGCATTTTTTCTGCGATGAGCGCCAGTATCAGAATCAGCGGCGTACCGTACAGTGCGGGAACCGGGCCTCTGGCTACGGCAAACAGCGACAGGAACGCGGCGGCGAAGGCGATGCCCGGCACCAGATAAGGCAGGAAGGTCAGCTGGCGCAGGCAGGCCGCCATCCAGCGGAAATGGCAGCGCATCACCGCATAGCCGACCAGCAGGCCCAGCACGCCGCAGGCGACAGCAGCCGAGCCGACAATCACCAGCGTGTTCGCTGCCGTGTGCCAGAATTCCGGGGTCAGCAAAATGCCGTTGCGCAGCGCCACCGTATCAAGGTCGTGGCCAATCCAGTAGGCGAGAGTGAAGTTATCGACGGTAAAGCGCCCCGGCAGGATCATAATGGTCGACAGGAACAGGGTCAGCAGCGGGATTGCCACCCCGGACAGCACGAACAGCAACGGCAGCGCCCCGGCGGCGAGCCGCCAGCGGCCCAGATTTCGGCGGCGCTCCATCACGCCCTTGCCGCCTACGGTAACGAAGCGCCTGGCTTCGCGCAGCATCTTCATATCCAGCATCAGGGTCAGCATACCCATCAGCATAATCACCGTGGCGATGACCGCCGCCACGCCGGACTGGCGCGTACCGATAGCGCGATACAGCCCGGTGGAGAGCGTATCGAAATGCACCGGCAGGCCGAGAATATAGGGCAGGGCGAACTCGCCGATGCAGTCGGCAAAAATCAGCAGCGCGGCGGAAAGCAGCGCCGGGCGCACCAGCGGAATAATAATTTTAAAGGCGATGATGCTGCGAGAGGCGCCCAGCACCCGGGCACACTCCTCCATCTGGCTGTCCATGCGCTTCAGCGCGTTACCAACAATCAGGATCACCAGCGGAGCGTAGTGCAGCACCATAATGGTGACGATGGGAAAGTAGCCGTAGGCCATCCAGTTTGGCGTCTGGATACCCATCGCTTCCAGCCAGCCCGGTTGCCCACCGATGGCGTGGTTTTTGAACAGGGTGCTCCACGCCAGCGCGAAGGTCCAGGACGGCAGCATAAACGGCACAATCAGCAGGGTGGCAAACCACTTTCTGCCAGCGATATCGGTGCGGTTTATCAGCCATGCCAGCGACACGCCCACCACCATCGCCCCTGCCACGGTGCTCAGCGCGACGGCCAGCGTATTGAGCATCGGTGCCCACAGCAGCAGTTCAGACATCTGCGAGGTCAGCGTGCGCAGCAGGTAAAAGGCGGTGACGGTGCCTTCAGTGGCACCGGTCCGGCCTTCGTCGCCGCTCTGTACCAGGATTGCATTCAGCAGCACCGATATCACCGGAGCAAGGATGATCCCGCTGAACAGCATCAGCAGCAGGGTGGCCAGCAGGTTAGCGGGTTCCTGGCTGATAATCGACAGCGCGTGGCGGATTCGAGGCCATGCGGCCAGACGGTAGCGAATTTCGTTTGGGTAGGACACAGATTTATCCCTGGCAGTAAAGGTCAGACAGGAATATATCGGCGCAGTGTTACAGTTTTGCGAAGTCCTTGCACATATGTGCAAATATCTTCGTCATGATGTTGTCCCTCACTCTCCTGATGACTACAGCGAGTCGCGCAGCAGCAGGGGGCTGTTAACCTTTATCGTGTCGCAGTGGCTGTTGCCGTTGATGATGTGCAGCGCGCTGAGTCGGCCAATATCGTAGTGCGGCAGCTGTACGGTAGAGAGCGGTGGTAAAAACAGATCGCCGATGCCCACCATATTGTCATAGCCCAGCACCGCCACATCCTCAGGAATGCGGATGCCCTGGCCGAGCAGAGTCTGGTAAACCATAAAGGCAATCCGGTCGTTGCCGCAGATCACCGAATCAAACAGCGGTTTACCCTGCTGCATATTTGCCAGCACCATCGCCGGGATATCGCGGTAGTGCTCATCGCCGCTGGCCATATACAGATGGGTGAGGGCGTTCGGGTCGATATTTTTCTCTCGGCAGGCCTGTTCCAGACCGCGGCGGCGGCGGGGGCTGGCGACCCGCTGTTCTGGCAGATGCAGACACAGCGGCTGGCGATACCCGGCCTCCAACAGCGTTCGGGTGCCCGCGTACTGGCCCTGCTCATCGTCCGGAATATAGCTGGCCAGCCGGGCATTACTGCTTTCGCAGTTCGCCAGCACGCAGGGCAGCGCGAGTAGTTTTCTCGGCACCTGAACCTGGCGCAGGCCCATGGTGGTGTAGATCACCCCCGCCGGGCGGTGCGACAGCAGCAGATTCATAATGTCATCGACGTTATCGTGCTCGAACATGTTGATCACGAAGCTGTGCCAGCCGTGGGCGCGGGCCGTCTCCTCAATCGCCAGCGCAATATCCACGGAAAAAGGCGTGGTGACGGTATCCAGCGCCAGCACGCCAATCGCATTCGGCGTAGCGCGTGCACCGCGCACTTTTTTAGCCGACAGGTCGGGCACATAATTAAGCTGTCTGATGGCCGCCTGAACGTGTTCCAGCGTTTCTGGCCTGAGCCGTTCGGGCGAATTGATTGCGCGCGACACGGTCATCAGCGAGACGTTTGCCAGTTTTGCCACGTCCTTTAATGAAGACATTGATTTATCCCTGCGATAATCGAATTAACTCGTTGATGTGTAAAATACTATGCTATTCGGGTGATGCGCGTATCGACTTTCGCGGGAGATGAACATAAATTTGATCCAGCTCTCATAACAATGATGTTAACGTTAACTCATGTGATTAACATCATAGAGTGGACGAAATCCGCATGAATAGCTTACGTGGTTAACGTTACCATTTGCGGTATACCTTCCCCGGAGCTTGCCGTAATGAAACGAGAACACTCAAGTAATTATCTGATTCTGAGCGCACTTTTGTTTTTTTTCTTTGTGACATGGTCTTCCTCCAGCTCGCTGCTCTCTATCTGGCTGCACCAGGAGGTGGGGCTGAAAGCGGCGGATACCGGGATCATCTTCTCGGTGCTGTCGGTCTCTGCGCTGTTTGCCCAGGTGTGCTACGGCTTTATCCAGGACAAACTGGGGCTGAGAAAAAACCTGCTGTGGGTCATGGCCCTGCTGCTGGCCCTCTCCGGCCCGGCCTATATGCTGTTTGGCACCCTGCTGAAAATTAACATTCTGCTCGGCAGTATTTTCGGCGGCTTCTTTATCGGCCTGACCTTCAACGGTGGGATTGGCGTGCTGGAAAGCTACACTGAGCGTGCCGCACGCTGCGACGGCTTCGAATTTGGCCGCGCCAGAATGTGGGGTTCGCTGGGCTGGGCGGTGGCTACCTTCTTCGCGGGTTTATTGTTTAACCTCAACCCGGAACTGAACTTTATGGCCGCTTCCGTTTCCGGGCTGGTGTTCTTCTGGCTGTTGACCCGTCTGAAAGTGTCTCTTCCGGTGGGGTTGGCAGAGCCCGGAGCTCCGGCCAGCAGGATCTCCCTCGACGATGCGCTGCGTTTACTGACGCTGCCGCGCTTCTGGGCGCTGGTGTTCTTTGTTATCGGTACCTGCATTTATGGCGTTTACGATCAGCAGTTCCCGGTCTACTTCGCCTCACAGTTCCCGACGCTGCGGGAAGGTAATGCCATGTTTGGCTATCTGAACTCGTTCCAGGTGTTCCTTGAAGCGGCAGGCATGTTCTGCGCTCCGTGGCTGGTGAATCGCATCGGCGCGAAGAACGGCCTGATTTTTGCCGGAATGGTCATGGCGCTGCGGATGATTGCGTCCGGGCTGGTGGAGGGGCCGCTGCTGATCTCCATCACCAAGCTGCTGCATGCAGTTGAACTGCCGGTACTGCTGGTGTCCCTGTTCAAATACAACAGCCTGAATTTTGATAAGCGTTTGTCCTCCACGCTCTACCTGGTGGGCTTTGCCTGCACCAGCTCGGTGATTGGCACCGTACTGTCGCCGCTGGCCGGATTCAGCTACGAGAAATTTGGCTTCGCGCAGTCGTACCTGATCATGGGCATCATGGTGTTCTGCACCACCTTTATTTCTATCTTCCTTTTGCGCTCGAACGGCACGCCAAAAGAGCACACTTTTCCACAGCCCAATGCGGTTTAATTCAGCAAGAGTAAAAATTATGACGTCAATGTTAGAACAAGCGGAACAGACACTCGAAAAGGCCCAGGCTGAGGTGAACACGCGTTGGTATCCACGCTATCACCTGGCGGCCCGCGCCGGATGGATGAACGATCCTAATGGTCTGGTGTGGTTTGACGGCTGGTATCACGCGTTTTATCAGCATCACCCGTATTCCAACCAGTGGGGGCCGATGCACTGGGGCCACGCGCGCAGTAAAGATCTCGTTCACTGGGAACCTCTGCCGGTGGCGCTGGCCCCCGAAGGAGCGGACGATAAAGACGGCTGTTTCTCCGGTTCTGCGGTGGTCGACGGTGATACGCTGGCGCTGATTTATACCGGGCATCGTTTTATCGGTGACCCCGGCAGCGACGATAACCTGTACCAGGTACAGTGTCTGGCAACCAGCCGCGACGGTATTCACTTTGAGCGCCACGGCAGGGTGATCGATACGCCGCCGGGACTGCATCACTTCCGCGATCCGAAGGTCTGGCGGGAAGGCGATGACTGGTACATGATCGTCGGCTCCCGGGTGGGCGACACCGGGCAGGTGAGGCTGTACCGTTCGGCCGACCTGCATCAGTGGCAGGATGAAGGGATCTTCGATGAGGCCGAAGCGGGCATGGGCTATATGTGGGAGTGCCCGGACGTCTTCCCCCTTGATGGCAAACGCGTGCTGATGTTCTCGCCGCAGGGCATCGAAGCTCAGGGCTATAAAAACCGGAACCTGTTCCAGAGCGGCTACCTGCTGGGCGACTGGCAGCCCGGCCAGCCGTTTGTCCGCGACGGTGAGTTTGTGGAAATGGATCGCGGCCACGATTTTTATGCACCGCAGAGCTTCCTGACCCCGGACGGTCGCCGCATTGTGATGGGCTGGCTGGCGATGTGGGAGTCACCGATGCCGGAGCAGCAGGACGGCTGGTGCGGCATGCTCTCCCTGCCGCGCGAGCTGAGCCTCAGCGACGATAACCGCCTGCTGATGAAGCCCGCGGCGGAAGTCACCGCCCTGCGCGGCAGCCACTATCCCGTTCCGGTACAGCATCTGAAAAACCAGAAGGTGCAGGTGCTGGCCGATGCCGAAGCGGTGGAAGTGTTGCTGAACTGGGAACTGAATCCGTCAGCGGCAGAGGAGTACGGCGTTGCGCTGGGTGACGGGCTGCGGGTTTATGTCGATAACCAGGCGGGGCGGCTGGTGCTGGATCGCCGCTACCCGGAATACGGCATTGAGGGCACCCGCAGCATCGCCCTGCCTGCCGGTGGGCGACTTTCCCTGCGACTGTTTATTGACAGATCCTCCGTTGAGGTGTTCGTCAACGACGGTGAAGCCTGCCTGAGCAGCCGCATCTATCCATCAGTAGGCCAGCGCGAACTGCTGCTGTTCGCGAATAACGGCAGTGCGATATTAACAGAGGGGGAATACTGGTCGCTGGATAAATAAGATTTTATTCGCCGCAATACATTCCGTATTGCGGCCACCCTTTAATGAATGATTGCCTTTCTCAGGTCGGTACCGTTTTGCTCTAAATTATGAGGGTAATAAAATGAAAGAAATAACCTCTCCTCTCAATCGATATATCGTAATAAGGCAAAGTGAAATCGTTAATAGCCGAAACGGCATGCTGTTCCTGGCGGCGCTGTTAAGCTTTCCGGCTGTGGCTGATGAATTAAAAGATCGCAGCGAGAATAATATCAGCGGCTATCAAAGTTATTTTCATGATGATTTAGACACGCCGAAAGCCGCCGTACAATCCACAAACGTCTCAGCCAGTAAAACGTCGGCTGCGTCAGCTTCAGGGACCTCTGCATCCTTAGCCACCGCACCCACTTCGCCGGGCCGGGAGATGGCGGTGGGCGATGCGCAGCCTGCTGCGGGGCCGGCAGGGGCATCGGTTCAGACCAGTGACGACGCCAGCCGTCCAATCCCGGATAAAGGCGGCGTGCTGCTCAGTAAGGCTAACGAGGTCAGCGTGCTGCGCCTGCGGCAGGACGAACCGCCGGTTCACTGGAACAGCGTGGGCCGGAATATGGAAGCCGGTGGCCTGCACGGGAATATCGGCACGCAAATTGAAATTGACGATGCGCGCCGCAGTAATAATGAAAATAACGGCGGGAAATTTAAATACGCCACGCTACAGGCTTTTCTACGGCATGACGAAATACCGAACTGGTATTTTGGTTTCTACAACGCGCGTGAAGACAGCTATAAAGGCCAGTTCAGCAACCAGCACTACGGCGGCACCAACACCATTAATGAAGTGTTTGTCGGTCATATCTTTGAAACCTGGCGCGGGAATATCGGCGCGGAAGTGATGGGTGGATCGGAGTCGGCAGGCAAGCGCTGGAAAAGCCGTCTGAAACTGTGGCAGGACCTGCGCCTCTCCGACCGCTGGAGTATTGCGGGCTATGCCTTTGGCGAATTTCAACCGCAGGGTAGAGAGCCGGGCAACGGCGATCTGGAAAAACTTATCTTCGAAACCGAACCGGCCCTTCAGTACCGGGTGAATCCGGATCTCGGCCTCTATTTGCGCCCGTTTTATTCTTACAACCGCCAGGAGCGCGAGCAGTGGGGCGATATCATCGAACGCGAATGGAAGGTGTCCGCCGGGCTGTGGAAAAACTGGTATCCGCTGTTAACGTCGCTGTACGTCGGCGTTGGCCAGAAGAAAACCACTAACGCCAGCGACAGCTATGAGCTGTTTTATGACGGCCGCTATCGGTATGTTGGCGGCACTCTCAGCTATCCGGTTGTGGATCAGCTTCGTCTGTACGGCGAGTTTAAAGCGAAATTTACCAAAGAGGACGGGGCCTGGACCACCGCGGGCTATTCCTGGACGCCCTTTACTGTCGTGGGCGCGGTTTATAATTTCTGACGGGCGATTTAATCATGAAAAAATTAACCTCTGCGGCGCTGGCTGCACTGCTGCTGCTGGCGGGTGGCAATATTCCTGCCTGGTCACAAATGGGTAAAGAAACGCTGGAAAATAAAAAAATAACCCAGGTTGAAGATTTCTTTCCGCGAATTACAGGTTCATTTGTTGGCGATCCCATGCCAGCTTATGACAACGGTGAATTTCAACTCTTTTACCTTAATGATATTCGCGGCGGAAGCGATTTAGGTGTACACGCGATCCATTTACTTACCAGCACCGATTTATATCACTATCAGAATCACTCTGAAGTTATTCCGTATGTGAACGACGTCAACAGCCCGGAGCTGTTATTAGGTACCGGCTCGATGATCAAGGTCGGCGATACCTGGCACGCCTGGTATACGGCGCACAACGCGAATGTATTCCCGGTGGAATCGATCATGCATGCCACCAGTCAGGATCGCATTCACTGGGTTAAACATCCGCAGGATACGATTTTACCGGGTGCGAACTACCGCGGTAACGACTTCCGCGATCCGCACGTGGTGTGGGTGGAAGAGAAGCAGGAGTACTGGATGCTGATCACCACCCGCAGCAAGGGGCGTGGGGTCATCGCCCGCTACAGCTCGAAGGATTTAAAGAACTGGCAGGATCGGGGGATCTTCTTCGATAACGACACCATTGCCCCGGATTCCAATCTGGAATGTCCAACGCTGGTCTATTTCAACGGGCGCTGGTACCTGAGCTTCAGCGATCAGTGGCCGCTGCGCCTGACACAGTACCGCGTGGCGGAGACACCCGAAGGGCCGTGGCGCAAGCCGGATAACTACGTCTTTGATGGCGCGGGGCTCTACGCCGGTAAGCTGGTGATGAAAAACGACCGTCTGTTTGTCTTTGGCTGGATCCCGACCAAAGGCGGCAACAGCGATGCCGGCAGCATCGACTGGGCGGGGAATCTGGTCGGGCACGAACTGACCGCGGGAGCCAACGGCCAGCTGAACAGCGTCATTCCGCAGGAGCTGCAGGCGGCCATTGACGCCAACGGCGGCACAACCCGGACGCTGGAAAGTACCCACCGGGTCGTCACCGCCACGCAGTTCGGCCCGCTCCAGTCGGCTGTCTATCCGCCCTTGCCAAAACGCGGCGTGCTGACCGCCAGCGTGGCGATCCCCTCCGCCGGTATGGCGATGAGCTTTGGCGTGGAAAATAACCGGGTCGGGGAAGCCAGACTCAACGTGGTTTTCAATAAAAGCAAAGGGAAAGTGTATTTCTTTCCTTCCCCGCTGGCCTCAATTAATCAGGCCAATGCCGAGTCCTGGGTGGATGTCTCACTGGAAGAAAAGGTTGAGCTTAAGGTTCTGATCCAGAATTCGATGGCGGTGTTCTACATCAACAATAAAGCCGCGTTCAGCACGCGCATGTATTCCATGGAGGGCAAACCCTGGAGCATCAGTCTGCCGCAAAAAGATGGCATTCATGCCGAATTCAAATTCAAAGAAATGATTTAACGGGATCTTATTATGAAAAATTATCATGCCCTGGCCGTTTTCATTGCACTGATATTTCCCGGTGTCACCCATGCCAGTATGAGCATCGCAAAAGACCGGGCGGGAAACGTGATCGCGGTCGATCCCTGGTCGTATCTTGACGAGGACGTGATGTGGACATCAGCGCGTTCTTCAAATCCGGCAGGCGGCAAAATTCACGGCCAGCTTAAAGTGAAATACGCCATCGAAGATACCAACTGGCGGCACAGCAGCTTCCATAACGGCAGCGAATCCGCCACTTTTGTACAGGGCGTGATGCGCCACGATGCCCTGCCGGGCTGGTATCTGGCCTTTTCCGACGGTCGCACCACGCATTACAACGGTGCCTGGGATAATCAAACCTACCTCAACCAGAATCAGTGGACGCAGGTGATTGTGGGCCACGAGTATTTTTATCAGCGGCTGCGCTTCGGCTGGGATGTGATGGGCGGCAGCGCCTCGCAGGAGGATCGCTGGCAGGCGCGGGCGAAGTTCTTTGCCGATCTGCGGGCGACGGATCGCTTCTCGTTCTTCGGCTATCTGTATCAGCAGATTGACCATCGTCGCAGCGGCGCATCGCAAAACGATCGCGACCTGCGTTCCTTCCAGATTGAACCGGGTGTGCAGTACATTATTAATAACACCACCGGCGTCTGGCTACGCCAGACGTTCGCCTCCGGCATTCTTGAGCGGGCACAGTGGGGCAATATCGACAGCAGGGACTGGACCACCTCGGCGGGCGTCTGGCACAACTGGGGCAAACTCTCCACGACCTTCAGCGGGGGCTATGGCCATTTTAAAAAGGATAACGCGCGGCAGGAGAACAGCGAGGTCTTCCAGGATACGCGCTATCGCTTTATCAAACTGTCTGCCAATTATCCCATCACCTCCCGCTTTACCGTGTCAGGGGA
>CAJYIY010000118.1 GCA_913775305.1 uncultured Erwinia sp. | reverse complement strand
TGCTGGTTGAAATGCTGACGCTGCTGCACCGGATTGCCATGATCCAGCTGCTGCCTTCGGCGCTCGGTGAGGATATGGCCGCCATTGAACAGCGGCTGCGTGAGCTGGCGAGGGTGCTGCCGCCCGCCGACGTGCAGCTTTACTATCAGACGCTGCTGATGGGCCGCAAAGAGCTGCCGCTGGCACCGGATCGCCGCATGGGCGTAGAGATGACGCTGCTGCGCGCGCTGGCGTTTCATCCGAAAGCCGTGATTGCCGAACCGGTTGCCCGGCCGGCGATTGTCGCCGAGGCCGTGCCTCAGACGGCTACGCCGGTACCAACCCCGCCGCCGTCACAGCCGGCCGCCGCACATACCATCCCGGATGCTCCGCCGCCTCAGGGACTGCCGGAGAGCACCAGCCAGCTGCTGCAGGCGCGGACTCAACTGATGCGTCAGCAGGGAGCAACCAAACCAAAAAAGAGTGAGCCGGCAGCGCAGGGTGCGCGGCCGGCCAGTTCTGCACTGGAGCGCCTGGCAGCTGCAACCGAGCGCGGGCAGAAGCGCCCGCGGCAGGATGCTGCGCCCGCCGCGCCGGTAAAAGAGGAAGCCTATCGCTGGAAGGCTCAGACGCCGAAGGAAGAGGTGAAAGCGGAGCCGCCAGCCACGCCGAAAGCACTGCGAAGCGCGCTGGAACATGAAAAAACGCCGGAGCTGCTTGTCAAACTGACGGCGGAATCCCTGGAGCGTGATGCCTGGGCGGCAGAAATTGCTACTCTGAGCATGCCACGACTGGTACAGCAGCTGGCGCTGAATGCATGGAAAGAGGTGACCGATGCTGGCATCTGTCTGCACCTGCGATCCAGCCAGCGGCACCTGAATTCCCCTTCCGCGCAGAAGGCACTCAGCGATGCATTAAGCCATGCTGCCGGTCACCCCATTGAATTAAGTGTGGTGGAAGATGATAATCCGGCGGTGCTGACGCCGCTGGAGTGGCGGCAAAAAATTTATGAAGAGAAACTGGCGCAGGCGCGTCAGTCGATTATCGCGGATAATAATATTCAGACGCTGCGACGCTTTTTTGACGCTGACGTTGATGAAGAGAGTATCCGCCCTGTGTAACCCGCCGCATCACCGTGTTGTTGGTGTGGCCTGAGCGAAAGAGAGAGAACGTATGTTTGGTAAAGCCGGATTGGGTAACCTGATGAAGCAGGCCCAGCAAATGCAGGACAAAATGGCGCAGGTTCAGGAAGAGATCGCTGCAATGGAAGTGACCGGTGAATCCGGTGCCGGGCTGGTTAAAGTGACCATCAACGGCGCGCACAACTGCCGTCGCGTTGAAGTGGATCCAAGCCTGCTGGAAGATGATAAAGACATGCTGGAAGATCTGGTTGCCGCGGCATTCAATGATGCAGCCCGCCGCGTGGCGGAAGCGCAGAAAGAGAAAATGGCTGCCGTATCTTCCGGTATGCAGCTGCCACCTGGCTTCAAGATGCCATTCTGATGCAGACCAGCCCGCTCCTTGAAGCACTAATGGAGTCGCTGCGCTGTCTGCCGGGCGTTGGGCCGAAATCGGCTCAACGTATGGCCTTTCAGCTGCTGCAGCGCGATCGCAGTGGCGGTATGCGGCTGGCGCAGGCCCTGACCCGCGCAATGTCCGAAATTGGCCATTGTGCGGACTGCCGGACCTTTACCGAGCAGGAGATCTGTACCATCTGCGCGAACCCGCGTCGTCAGCAAAACGGCCAGATTTGCGTGGTTGAAAGCCCGGCAGATATTCATGCCATTGAACAGACCGGGCAGTTTTCCGGCCGTTACTTTGTGCTGATGGGGCATCTTTCACCGCTGGACGGCATCGGACCGGGCGATATCGGCCTTGATCGCCTGGAGCAGCGGCTGGAAACAGAAACTATTCAGGAAGTGATCCTCGCCACCAACCCCACGGTGGAAGGGGAGGCAACGGCAAACTATATCGCCAGCCTGTGTGAACAGTACGGCGTAGAGGCCACCCGCATCGCTCACGGCGTGCCGGTTGGCGGCGAACTGGAAATGGTGGACGGTACTACGTTGTCCCATTCACTGGCCGGACGCCATAAGATTAAATTCTGACCATTTAAACGGCACGGATTTTCGTGCCGCCTTGAAAACCCTGCGCCACTCCCCCATCTATACCCTCAACGTTCATCAACCTGTTTTAGTTGAGGTAGCAATGACCATGAAAGGACAAGAGACTCGTGGCTTCCAGTCAGAGGTGAAACAGCTTCTGCATCTGATGATCCACTCACTCTATTCAAACAAAGAAATCTTCCTGCGCGAGCTGATCTCCAACGCCTCGGACGCTGCCGACAAGCTGCGCTTCCGTGCATTATCAAGCCCGGATCTTTACGAGGGTGACGGCGAGCTGCGCGTACGTGTTTCTGTCGACAAGGAAAATCGCACCCTGACGCTGAGTGATAACGGCATCGGTATGCGTCGTGACGAAGTCATTGAAAACCTGGGCACCATTGCCAAGTCCGGTACCAAATCCTTCCTGGAATCTCTGGGTTCCGATCAGGCGAAAGACAGCCAGCTGATCGGCCAGTTCGGCGTGGGCTTCTACTCGGCGTTTATTGTGGCGGATAAAGTCTCCGTTCGCACCCGCGCAGCCGGTGCAGCCGCTGATGAAGGCGTGTTCTGGGAATCCGCAGGCGAGGGTGAATATACCATCGCGGACATCACCAAAGACGATCGCGGTACAGAAATTACGCTGCACCTGCGCGAAGGGGAAGATGAGTTCCTCGATGCGTGGCGCGTGCGTAACATTATCAGCAAATATTCTGACCATATCGCTCTGCCGGTTGAGATTGAATCCCGCAACGAAGAAGACGACACCACCAGCTGGGAAAAAATCAACAAGGCTCAGGCGCTGTGGACGCGCAGCAAGTCTGAAATCAACGATGACGAATACAAAGAGTTCTACAAGCACGTTGCCCACGATTTCACCGATCCGCTGACCTGGAGCCACAACCGTGTCGAAGGTAAGCAGGAGTACACCAGCCTGCTGTATATTCCGGCCCAGGCACCGTGGGACATGTGGAACCGCGATCACAAACATGGACTGAAACTGTACGTGCAGCGCGTGTTTATCATGGACGACGCCGAGCAGTTTATGCCGAACTACCTGCGTTTCGTGAAGGGGCTGATCGACTCTAACGATCTGCCGCTGAACGTCTCGCGTGAAATTTTGCAGGACAGCCGCATCACCCAGACCCTGCGCAGCGCGCTGACTAAGCGTTCCCTGCAGATGCTGGAAAAAGTGGCGAAAGATGACGAAGAGAAATATCAGAAATTCTGGCAGCAGTTTGGCCTGGCACTGAAAGAAGGCCCGGCGGAAGACAGCGCCAACATTGAAACCATCGCTAAACTGCTGCGCTTTGCTTCCACCAGCAGCGAAGGCCCGGCGCAGACCGTTTCACTGGAAGATTACATCAGCCGCATGGTGGAAGGTCAGGAGAAAATCTACTTTATCACCGCTGACAGCTATGCCGCCGCGAAGAGCAGCCCACACCTGGAGCTGTTCCGCAAAAAAGGTATCGAAGTCCTGCTGCTGTCCGATCGCATTGACGAATGGATGATGAGTTATCTGACTGAGTTCGACGGCAAACCGTTCCAGTCCGTCAGTAAAGCCGATGAGGCGCTGAGTAAACTGGCCGACGAAGAAACCGAAGAGCAGAAGGAAGCGGAGAAGGCGCTGGAACCGTTTGTTGAGCGCGTGAAAACGCTGCTGGGCGAGCGCGTCAAAGAAGTGCGTCTGACGCATCGTTTAACCGATACGCCAGCCATTGTGACCACCGATGCTAACGAAATGAGCACGCAGATGGCCAAGCTGTTTGCCGCTGCGGGCCAGGATGTACCGGAAGTGAAGTATCTGTTCGAACTGAATCCGGATCACGCACTGGTCAAACGCGCTGCCGATACTCAGGACGAGGCGCGCTTCGCTGAATGGATTGAGCTGCTGCTGGATCAGGCGCTGCTGGCGGAGAAGGGATCGCTGGACGATCCAAACCAGTTTATCCGCCGCATGAACCAGCTGCTGCTGGCCTGATTGTGACTGCGTAAGCTGATAAGGGCTGGTTAATCCAGCCCTTCAGGCTCAACCCGAAGCTTCTTCCAACAGCCAGCGGCGGAACAGGGCAATCTCCTGCTCCTCGCGGCGGGTTTCTTTAACCATCATCCAGGTCGCACGATCCACTTCGGCGAAGCCGAGAGGCGCAATCAGCGATCCCTCCTGAATTTCCTTCTTCACCAGAATCTGCGGCGTCATGATAATGCCCATGCCGTTACGCGCAGCCTGTATCGCCAGCGTCAGGTTATCAAAGTGGCGTCCTGCCCAGAAATCACCGCGTGCCCCGGTCTTTTTCGCCCATTCCGCCCAGGCGTGCAGCTTGGTATCGGCATGCAGCAGCGGCAGGGTAGAGAAATCGGTTTCATAGGTAAATCGATTGGCGAACTCTGGTGAGCAGACCGGGCCAATGTAATCGACGGTAATCAGCGTCGCGGCGATATCGTCGCCGACCGGCTGCTCATGGCTGACGATCAGCAGATCGCAATGTTCGTTGCGCACCCGCTCAATGTCGACATGAGTCTGGAAGGTCAGGGCGATCTCCGCGTGACGGTGGGTAAAACGGCTAATGCGGGGGATCAGCCACTGAGCAAGAAAGCTTGGAGCGCAGGAGATGGTCAGACTGTGCAGATTACGCGCGCGGATCTTTTCGCAGGTCGATTCAATTTCGCCAAAGGTTTGCACGCAGCAGACTTTCAGCCGCTCTCCGTCTGCGGTCAGCTGCACCCTGCCGCCAACGCGCAGAAACAGAGGCTTACCTAACCACTCTTCCAGCAGTTTAATTTGATGACTGACCGCACTGTGCGTCACGTGCAGTGATTGTGCAGCAAGGCTAAAGCTTTGATGCAGTGCTGCCTGATGAAAATAGCGCAGGGCGCGCAGTGAAGGTAGTCCGGACATCATCCCATCCGTTAGAAAATCTCACATCCAGTGTCTGTTTATATCATTTTAAAGTCCAGCCGAATTTACCTACTCTGAGCCCGGAGTCTTCAGCAGCTTACCTGCCCGGTGAGGATGTTTTCTCTTTTAAATCCCTGTACATAAAGCAAATTTTTTTCTTGTCAGCACACGATTACGTACAGCAGCTACGTGAAGGAAAGGAAAATGACAAATCAGTATTCCGTAAAACCACAGCTCGTCATGTTTACCGGTGGTCGCGATAGTACGCTGGCAGCGTGTTATCTGATGTTACAGGGCATTCCTGTGCATCTCTGGTCAGGAAACAGCGGATGTTCACTGCACCGTGGCATTTTAGCTCACCGCGTTGATGAATTAAGAAACCGCTTCGGGGATCTGGTCGTCGATCATACCGTTGCGGATATCAGCGGAGCATTTCGCTCCATCGCTATTGAAAACCTGGAAAATGACATCCTTAAGTACCGGAAAAATCTGGTTCTCTTGGGGGAAAAACTGGCTATACACGCCCACCTTGTGGATTTCTGCCGCCGTAACGACATCAGCACCATTAACGACGGTATCACACACTATCAGATGGAATTCCCGGAGCAGCGCCAGGTGGCGAAGGCGTTCCTGGTGGAGATGATGGCCCAGTACGACATCAACTATCAGTCGCCCGTTTACGAATTTGCCCAGTCGGCAGATGACGTGAAGTACCGCCTGCTGCAATTGGGGATTTCTACCAAGTCGCTGGAAGGGATCAGTATTTTTGCTGACAGCTTCTCCACGCCATCGGACGAGGTGGTCCTTGCTTATCTGCGTGAAAAAGCCCCACTGGCGCAGAATATTGTGCGTTTTCTGTCCGGTGAAACCCTGCTGACTCCGGTGCTGAAAGCCAGCGCTGTTGCCTGAGTTAAACCACTAATCGTGGCATAGCCAGTTGGCTGTGCCACGCGGAGTTTGCCATGAAAGTTATTGTTAAATGCGCAGCCATTATCATCAATCAACGCTCGCTTTTGCTGACGCGTAAGCGCGGTACCCAGATCTTTATTTCTCCCGGCGGCAAGCCGCTTGCCGGTGAAGATCATTTCAGCTGTCTGAAACGTGAACTGCTGGAAGAGCTGGGCGTGCAGGTCAAAACCTTTCGTCCCTTTGGCCTGTTCCATGGACGGGCCGAATTTGAACAAGCGGCAATTGAAAATCACGTCTATCACGTGGAGATCAGCGGTCAGCCGCGTGCGGGATCTGAAATTGAAGAAATTGCCTGGGTGAACTACCGCCAGCCACCCTGCGAAATCGCTGTGGGTTCAATTTTTCGCGATAACGTGATGCCGCTTCTATTCCAGCAAGAGTTAATAAATTAATGGATACCTCCTCGCTCTCCCTTCAGTTGCAGCAGATCCACGGCGATCAGTTTTATAAGCGTGCGCGTATGCTGAGAGACGAACTTCGAGAAGAGCTGACCTGCGTTTACGGACTGGAAAAATACGAGCTGTTTTTTGTTCAGTCGGTGCGGGTGGGGCTGGTGATTCTGTCCCATCTGTTTCACAAGCAGGAAACCACGCTGTGCCTGGCCCGGCATTCCCACTATCAGCCGGTCAGCGAGCTGTTCAACGTCCCGCTCACACATTTTACCGGGCCGGGAGTGGTACCGATTATCACCCACGTTAACCCCTACACCGCTGAAGTCAATGACCTCAAGGGCTGTAAAGGGAAGGGGGTGGTTGATGCCTCTCACAGCTTTGCTACCTGTCGTCACGGTGAACTGATCGCCAACAGCTCGATATTTGTTGCCCCGCTGCATAAGCATGCGTCTCTGACTATCGGTCTGGCGATCATCGCCCTGCGCCCGGAAGATTTCAGCACCCTGATGCGCAGCGAGCTGCTGCTGTTTGAAGAGTCCACCGCGTCAGATAAACCGCTGACCGAGGCGTTGAGCCACCTTCGCAGCCCTGACTGGCAGCCGTTCAATATGGCGAGCGTAGGCGACATCAGCCGGAAAGATGTGGGCGGAATGGATTTTGATTCGATCGGCGTTTCCGGCGGGCCGTTCAGCTGCTTCCGCGTGCCGCCGCTCAGTGAAGCATTAACGAAGCAGGTGAAAGCGGCCGGGGCGAGCTATTTCAGGCAAACCGGCACGCTGCGGATCTCCTGCTGGGCGCGCGGTGACGGTAGTCAGCCGGTCGATATGACGCATGAAGCAGAACAACAATTACAGGCCCTGTGGGAGGGGAAATGAAAAACGCACTGCCGGTAAATGGCAACCTGATTGGGATTGTGGGCGGAATTGTTCTCAGTACCGACTCGGTGTTTATTCGTATGATGGCTATCGAAAACTCGTGGCTGATTGTTGTGCTGCGTGGTCTCTTTATGTGGGCAATATGCCTGCTGGTCTGGCTGCTGTGGCGGCAGAGTCGTTCAACGCTGGGCACGCCATGGCTGACCCAGGAAAATGCGCTGTCAACGCTGTTTTTCTGCATCGCTTCAGCCTGCTTTGTCAATGCACTGAATCGCGGCAGTGTGGCAACGGTACTGGTGATTATCTCCTCTACGCCGTTTATATCGGCGCTGATTTCGCGTCTGTTGTTTAAGATGAGCATCGACCGCAGCGTAATGCTGGCTTCGCTGGCGGGGATTGTCGGCGTGGCGGTGGTGATGTCGGGTCGCGACGTCGGCCACAGCGGGGTTGCCAACCTCTTCGCACTGGGGACGGCGTTTTCCATGGCGCTGGCGTTTATCTTTACTTCCCGCGTCAACGGCGGCACGGCCGGGCTGCCTTCGCTGGGGGCGATACTGGCCTCCGTAGTGATTGCGCTGTGGTTCGGTAACGATCTCCTCAACAGTCTGAAAATGCTGACGCCAGCGCAATATGGCTGGTCGATTCTCGAAGGCGCACTGATTATGCCGCTGGCAATGGGATTGATCACATTATCGACCCGCTTTGTTTCTCCAGCCAATGCCGGGCTGTTTCTCCTGCTTGAGACGGCGCTGGCGCCGCTATGGATGTATCTGTTTATGAATGAAATGCCGACAATTCATGCAGTTATTGGTGGAGCGATCATCATTATCGCGGTGGTGTCCCAGAGCGTTTATGCCCGTCGCCGGATGAATGTTCAACGCTATGCGGATGCAGGATAGCCGCGCGCTTCCTTGTGGTGAGCGGGCCATAATGTTATGTTCATACCCTCAGATAAAGTGATCATATAAGCAATTTGCAAGGGGATTTACGCAATGCGTATTATTCTGCTCGGGGCTCCGGGTGCAGGAAAGGGGACTCAGGCTCAGTTTATTATGGAGAAATACGGTATTCCGCAAATCTCCACGGGTGACATGCTGCGTGCCGCTGTCAAAGCAGGAACGGAGTTGGGCCTTAAAGCTAAAGAGATTATGGATGCGGGTAAACTGGTCACTGATGAACTGGTTATCGCGCTGGTCAAAGAGCGTATCGCTCAGGAAGACTGCCGTAACGGTTTCCTGCTGGACGGTTTCCCGCGCACTATCCCTCAGGCTGATGCCATGAAGGAAGCGGGCATCAAAGTCGACAACGTGCTGGAATTCGCCGTTCCGGACGAGCTGATCGTTGAGCGTATTGTTGGCCGCCGCGTTCATGCGCCATCCGGCCGCGTTTATCACGTGACGTTCAATCCACCGAAGGTGGAAGGTCACGATGACGTGACTGGCGAAGCGCTGACCACCCGTAAGGACGACCAGGAAGAGACCGTGCGCAAGCGTCTGGTTGAATACCATCAGATGACCGCGCCGCTGATTGCTTATTACAGTAAAGAAGCCGAAGCCGGTAACACCGCGTACAACAAGATCGACGGCACGCGTAAAGTGGCCGAAGTCAGCGCTGAGCTGGCAAAAATCCTCGGTTAAATTTGAAAGGGACCGGATTAAACTGGTCCCTTTTATAGCAATTGGTTTTCCCCCCGCGATTTTCCGCTAAAATAAGTCTCGTTTTCATCCCCCGCTGATGTCATTTATAGGAATAATAATGAGGCAAGATAAGCCAGGCGTACTGCTGGTCAATTTGGGCACACCCGATGCGCCGACCACATCCGCAGTAAAACGATACCTTAAACAGTTCCTCAGTGATAAACGTGTGGTCGACACCCCGCGCTGGCTGTGGTGGCCGCTTCTGAATCTTGGCATTCTGCCGATTCGTTCGCCACGCGTGGCGAAGCTGTATGCTTCGGTCTGGACCGATGAGGGTTCACCGCTGATGGTATTCAGTCAGCGTCAGCGCGATGCGCTGGCGGAGAAACTGGATATCCCGGTTGCATTGGGGATGAGTTACGGCAATCCCAGCCTGAAAAGTGCGGTGGATTCGCTGATGGCGCAGGGGGTGAATCGGCTGATCGTACTGCCGCTTTACCCTCAGTTCTCCTGCTCAACCGTGGCATCGGTGTGGGACGGTCTTAGCCGCGTGTTTGCCGGATACCGCAGCCTGCCAACGGTGCATTTTATCCGCGATTATGCCGATCATCCGGCCTATATTGCGGCACTGAAAGCGTCGGTCGAGCGTTCATTTGCGCAACACGGCAAACCGGATCTGCTGCTGGCCTCGTTCCACGGTATCCCTCAGCGCTTTGCTAATGAGGGGGATGATTATCCAAAACGCTGCTATGACACCTTCAACGCGCTGAAAGCCGCACTGGGTCTGAGTGAAAGCGAAGCCATGCTGACCTTCCAGTCACGTTTCGGGCGTGAACCCTGGCTGATGCCGTACACTGATGAAACCATGCAGGGCCTGCCCGCCAAAGGGGTGAAGCATGTGCAGGTCATGAGTCCGGGCTTCTCGTCAGACTGCCTGGAAACGCTGGAAGAGATCAACGAACAAAACCGTGAGTTCTTCCTGCACGCGGGCGGCACGCGGTTTGAGTATATTCCGGCGCTGAACGACGATGAAGCGCACATCGCCATGATGCTGGAACTGGTTAATCAGTATCGCTAACTGACCCGGCGATCGGTCGTTCACGGTCGATCGCCTTGTTGCGCAAATATGATATGATTGCGGCCCGCTTCCCCTTCTGGTCCGCAATAATGAAATTCCCCGGTAAACGTAAATCCAAACACTATTTCCCCGTCAGCGCGCGCGATCCGCTGCTGCATGTCACTCAGCCGGAAAATGAGGCGGCAACCAGCTGGATAGTGGGCATCGACCAGATCCTGGTGGATATTGAGGCGAAAGTGGATGATGAGTTTGTGCACCGCTACGGCCTCAGCGTGGGGCATTCGCTGGTCATTGAAGATGATGTAGCGCAGGCGCTGTATGAAGAACTGATGGCTGAAAACCTGATTACCCATCAGTTTGCCGGTGGCACCATTGGCAACACGCTGCACAACTATTCGGTGCTGGCGGACGACCGCTCGGTGCTGCTGGGGGTGATGTGTAATAACATCCAGATTGGCAGCTATGCCTACCGCTATCTGTGCCATACCTCCAGCCGCACCGACCTGAACTACCTGCAGGGCGTTGACGGTGCGATAGGCCGCTGCTTTACGCTGGTGGGCGATAACGGTGAACGCACCTTTGCCATCAGCCCGGGAATGATGAACCAGCTGCGCGCTGACAGCGTGCCGGAAGCGGTTATCGCGGGCGCTTCGGCGCTAGTGCTGACCTCCTACCTGGTGCGCTGCAAGCCGGGTGAGCCGATGCCGGAAGCGACCATGCAGGCCATTCACTACGCCAAAAAGCATAACGTCCCGGTGGTGCTGACGCTGGGTACTAAATACGTTATCGCCGATAATCCGCAGTTCTGGCGCGATTTTATGCGTGATCACGTGTCGATTGTGGCGATGAATGAAGATGAGGCCTTTGAGCTGACCGGTGAGAGCGATCCGTTACAGGCAGCGAATATCGCCCTCGACTGGGTGGATCTGGTGCTCTGTACCGCCGGGCCGAACGGTCTGTATATGGCCGGATTCACTGAGGAAGAGGGTAAACGTACCACCCGTCATCCGTTGCTGCCTGGCGCGATCCCGGAATTTAACCAGTATGAGTTCAGCCGTGCCATGCGCCATCAGGACTGCAACGTGCCGCTGCGGATTTTCTCCCATATTGCTCCCTACATGGGCGGGCCGGAGAAGATCATGAATACCAACGGCGCCGGAGACGGGGCGCTGGCCGCGCTGCTGCACGATATTACCGCGAATAATTTCCACCGCAGCAACGTACCCAACTCCAGTAAACACGCGCGCAACTATCTGACCTATTCCTCACTGGCTCAGGTGTGCAAATACGCTAACCGCGTCAGTTATCAGGTACTGAACCAGCACTCACCGCGTCTGACGCGTGGCCTGCCCGAGCGGGAAGACAGCCTGGAAGAGTCGTACTGGGAACGTTGAAGCCGGGAAACGGGTAAAGGGGAGGGAGTTGAGTCAGCCGCTCTGCCTTCGCGGTCTGTAAGCCGAAATCATAAAAAGGGACGACGGGGCGTCGTCCCTGAATGTTACCGTCAGACCGGGCATTCCTTCGGCGCTTCAACCGGGTTGGGCAGGATCAGATTCAGCATGCTGTTGGCGATCTCACGCTCACCCATCACCACGCGATCGGCGCCCCGCTCCATAATGTAGTCGACTTCATCGTCGTAGTGGGCGCGGGCAATTATCTCGATATTAGGTCGCTTCTCGCGGGCGGCGGTGACAACTTCTCCGGCTTCATAACCGTTCGGAATGGTCAGCAACATCCAGCGCGCGCAGTCGAGTCGTGCCAGGTCCATAATCTCGCTTCGGGCAGCATTACCCAATACGGCTTTGATCCCCTGCTCACGCAGCGCTTCCACGCGTGGACGGCTGTTCTCAACCACCACAATCGGGATCCCCGCTTCCATCAAACGGCTGCCCAGCAGGCTGCCAACGCGGCCAAAACCGACCAGCACGGCGTGATTACACAGGTCCACCGGGATCTGTTTCTCTTCTTCGATTGCCTCTTCCATGGTTTGCTCTTCAATGGTTTCGGTTTTCTGCAGGTAGCGCTCCAGCAGAACAAACAGGATAGGGTTGAGCATAATCGACAGGATGGCGGCGGCCAGCACCAGGTTACGTCCGGTTTCCGGCAGCAGATTCAGCGTGACCCCCAGCCCGGCCAGGATGAAAGCAAACTCACCGATTTGCGCCAGGCTGACTGAAATCGTCAGCGCAGTACGCTTTGAGTGGCCGAACAGCCGAACCAGAAACAGCGCGGCAAGGGATTTACCAAAGACGATAATCGCCAGTGCGCCCAGCACTGCCAGCGGCTGCTGCACCAGAATCATCGGGTCGAACAGCATGCCCACCGACACAAAGAACAGCACGGCAAAGGCGTCCCGCAGCGGCAGCGTGTCGTGCGCGGCGCGGTGGCTTAACTCCGATTCATTCAGCACCATCCCGGCGAAGAACGCGCCCAGGGCAAAGGAAACGTCAAAGAACTCCACCGCGCCAAACGCAATTCCCAGCGCCAGAGCCAGCACGGAGAGAGTAAACAACTCACGGGAACCTGTCGCTGCACTGCGGGCCAGGATCCACGGCACCACGCGGCGGCCAACCACCATCATCAGCACCATGAAAGCCACGACTTTACCGATGGTCAGCAGCAAATCGAACAGCACCAGGCTGATACTGGCATTACCCTCTTCAAACATACCGGCGATAGCCGGCAGCAGCACCAGTGCCAGCACCATCACCAGGTCTTCTACAATCAGCCAGCCGATAGCAATTTGTCCGCGCTGGCTGTCAATCAGCTGACGCTCTTCCAGCGCACGGAGCAGCACGACCGTACTCGCCGTGGAAAGGCACAGCCCGAACACCAGTCCGGTCAGCATCGACCAGCCCATCGCCCAGGAAAGCCCCATTCCCAGCAGCGTTGCAACGGCTATCTGCGCGATAGCGCCGGGAATGGCTATCGACTTTACCGCCATCAGGTCTTTCAGCGAGAAGTGCAGGCCAACGCCAAACATCAGCAGGATAACGCCAAGTTCAGCCAGTTCGGGAGCAAGATTGGTGTCGGCGACAAAGCCAGGGGTGAAGGGGCCAGCCAGCACGCCAGCCAGCAGGTAACCAACAAGGGGAGAGATGCGCAGGCGGTTAGCCAGCATACCGAGGAGGAAGGCGAGAACCAGGCCTCCTACGATGGTGGTGATAAGCGGTGTGGTGTGGTGCATGCCTGTCTCCTTATGTATGCCTGCTCGTCATACTTCAAGTGGCAGATGCCCTGCTTGTTGCCCTGGTCATTCTGCGATCCGTGCGCCGGGCTGGGGGCCTCCCGCGGTACTGCAACTCGAATTAATGAGCGTATAAATGTGTCCAGTTGTAAGTTTTCAGTGTATGGCATAATCCACCGTGGCGCTTGTGTTTATTGAGAATAATGGAAAAAAATATGCGCCATGTGCTGAAAGTTGTCATTAAGTACGATTTTCGACACTTATCAGATTGCAGCACTGGTGTGACCGGAGCATGAACCGGTGCAATAATCAGACAATTGCACCGGTAAGGGACTATTTACGCGGGTTATCAGGCAGGAAAGCCGTGAGAATGCCGAGAAGCGGCAGATAAGCGCAGATTTGGTAGACCAGTTCGATGCTGGTATGGTCGGCCAGCAAACCCAGGAGGGCGGCACCCAGCCCACCCATGCCGAAGGCAAAACCAAAAAACAGCCCGGAAACCATACCGATACGCCCCGGCATCAGCTCCTGAGCATAGACCAGAATGGCGGAAAACGCCGAGGCCAGGACGAAGCCGATAATCACCGACAGCACGCCTGTCCACCATAAATTCACATGCGGCAGCAGCATCGTGAAGGGCGCCACGCCCAGAATTGAGGCCCAGATTACCCGCTTACGTCCGATCTTATCGCCAATCGGACCGCCGATAACCGTGCCTGCCGCCACGGCAAACAGGAAGATAAACAGATGCAGCTGTGCGTTCTGAACAGACAGGCCGAATTTCTGCATCAGATAAAAGGTGTAATAGCTGCTCAGGCTGGTGAGATAAAAATACTTGGAGAAAATCAGCACCAGCAGAATGCTGATGGCAAAGGCCACCTGACGGCGCGGCTGCGGGTTGATTGCGTTTACCGTATTTTTCTTCTTCATGCGGTTTTGCGTCTGATACCAGCGGCCAATTTGCAGCAGGACGACAATCGCCAGCAGCGCCGCCAGCGAGAACCAGGCGACATTGCCGCGACCGTAGGGGGCAATCACCAGTGCAGCCAGTAGCGGGCCGAGAGAGCTGCCAAAGTTACCGCCAACCTGGAACAGCGACTGCGCCAGACCATGACGACCACCGGATGCCATCCGCGCCACGCGCGAGGATTCCGGGTGAAAGACCGACGAACCGGTCCCCACCAGCGCGGCGGCCAGCAGGACGGTAGTAAAGTTACCGGCCAGCGACAGCAGGATCAGGCCGGATAGCGTAAAGCCCATGCCGATCGGCAATGACCAGGGCTGCGGATGCTTATCGGTGTAGTGACCAATCAGCGGCTGTAATAAAGAGGCGGTAAGCTGATAGGTCAGCGTGATCATCCCGATCTGCACAAAGCTGAGTGAAAAATCCGCGCGCAGCAGCGGGTAGATCGCCAGAATCAGCGACTGGATCATATCGTTAAGCAGGTGGGCTACGCTGATGGCAGCGAGAATGCCAAAAGCCGTGCGCCGGAGGGGCGATGAGGGTGAAGAGAGGGTGGGTTCACTTGCCATTAAATTATCCTGTCATTCATTTATATTTTTATCAGAGCTGAAGAGCCAGTTTGCTGCAAAGCACTCTTTTATAACTAACAACCTTCGCGTGAGTAATTACCATTTAGAGCTATTTCCGCGCTACGGTTGCGGGGCTGTCACAAAAAGTGAATACTTTTCCAGATTATTTTGCCAGGACCGCATGTCTGTGGCCTGGTTTGAGGGTGATGAAACAAGGAGAAGGGCAGTGCCGGTATTAAAAAAACGTATCTTAAGTCTGTTGACCATAACGCTGATTAGCGTACCGTTGATGGCGCAGGCATGGGTAAAAGACCGTACCTATAAATTCACCGTGCTGCATACCAACGATCATCATGGCCGGTTCTGGAACAATGAACAGGGTGAATACGGACTGGCGGCACAGAAAACCATGATGGATAAGATCCGTCTGGAAGTGCAGTCGCACGGTGGCGCGGTGCTGATCCTCTCCGGTGGGGACATTAATACCGGCGTGCCGGAGTCGGATTTACAGGATGCCGAACCTGATTTCCGTGGCATGAACCTGATTGGCTATGATGCGATGGCGATTGGCAACCACGAGTTCGATAATCCGCTGTCAGTGCTTCGCCAGCAGCAAAAGTGGGCGAAGTTCCCGCTGCTCTCCGCAAATATCTATCAAAAAAGTACCGGCCAGCGTCTGTTCCAGCCCTATGCGCTGTTTAACCGTAAGGGACTGAAAATTGCGGTTATCGGTCTGACCACCGACGATACGGCCAAAATTGGCAACCCGGAAAACTTCACCGATATTGTGTTCCACAAACCGGCCACCGAAGCGAAAGCGGTGGTGGAAGCGCTGCGGGCGAAAGAGAAACCGGACGTGATTATTGCCGCAACCCATATGGGGCATTATGACAACGGTCATCACGGATCGAATGCGCCAGGCGATGTGGAAATGGCCCGCGAACTGCCCAGAGGCTATCTGGATATGATCGTCGGCGGTCATTCACAGGATCCGGTATGCATGGCAAAAGAAAACGTCAAACAAACGGATTACGTGCCCGGTACGCCCTGTACGCCGGATCGTCAGAACGGTACCTGGATTGTTCAGGCTCATGAGTGGGGCAAGTATATTGGGCGTGCTGACTTCACTTTCCGTAACGGCGAGCTGAAGTTGGTACATTACGAGCTGGTGCCGATCAACCTGAAGCACAAAGTCACCCACGCCGATGGCGGTACGAGCTGGGTGAACTACACGCCGGAGATCGACAAAAATCCGGCAATGATGAAACTGCTGACGCCGTTCCAGAAAAAGGGCGAGGCGCAGCTGGGCGTGAAAATTGGCCACGTTAACGGCCACCTTGAAGGCGATCGCAGCAAGGTACGCTTTGTGCAGACCAATCTGGCCCGGCTGCTCCTTGAAGGGCAGATTGAACGGACCAAAGCCGATTTCGCGGTGATGAGCGGCGGCGGCGTGCGTGACTCGATCAACGCCGGAGACATCACTTATAAAGACGTGCTGAAGGTGCAGCCGTTTGGCAATACGGTGGTGTATGTGGATATGAAAGGCCGCGAAGTGCGGGACTATCTGGCGGTAGTGGCGAACAAACAGGTGGATTCCGGTGCTTATGCGCAGTTTGCCCGCGTCAGCCTGATTGCCGATGGCACGGGCGTCAGTGACGTGAAGATCAACGGCGAGCCGCTGCAGGACGATAAGATTTACCGCATGGCAACTCTGAGCTTCAACGCGACCGGCGGTGATGGCTACCCGGAAGTGGATAAGCTTGCAAGCTATGTCAATACCGGCTTTGTCGATGCGGAGGTGCTGAAGCAGTATATTCAGGGTCACTCACCGCTCGATGCGGCGAAGTACCAGCCTGCGGGTGAAATCGTTTATCAAAAAGCGCAGTAACTCATCGCGTGACAGTGGACAGGGCGCGCAGTGCAGCGCCCTGTCCACCTTGTCAGGAAGAGGAGTGAGCCTGGCGGCGCTGCTCGCGTGAACGCATCAGGCGATCGCGCACCTTGTCGTAGACCCAGTTGTAAACCACCGTGTAGGGCAGGAAGAACAGGAAAAAACCCAGCTCCACCAGAAAGGCCTGCCACAGGGTGACCCCCAGCATCCAGGCCGCCAGCGGCAAACCAATCAGAATAAATCCCCCCTCAAAGCCCAGCGCATGCATAATCCGCAGCGCCAGCCCGCGCGCAACGCGCTCTCGCGGGAACAGGCGATCGAACCCGGCGTTGTAGATCATGTTCCAGATCATCGCCACGGTAGAAAGCATAATAGCCAGCGCGCCCATCTGAAACAGCGGTTTATTCATAAGCCAGGCGGCAACGGGGGAAACGATCGCGATGGCCACCAGTTCAAAGCCTGCAGCGTGATAAAAACGTTCTTTCAGCGTACGCGTGGACATAGGTCCTCCTGAATGAGTAGAGAGCGTATTCTCCATGCTTTTGCTGCTAAGATAAAATGATTATCCATCGATAAAAGCGATACATCAGCGATGCGTTATTCACCGGAATCCCTTCAAGCCTTTGTACAGACCGTAGAAAGCGGTTCATTCTCCGCTGCGGCACGGGTACTGCGTAAAAGCCAGTCAACGGTCAGCACGGCGGTGGCCAACCTGGAAAGCGATCTCGGACTGATTTTATTTAACCGTGAAGCCCGTACCCCGGTACTGACTGAAAATGGTCAGCGGGTACTGACCCAGGTTAATGCCATTCTGAATGCCGCCGCGCAGCTGGATGAGCTGGCTGTGCGACTGGCGGGTGACGTTGAACCCTGTTTACGCCTCGCGATCTCCGATTTCTGGCAGGCCGATCATCACGAACATCTGCTTAAACGCTTTGCCAGCCGTTATCCCGATATTGAATTCGAATGCATGATTGCCGAGGACGGTGATGTTATCGATCTGCTGCAAAGCGGTAGGGCACATATCGGCGTGATCCGCGTGCAGGATCGCTACCCGGCGAATATCAGCCCCCGGCGATTGCAGGTGGAAGCGAAAATGGCCATCTATCTGCACCAGGATCATCCGCTGGCGCAGCAGGATAGCGTCACGGAGGCTGAACTACAGTCGATCCGGCAGCTGCGGCTGAATACCTGGACCGGGCAGGAACCGGTGCCGGGAGGGAAAATCTGGCTGGCACCCTCGTATCTGCTGCTGCTGGAAATGGCCGAGCAGGGGTTTGGCTGGAGCATACTGCCACGCTGGCTGACCGAGCAGTTTGGCCACCGGCTGCTGCGCGAGCTGCCGGTGGCGGGCTGGCCGCAGAATATCAGCGTGGATGTCGTCTGGTCACGGCTCTCTCCACCCGGCCCGGCAGGGCGCTGGATGATCGATCAGCTGATTGATCAGCGGCCGGATTAATCGCGCCTGGCGATATCGGCAAAACTGGCGCTGAGCAACCTGGCCAGATCGGCCGGAGCCAGTTCAATATCCAGCCCGCGCTTGCCGCCGGAAACGTAAATGGTTTCGAAGTGTTGTGCCAGCCGGTCGATAACCGTTGGCAGGCGTTTTTTCTGCCCCAGCGGGCTGATACCGCCCAGCAGGTAGCCGGTGCTGCGCTGGGCGAATTGCGGATCGGCCATCTCGACTTTTTTCGCCCCCAGCGCTTTGGCCACCTTCTTCAGATCGAGCTGGCCCGCAACCGGTGTGACGGCCACCGCGAGAGTTTTATTATCGCCGTTGAGTGCAACCAGCAGCGTTTTGTACACCCGATCGGCATCAAGATTGAGCTTACGCACCGCCTCATCGCCAAAGTGGGTTTCGCTGCTGTCGTGTTCATAAGGGTGCAGCGTAAAGTTGACTTTCTGTTTTTCTAATAGTCTTACAGCCGGAGTCATCGCCCTGATCCTTCCTGTTCCGTTTGCGTGCATGCCGCTTAAAATTGGTGAATAAAAGTACTGGAGAAAAAGTGCACTTTGCGCGACAATCTGCCCCGCGTCAGCACCCGTGCTGATAGATAACCAAAATCATAAAAATTTCCTTATTGACTGGCCGATAGAGATATCGGCCATTTTTTTTCAGCGCCTCAGCAGGTCAGGGAGATTTCCCTCCCCGTAAAGATGCAGTGCGCCCACTGCCAGGACGTAGCGACCCGGCGGCAGTGCCTGCAGGGACTGGCACCACCTCTGATTACGCTGATGCATAAGCAAATCGTTCAGGCTGCTGCTGAAGGTGTCCGGCAGCACCGTTTTTCCGCGGCTGCCCGGTGGCGCTTCCAGCCACCAGCTGACCATCGTTTGCAGCAGTCGGGCGTTGACGTGCCAGTGCTGCAGGGTATCTTCCAGCAGCGTCATGCCCTCATCCGGCAGCGACTTCAGCAGCGCCAGCTGCGTCTCCGGCCCCTCCAGTTCAATAATTTTTATCTGCCGCTCTTTTGCGGCCTGCAACAGCTGATAATCAATGCCGCAGTCGGCGCGCAGCCCAAGCCGCTGTGCCTGCTGCGCCTGCAGCATAAGTGCCACTTGCCAGGCCGGCAGCGTATCAATGCGTTGCAAATCGATATTCAGTTCAGCGCACCGCTGCTCCAGCTGCGGGAACCAATCCGTTGACAGGCGCTGATCCAGCGGCGGACACAGCTCGCTGTCGCTGAACGGGGAGCCGCCGGTGGTGATATCCGCCTCCACAATCAGCGCATCAACAGATTGCAGCTGGTGGAGCAGCTTTTCCGGCAGCGGAGACATGTTGCGCGTACCCATATGGATACTGCCCACCAGATGCAGGTGCCGCTGACCGAGGGAAATATCCAGAGCCGGATAACGATACTCGGTCGGCCATAGCCTGCGCGCCAGTCGCCGCAGTGTATGAATTACCTTCCCCATTCTTCCCTCGCCGGTTCGCATGATGAATACCCATGCTAGCGCGATAAGTCGCGGGGTGACAGGGAAAAACGTAGCAGACTGACGGCCCGCGCCCTGAAGTATTAATCCTGCGGTGGACGGTAGCGAATCAGGCGGTTTGCGTTGCTGACCACGGTAATGGAAGAAAGCGCCATTGCCGCACCGGCCACCACCGGATTGAGCAGCGTACCGGTCAGCGGATAGAGTATTCCGGCCGCAACCGGAATGCCGCAGGCGTTATAAATAAACGCGCCCAGCAGATTCTGCTTCATATTGCGCAGTGTGGCTTTGGCAATCGCCAGTGCGTCAGCCACCGCATTAAGATCCTGTCGCATCAGAGTCATGGCAGCTGTTTCAATGGCCACATCGCTGCCACCACCCATGGCAATACCCACATCGGCCTGCGCCAGAGCGGGAGCATCGTTAATGCCATCACCGATCATCGCGACCCGCTGGCCCTGCTGTTGCAGCTGGCTAATCGCCCGGGCTTTCCCTTCCGGAAGCACTCCGGCGATAACCCGATCGATTCCCGCCTCGCGGGCGATGGCATTCGCGGTCATTTCATGATCGCCGGTCAGCATCACCAGCTGATAGCCGCGGCGGTGCAGGCGCTGAAGCGCACTGACGCTTTCCTGACGCAGCGGATCGCGAAGAGCAAACAACGCGACGATTTTTCCGTCAGCCGCCAGCAACACCGGAGTGGCGCCACTGGCAGCCTGTGCCGCCAGCGGTGCGAGAATATCCCGGGTGTCGATCTGCTGCTGCTCCATCAGTGCCAGGTTGCCCAGCAGTAACGGCCTGCCGTCGAGTATGCCGCTGATACCCAGGCCCGGTATTGTATGAAATTGCGCAACTTCCGGCAGTGACGCCAGCGCAGCGTGGTCGATAATCGCCCGCGCCAGCGGATGGCCGGAGCCCTGTTCAAGGGCCGCTGCCTGGCGCTCCACGTCCGCTGCCGCTGCGCCATTGAACAGCATGACGTCAACAACGCGCGGGGCGCCTTCGGTCAGCGTTCCGGTTTTGTCGAACACCAGCGTATTCAGGGTGCTGGCGCGTTGCAGCGCATCGGCATCGCGAACCAGCACGCCAAACTCGGCTGCACGGCCCACCCCGGAGATAATCGACACAGGCGTTGCCAGGCCCAGCGCGCAGGGGCAGGCAATAATCAGTACGGTGGTGGCAATCACCAGCGTGTAAACAATTTGCGGCGCGGGGCCGACGAAATACCAAATCGCCGCGCTCAGCAGCGCGATCGCTACCACGGCAGGGACAAACACCGACGAGATCTTATCGGCCAACCGACCGATCTCCGGCTTGCTGCTCTGCGCCTGGCGCACCAGCTGAATAATGCGTGCAAGCGTGGTGTTTTTACCGATCGCCTCTGCGCGGAACAGTACGCTGCCGTCCTGAAGGACCGTCCCGGCATGGATCGTATCACCCGGCGATTTCTCCTGCGGGATGGCTTCACCGGTCAGCATTGCCTCATTCAGCCAGGCCTCGCCCTGAACAATGGTGCCATCAACCGGCACGCGGTCACCGGGGGTGACGCGCAGCGTCATGCCCAGCCGGACGTCGCTCAGCGGTATGACGTTCTCGCCGGATCCGGTAACCACGCGGGCGGTAGGCGGGGTCAAATCTAACAGTTTTTCCAGCGCCTGCGAGGAGCGCTGGCGCGCCCGCTGTTCCAGCATATGGCCGAGGTTAATCAGGCCGATAATCATCGCACTGGCTTCGTAATAGAGGTGGCGGGCCTCCTGCGGGAACGCTTCAGGCCACAGGTTTACGCTGATGGAGTAGAGCCATGCGGCACCGGTACCGAGAGCAACCAGCGTATCCATCGTGGCGGTGCGATTGCGCAGACTGCGCCATGCGCTGCGGTAGAAGTCGCCTCCGGCAACGATCATCACCAGCAGGGTGAGGGCACCAACGACCAGCCAGCCGCTGCGGTTTTCCCCGGTGAGCATCATGTTGTCACCCACCATCCCCCAGCCCATCAGCGGGATCCCGAGGGCGAGAGCCAGCGCGGCCTGCCAGCGGAAGCGCCGGGTGGCGGTCTGCGCACTCTGCTGCTGCTTCTCGCGGCGTTCGGTGTCGTCTTCAATAAGGTCGGCGGCATAGCCCGCATGACTGACCGCGTCGATCAGCGCCTGCGGCGAGGCGCTGCCCAGCACCAGTGCACTGCGCTCCGCGAGATTGACCCGCGCCTGGCTGACGCCCGGCACGTTCTGTAAGGCTTGCTGTACCCGACTGACGCAGCTGGCGCAGCTCATACCGTCAATCAACAGCTGACAGCTGTCGCCAGCCTCGGATGCCGGAAGCTGAGAGACGGCCGCTGTCAGCGCTTCCGGCTGAGGTTCTGATACTGTCAGCGGATCAGGCTTTGGGAGGCTGTCGTCCGCCGACAGCGTGGCGTGATAGCCCGCGCCTTCCACTGCGGCAATCAGCGCTTCTGCGCTGGCACTGCCGGTGATGCGTGCTTCGCTCACCGAGACCTCGGCCTGTTCAACACCGTCCAGTTCAGACAGCGTTTCTTTTACTCGTTTAACGCAGTGGCCGCAGGTCAGGCCATCCAGCGTCAGTCGCGTGGTGTGTGTCATCTAAAACTCCTTGTTGTCCGGTTTGACCCGGCAGGCTATTTGCAGTAGTTATGGAGGTTAAACCTTCCATCAAGGTGAAGGTCAAGGAGCAGAGATGAATATCAGTGAGGTCGCCAAAAAAACCGGCCTGACCAGCAAAGCGATTCGCTTCTATGAGGAAAAGGGGCTGGTGACGCCACCGCTGCGCAGCGATAACGGCTATCGCACCTACTCCGCGAAGCAGCTGGAGGAGCTGACGCTGCTGCGACAGGCCCGCCAGGTGGGCTTTACGCTGGATGAGTGCCGTGAAATGGTGAATCTGTTAAATAACCCGCAGCGGCACAGCGCAGACGTAAAAGCACGCACGCTGGAGAAGGTGAAAGAGATTGAGAACCATATCGAGCAGCTGTCACAGATGCGTCTGCGTCTGCTCGATATGGCGGCCAGCTGCCCCGGCGATGACAGCGCCGACTGCCCGATTATTAACCATCTGGCAGGCTGCTGTTCCGCAAAGAAACCGGCTTAGCGATTGCAGCGCGTGACCTGCAGGGTGATGCCCTCAACGGCGACCACCACGATATGACATCCCGCAGGCAGATCCTCCTCAGCCTGCACCCGCCAGTTGCCGTCACCAATTCGCACGTGGCCAAAACCGTTCACCAGCGCGCTGTCCAGCGTCAGGCGGCGGCCAATCAGCTGCTGGCCGCGCTGATTGAGCGAGGAGGGCGGTTGGCGGCGTTCGCGGCGCTGCAGCCAGCGATACCACCACAGTGCAGCCAGAACGGTCAGCACCGCAAAGCTCAATCCCTGCCACGCCCACGGCATCGGCACCAGCCACACCAGCAGCGCGACCAGCACCGCGGCAATGCCGCTCCACAGCAGATATCCGCTGGTGCCGAGCATTTCAGCCGCCAGCAGCAGGCCACCCAGCGTCAGCCACAGCCACCAGGGATTGGCAATCAGTTCACTTATCATCAGCGATCCCGCTCGGGTTTACGCTCGCCCAGCAGTTCGCTGATACCGGCAATAGACCCCATCAGGCTGCTGGCATCCAGCGGCATCATCACGACCTTACTGTTGCTGGCCGCGCCGATGTTCTGCAGCGCATCAGTATATTTCTGCGCAACGAAGTAGTTAATCGCCTGGATATCCCCGGCGGCAATGGCTTCAGAAACCATTTTCGTTGCCCGCGCTTCGGCTTCTGCACCGCGCTCACGGGCTTCGGCGGCCAGAAAGGCAGACTGGCGTTCACCTTCTGCTTTCAGGATCTGCGACTGCTTTTCCCCCTCCGCGCGCAGTATCGCCGCCTGACGCACCCCTTCCGCCTCAAGAATATCGGCGCGCTTGGTACGTTCGGCCTTCATCTGGGCATTCATCGACGCGATCAGCTCCGCAGGCGGTCGCACGTCGCGGATCTCAATGCGAGTGATTTTCACTCCCCACGGATTGGTCGCTTCATCAACGATTTGCAGCAGGCGGGTGTTGATATTGTCGCGCTGCGAAAGCATCTCATCCAGCTCCATGGAGCCGAGCACGGTACGCATATTGGTCATGGTAAGGTTAATGATCGCCAGCTCAAGATTGCTGACCTCATAGGCCGCGCGGGCCGGATCGACCACCTGAATAAAGCAGACGGCATCGATGGTAACGCTGGCGTTATCCTTCGAAATGATCTCCTGAGAAGGAATATCCACCACCTGTTCCATCATATTAATTTTGCGGCCAACGCGATCCATAAACGGCACCACCAGATTTAAACCGGGCTGGAGCGTGGTGGTATAGCGACCAAAGCGTTCGACGGTCCATTGATAGCCCTGCGGGACAATTTTGATGCCGGACCAGACAATAATCAGCGCCAGAATGATAATGACGGGAATAACCGTAAGCATGAATCACCTCCGTATTGTTGTTATCAGGGCCGATTCGCTTCCACCCCGTTCAGGACAGTTTGCTGTATTTATGTCCGGTAGCATAGCCGCGCTGACAATTTTTTGCCTCCTCCCGGTCAAAATACGAGGCGTTACGCAGGAAGGTCGATATTTTGCAGAAAATCGCGAATGGGCTCCGCCCGCTGCTGAAACAGCGAGACAATTTCCTCAACGGCTTTTCCTGCCTCGTTTTGCCAGGCCAGTGAAAGCGGCGAAGGCTGCCGCTGATTGACGACTTCGCAGCTGACCAGCTGGCCGCTGTTAATATAGCGCTGGCAGAGTTCTGCGGGCAGAAAACCCACCCCCAGCCCCTGCAGATGGCACGCCAGCTTGCTGCTCAGATCGGGAACGATAATCTCTTTTTGTCCCGGCAGCAGCCAGGCGACGCGCTTGGTCAGATTACGTGAGGTATCTTCAATATTAATGGCGGGCCACGCCCGGAGTTTATCTTCATGCAGCGGGCCTTCACTCCGGGCGAGCGGATGGCTGGGTGCCACCACAAACAGCCAGCTGATGCCGCCAAGCTCCAGCAGGCTGACGTTGTTGGCCAGCGCTTCCGATCCGGTTACGCCGATGGCCAGCTGGAAATCATCGTGCAGCAGGGAATCCCACACGCCCATGTAGACCTGGCGTGAGATAAGAAACTGAGTGAGGGGAAATTTTTTATGCAGATGCGCCAGCAGCCTGGCCACCGCCTGCGGCGAGTAGAGCAGGTTATTAATCACGATATTTACCTGACGCTCAACGCCGTGATTAATCTGCTGAAGTTCACCCGGCATGGCATCAAGCCACGCCAGCCACTGGCGGCAGCGTTCCAGCAGATGATCGCCCGCCGGCGTCAACTGCACGATGCGGGTGGTACGCATAAACAGCTGGGTGCCGACATCCTCCTCCAGCATTTTTATCCGGTAGCTGATAGCCGCAGGGGTTTTGAACAGCGCTTCGGCCGTTTTAGAAAAGCTGTGGCTTTCTGCCACATGGATAAAGGTACGGATAGTTTCCTGGTCAAGCACAGAGAATAGGCTCCTGATAAACACGCCCCGGTTGCGGGTGGTAAACGCTAAGCCTAGCAGGATAACAGCTGATGAATGATGATGCAGAATCAGAAAAATGGTGATGTATCTGGCAGAAAGTTCAGGGCGGTGATTGAATACGGCAGGCCATCTGTTTCGGCGCATGGCCTGCCCGGTTGACCTCAACAGTCTACATCGCGATTGCAGTCTTTTGAGTAGATGTAGCTGAATGCCTCTTTACCAACGGCGTAGCCCGCCTGGGGCACATACGCACCCATAAAGATGTAATCCCCTTTCTTCACCGGGATCCATTCATTATCAAGGTTATACACGCCTGCACCGGTCAGCACGTAGGCGCCGTGCTCCTGTACGTGAGTTTCCACATAGCCGTGGCTGGCACCGGGTTTGAAGGAAAGAATATGCATATTCATATCAAAACCCAGATCTTTCGGCAGCAGGTCCTGCAGGGTGACATCACTCATCCCCTCGTAGTCAATTTTCTCAAGGTTTTCCACGTTGTTGCTGACCACGTGAGCCTCGTAGCCTTTGATGCGCTGATAGGTTCGCTTGTAGAGGAACAGCTGGCTTGGCTGGCCGTCGTTGGTGTTCTCCAGGCGCAGCATCACGCCCGCCGGGCAATACAGATAGCCACCGCTGGTCAGCGGATAGTCGGTGTTGTCGGCGGAGGCGGTAATCTTGCCGTCAATCACATAGACGAAGGTTTCAATATTCTCTCCGCCAAATCCCTGCTGATTACGCCCACCGTCATGCAGCGTGACCAGATAATCCACGAAGGTTGCCCCCAGTTTTGGGGTGGCGAGAATGGTGACGTCGCAGTTTTCAAAACCGGGAATAACGTTTCTCACCAGGCCCTCCGGTGGGATCAGCGCATAGTTTTGACGTTTGATAATAGAGCGCGATGCCAGAAGGTCTTTCGGATAGCCGATCTGATTCGTAAAGTATCCCACAATAATTCTCCTGATAATGATAGCGGCCACCTTTTCGTGGCCGGGTACAGCGTTATGCCTGTGCCGCAGTCTGACGATTGCGTTTCTGTTTCATCATCACGTTCACGATGAAGAAGATGATCGTGCCGACCACCAGAATGCCGGCTGAAATATAGAAGCCCATGACCTTGGAACCGGTGTTATCGGAAATCACCCCGGTCAGGAAAGGGGCAATCACCGACGATGACATGCCGAAGAAGTTAAAGACGCCAAAGCTGGTGCCGTAACCTTTTTTGGGGGCGTTATCCGCAACGAAGGAGATCATGATCGGATCGACAGCCAGTTTGCCCAGCAGTCCATAGAGGATCAGGCTGATCAGCAGTGTGGTGGAGTCCGGGGAGATCACCGTACAGACCAGCATCACCGCCGCGCATAATTCCAGGAAGATAATCAGCTGTACCTTTTTGGTGCGGAACCGATCCGACATACGGCTAAAGAACAGCGCACCCGGCACGGAAGCGAAGGCCACCAGCGCGGAGGAGAAACCAATCGCCACGCCTTCGAATCCGCGTTCCTGCTGCAGAAATGACGGCAGCCAGGTCACGATCATGTAGTAGCCGTAGCAGGTCGCGAAATACATCACATAGGCTGAGATCATCCGCAGGCTGAACAGCCCGCTGGCTTCCTCCGCTTCCTCCGGTGCGGCGGCGGTGGCAGTGCTGGCAGGCTGGCTGGCTAAATGACGGCTGTAGGAGCCACCCTTAATCACCACGGCAAAGACGAGGGTCATGATCACCAGCAGGGCGGTGATCATAAATATTGTCAGCTGCCAGTTCATGCCCATGCTTTTCACCAGCAGGCTTGAGGCAATCAGGCCAATTGCCATCCCCAGCGCGGAACCGCTGTTAATAATCGCCGTTGCCAGGCCGCGACGCTCCAGCGGAATATTCTCAGATGACAGCGAGTAGGCCGAGCCGTAGTAAGACCCGCAGCCCATCCCCGCCAGCAGGCTACCGACGTAAACCATGGTCAGGCTGGTGGCGTTACCGATCAGCAAAGTGGCAATAATAAACAGGCAGAAGCCCGGTATCAGCACCACTTTTTTACCGAACTTATCAACCAGAATCCCCGAGGGGATCTGCATACCGGTGTAGGCGAAGAAGTAGAAGCTGGCGATCAGCCCCATTTCTGCGTTGGAGTGTGCGCCGATCGTGGCCTGAATTTCAGGGAAGATCGGCGTGAGGATGGTGCGGTAAATCCAGATCACCGCCCAGCCAAGGCAGAGAACAACGACAATTTTTTTCCAGTACAGCGGATCGAGTCCGCTACCGGATGCCAGTTTACTCTTGCTCACAGGCGGCCCCCCTCTTCGGTCCAGGCGAGTTGGTAAAGCGTATGGGCCAGCACTTTTACCCCTTCCGCCAGATCGTCGAGATGCGTTTTTTCCGCCGGGTTATGGCTGATGCCGCCAATACTGGGCACAAAGATCATCACCGTTGGCACATGCGGAGAGAAAATCTGCGCATCGTGGCCCGCACCGCTGTGGATCAGGCGATAGTTGACCCTGTTCCTTTCGCAAAGATGGCTGACGCATGCGACCAGCTGCTCATCCATCGGAATCGGGGGTTCATCCATCCAGCGGTCAATCTCTATTTCGATACCCATCTCATCGCAGATGCGGCGCATATCGGCCTCAACTTCTTCCGTAAAGCGCACCAGCGTATCCGCATCGGTATGGCGGCAGTCTATGGTAAAGTGAGTCGCGCCGGGCACCACGTTAACGGTGCCGGGTTTGGGTTCAACCTTACCGAAGGTCAGCACCAGCGGATCGCCTTCCGCATGGGCTTTGGCGATGGATTCCGTGCAGATGCGGCTGAAGGCATAGATGGTATCCCGGCGATAGCCCATTGGCGTAGTCCCGGCGTGGTTGGATTCCCCCTTCAGGCGAATATCGTAGCGGCGCTGGCCGACAATGCTGGTGACGACACCAATGGTTTTTCCTTCGGTTTCCAGTACTTTGCCCTGCTCAATGTGGATTTCAACGAAGGCGGTGATGTCGTTACGCACGGGGCGATCTTCCGGACGGAAATCAAAGCCTGCCTGGTGCATGGCGTCCACAAAGTTCATACCGCTGGCATCGCTGATATTTTCCACATCCTGACGGCGCGCCAGACCGAAGATATTTTTACTGCCCCAGAAAACGTAAGGGAAACGACTGCCTTCTTCTTCCGCCATAGCCACCACTTCCAGCGAACGCAGCGGGGGGCCATAGGTGTTTTTCAGGTAGTTTGCCGCCAGGAAAGAGGCTTCAATGCCGAACTGGCCGTCGAGATTGCCGCCGTTGACCACGGTATCAATATGGGAACCGGTCAGAATGGCCTGTTCGGGATATTTTGACCCTTCGAGGCGGGCAAAGAGGTTTCCCGTTGCGTCATGCGAGGCGGTAAATCCGGCGGTTTCAAAGATGTCCTTCAGCGCTTTCTGTGCTTCCACCCACTCGCGGGTGTACAGCAGACGCGTCATACCGCCGGTTGGATCGGCACCAATTTTTGATAGTTTGCCGGAAATATCGGTTATTTCTTGTCGGAAATCTTTCATATTTAACTTCCCGCTTGCAATCCCTGAGTAAAGTAAAAGGCGTTAAATAGAGTTAATCAGCAGCCCTGCTTTGCCCGGATTATTTATAAGGACATTTAACATCGGTGGTGTTTGTTTCATTACAAACCTCGCCGAACCGGTTATTGCCAGAGAGCCTAACTGGCAAAAGGATCTTTATGGTCGTACGATTTTTGATAAATATCGTCCGAAATCAGGTACTGATAAATTTCATCCACGATCTCGATACCGTTACGATTGCTTTCTGCTTCACGAAGATGGCTGTCCTGGCCTGGGTAAAGCACTTTTTCTACGCCCGGAGCGGGTTTAACTTCATTCAGTTCCTGCATCACCTGGCTGATATTCTGACGGAAGCGGCTTTCATCGGTGAAATAGCCCGGATTTAACACGATATGCAGCTGTCCCAGCTCGCGGCCCGCGCTGAGATCGTGATACATCGAACTGACGTGTTTGCCAAATGGCAGACCGAGCAGCACGCCGGAAAGGACATCGATCATCATCATCAGGCCATAACCTTTAGGGCCTGCGATCGGCAACAGGCCGCTAACGGAGAAAGGATCGGTGGTGTTGTTTCCCTCGGCATCGACGGCCCAGGTATTCGGAATAGGTACGTTGCGAGATCGGGCGTCCAGCACTTTGCCCCATGCCTGAACGGTGGTGGCCATATCAAAGGTAATATTCTCGTCGCCCTCCGCAGGCGCGGAGAATGCGATGGGGTTGGTGCCGTAGTAAACATCCGCTCCGCCCCAGGGAACGACCATCGGATCGGACTGACAGACTGAGATACCGATCATACCGGCTTTTGACGCCTGCTGAACAAAATATGAGAGCGCTCCGCTGTGGCCAATGCGGCGTACGCCGACCACCGCCACGCCATTTTCTTTGGCCATATCAATGGCGCGATCCATCGCCAGCTTCGCGGCGACGTGGCCGGCACCGTTGTCGCCGTCAAAAATGGCGCTGCAGGGGCCGGTCTTTTCAAAGGTGAAGTGGGGCTGGTTATTGGTGCCGCCCTTACTGATGCGTTCTGCGTAGTATTCAACCCGTACCGCTCCGTGAGAATGGATGCCGCGCGCATCAGCATATGCCAGAACATCTGCGACGATACCGGCATGTTCAAGGCTTAATCCTGCGGAATGAATTTTATTCCGAATAAGTTGATATAATTCTTGCCTGGAGACTTTCATAAATAGTCCTTGATTTACTGCGGTTTAATTAATCCACCTCAGCGACTTAATGTATAAAGCTGGACGTTAAAAAATGTGATCCAGATGGATATTATTTCATTGGTTCAAATTTTCTTTGAATGTTCGCGGAATTATTAGAATATTTCTAACAAAGCACGTTTTCTTATTTCAGTGATTTAATTAATTATCCTGTTATTCAACGATTTTTTCTAACAATCAGCGAAGTGTGATAGCTCTCACCTTTATCTGTTATTTTTATTTGTAGTTTTGCCGGCAAGAATAATGGCCAGAAAACAGATAAGGTGTGAAATATTACCAGCCGTCAAGGGTTGTGATGTTCATAAAAGGTTTAAGGATATTATTATGGTTCATGCGTTTATCAAAAAAGGGAGTTTTCAGGATTCTGTCAGCCTGATGCTCATCTCCCGTCAACTCAGCGAATCCCCCCGCGTTGATGAAATATCGGTGATGATGGGGACGCCCGCGAATAAATCCCTGCTGGAAGCCACCGGCTTCTGGCATCCCCGGTTTAATGACGCCACCCCGAACGATATTTGTGTGGCGATTAAAGCTGAATCCTCCGATGAATCGATTACGACCGCGATCGCTAACGAACTGGATGCCGCGCTGAAGGCCATCGCACAGGGGCAGCAGGGGGGCAGACGCCTGCTCAAAGCCCGCAGCTGGCGTACCGCACGGCAGAAGCTGCCTGATGCCAATCTGGCCCTGATTTCTATTGCCGGTGAATATGCCGGAGAGTTGGCCGATCGGGCGCTGGATGACGGCTGTAACGTGATGATGTTCTCCGACAATGTCAGCGTGGAACAGGAGCGCGCCCTTAAAATCAAAGCCAGCGAGAAAGGGCTGATAGTGATGGGGCCGGACTGCGGCACCGCCAGTATTGCCGGTGCGCCGCTGGCGTTTGCTAACGTGGCCCCGAAAGGCTGTATCGGCATTATCGGCGCATCGGGTACCGGTATTCAGGAGCTGACTTCGCAAATTATCCTGGCGGGGCAGGGGGTTTCTCACGCTATTGGTCTCGGTGGACGCGACTTAACCGCTGACGTGGGTGGCATCAGCGCCCTCAGCGCGTTGCGTATGCTGGCTGCCGATCCGCACAGCAAGGTGCTGGCGTTTGTCTCCAAGCCACCGGCAGAAGCGGTTCGCGCGCGGGTGATTGCCGAAATGAAAACCCTCGGTAAACCGGTGGTGGCGCTGTTCCTCGGTGCGAAGGCCACACAGCAGCAGGATGGCAATATCACCTTCGCCGCCACGCTGGATGAGGCTGCGCGCCTCGCCGCCATGCTGGGGCACGTGCAGCAGATGGCTGAACAACAGCCAGCGGTCTGCGGCGGCAAGATCGCTGGCCTGTATGCGGGCGGGACGCTGGCCGCAGAGTGCGCGATGCTGCTGGCCGAACGTCTCGGCATTGAAGCTGACAGCAGCCACCTCCACGGCTCAATGCTGAACGCCGATGGTCATCGCATCATTGATATGGGCGATGACTTTTACACCCAGGGTAAACCCCATCCGATGATCGATCCCTCCACCCGCAATCAGGAGATCGCCCGGCTGAGCCAGCAGACGCAGGTCAGCGTGCTGCTGCTGGATGTGGTTATCGGCTACGGCGCCCAGCCGGACCCGGCAGGCTCGATTGCGGTGGAGGTTAAGCGCCTGCGCGAGAAACGCGGCTCGGCCCACCCGCTGGCGGTGATTGCTACGGTAACGGGCTCTGAGCAGGATCCGCAGCAGCGTTCGGTGCAGATCGCCACCTTAAACGCGGCCGGCATCGCGGTGATGAATTCGCTGCCGGAAGCGGTAGCGCTGGCCTGTTATCTGATCGCGCCACCGCCTGCCCGATCAACCGATCCGGTTCCGGCGCTGCTCAACGGAGTGTCGGTGATCAACGCAGGCCTGCGCAGATTTGCTGAGGATCTGCAGGCCAACGAAATTTCAGTGGTTCACTACCAGTGGGCTCCGGTTGCCGGTGGTAACCAACGTTTAGCTAACATACTGAAAAAATTAAAGTAAGGGATTGATATGTACGATTCTATTGAACAAGCCAACGCCGCGGTTATCGCCCGTATTCGTGAAGCCCGCCCACACTGGATCGATGTTGATTTAGCGAAGACCCGCATTCCTGAACTGAACCAGGGGAGAAAGCTTCTGCATGCCGGTCCTCCCGTGACCTGGCAGGAGATGAGTGGCCCGGTTCGCGGCGCCTGCATCGGAGCCTGCCTGTTTGAAGAGTGGGCCAGCGATGAACAGCAGGCGCTGGCACTGCTGGAAAATGGCGAAATCGAATTTATTCCCTGCCATAACGTCAGTGCCGTTGGCCCGATGGGTGGGATCACCTCGGCCCATATGCCGATAGTGGTGGTGAAGAACCACACCCACGGTAACGTTGCCTACTGCAACCTGAACGAGGGCATCGGCAAGGTCATGCGCTTCGGGGCCTACGGGCCGGACGTGCAGGAACGCCACCGCTGGATGCGTGATTCACTGGCGCCGGTACTGAAAGCCGTGCTGGCGACCTTTGCCGACGGAATCGATCTGACCGCCCTGATGGCGCAGGCCATCACCATGGGCGACGAGTTCCACCAGCGTAATATCGCTGCCTCCGCGCTGCTGCTGCGCCAGCTGGCACCAAAAATCACCCTGCTGGAGCGCGATAAAGCCGAACTGGGACGTGCGATGCACTTCCTCAGCGTTACCGATCAGTTCTTCCTTAATCTGGCGATGGCCTACTGCAAGGCGGCTATGGATGCCGGCGCGGAGATTAAACAGGGTTCCGTTGTGACCGTGATGACCCGTAACGGCAAAAACTTCGGCATCAAAATCAGCGGGATGGGCGATCGCTGGTTTACGGCCCCGGTCAACACCCCGGAAGGTCTGTTCTTCTCCGGCTACAGCCAGGCGGACGCCAACCCGGATATCGGCGACAGTGCTATCACCGAAACCTTTGGAATTGGCGGTGCGGCCATGGTTGCCGCCCCTGGCGTGACCCGCTTTGTCGGCGCGGCCGGTGGCATGTCGGCCGCCACTGATATCTCCGAAGAGATGGCGGAAATTTTCCTTGAGCGCAACATGATGCTGCAAATCCCGACCTGGGATTTCCAGGGCGCCTGCCTGGGCCTGGACGCACGTCGCGTCGTGGAAACCGGCATCACACCGCTGATTAATACCGGGATTGCCCACCGTGAAGCGGGCGTGGGTCAGATTGGTGCGGGCACGGTGCGTGCGCCGCTGGGCTGCTTTGAAAAAGCCATCGAAGCGCTGGCTGAAGAGCTGGGCATTACCGGATAAATCAGCACGGTCCGGCTAAACCGGGGGGAGGGGATATGCAGCGTTCCGCGCTGGCCGTCAGCCGTCACAGCACCGTGGATTACGGCATCCTGCAGTGCGTCGGGCATTTTCGCAACGCGATCAATCTTCTCACACCGGGCCAGCAGTTGCTGACGCTGCACCGTGAAGGACGCGGACTCAGTCCGATGGGCTGGGAAATCGCCGATGATGACTTTGACGATATCTCCGACGAACTGGCGCAGTCTGCCCGATGCGAACTGACTCCACAGGGGATCGTACTGGCGGAGATGTGCCTTTGCCTGCCGGAACGGCGCACGGATCTGCATCTGTCGCGAACCGGGCAGATTGCCACCGCACCGCTGGAGGTTGTACTGGCCGCCGCACCCGCAGAGACCGGGCTGTTCGGACGTCTGGATCGCATCGTCAGCCAGCCTGCCGATGCGGAAATCCGCCTGATGCAGCAGCTGTTTAGCGACTGGCTGCAGGGGGAATTCGTTGACTGGAGCCACGTGCTGGGCAAAGGCCCGGGCCTGACGCCGGGTAACGATGACACGGTGCTGGGGATGCTGCTGTGCGCCTGGTTTGACCGGCGTATTGATGTGACCAGGCGACCCGCGTTCTTTGCCGCCAGCCGCCCGCTGGATGAGCTGACCACGTTAATCAGCGTGAATTATTTACGCTTTGCTGCGCGGGGGATCTTCGCCACGCCGTTACAGCGGTTTGCTGCGGCTCTGTCCGGCGAACGTCCGCTGTCTGCTGCCGTGAGTGAACTGCAGGAGATCGGACACTCCTCCGGCACGGACACGCTGCTGGGCATCTGGTCCGGGGCCAGGGTCATCAACCGTCTTTATTAAATTTGCCAGGAAAACGCTGCCGGATCCGCTTCGGCAGGGTTGCCTGTTATCTGAATAAAGTGAAAACAGAGGTAGGAATGGAAACGTTAGTGATTGCGCTGGGGGGCAACGCCCTGCTACAGCGCGGCGAGGTGCTGTCCGCTGAGAACCAGTACCGCAGTATTTCCCTCATCGCCGATGCGATCGGCAGGCTGGCAAAAAAGTACCGTATTGCCATTGTGCACGGCAACGGACCTCAGGTTGGCCTGCTTGCGTTGCAGAATCTGGCCTATCGCGATGTACCGCCTTACCCGCTGGATATCCTGGTGGCGGAAAGCCAGGGAATGATTGGTTATATGCTGGCACAGCAGCTGTCGGCCTGTCATCCGTCACAGCCGGTTTCAACGCTGCTGACCCGCGTGCTGGTAGACAGCAACGATCCGGCCTATCAGCAGCCGAGTAAGTTTATCGGTCCGATTTATCAGCCGTCGCAGCAGCAGGAGCTGGAGCAGAAATATGGCTGGAACATGAAGCTGGACGGCAGTTATCTGCGCCGCGTGGTGCCGTCACCGGAACCGAAAAAAATCATTGATATCGAGGCCATTAACCTGCTGCTGGCAAAAAATCACATTGTGATCTGCAACGGTGGCGGCGGCGTGCCGATGGTGGCCGATGGACACAGCCTGGTGGGAAGTGAGGCGGTGATCGATAAAGATCTGGCTTCTGCGCTGCTGGCTGAAGCGCTGGATGCCGATCATCTGGTGATCCTGACCGATGCCGATGCGGTGTACGAACACTGGGGAACACCGAAGCAGCGGGCTATTCGTTCTGCCACCACGGCTGAACTGGCGCCGATGGCGGTAAATGACGGCGCGATGGGGCCCAAAATCATGGCGGTCAGCCGCTTTGTTCAACGCAGTGGCAAAATCGCGCATATCGGTGCGCTGAAGGAGATTGACGCCGTGCTGGCAGGAACGGCAGGAACGTCAGTCACGCCGTAAAAGCACTATCGGGAATCGGGGCTTTTGCGCCCGCTACACCAGGGAGTCTGACTATGCTAACAACAAAAAATGAACGGGTTCCGTACTGGATCAAAACCGTGATTATTTTCTTTCTGGGCTGGGTGGTGATTTATGCCGCGCGCTCGGTGCTCAGTCCGCTTATGCCGCAGATCGAAACGGAATTCGGCCTGTCCAAAAGCCAGCTGGGTTTAATCAGCAGCCTGTTCTTTCTTGCCTATACGCTGCTGCAGATCCCCGCCGGACTGCTTGGCGACAGGTCAGGCAGAAAGCGCATTCTGCTCAGCGGCTTTATGCTGTTTACCCTGTTTATGGCTGCCATCAGTATTTCACCCAACTTCATGTTCTTTATGCTGCTGTGGATGCTGACCGGTGCCTCGCAGGGGGTCTACTATGGTCCGCAGTATGCGCTCTCTTCTGAAGCGATCCCGAAAAAGTGGATCACTCTCGGCAGCGCGGTGATCGGTAGCGGCATGTCATTCGGTATCGCGTTCGGTTACTACCTTTCCAGTTTTATGATTGAGCGCTTTCACACCTCGTGGAAGATGCCGTTTCTGGCGATGGCGCTGCCGGTACTGATCGTGGTTCTGCTGATGCTGGTGTTTATCCGCGAAAAAGCCCCGGCTACGGACGCCACCCCTCCAGCCAGTGTCAAAAAACAGGGCGATTTCAGGTTTGCCGATCTGTTTAAAAACCGCAATCTGCTGATGGCCTATATCACCATCTTCTGCTCGATTTACGGCTTCTTCGTCATCATTACCTGGCTGCCTTACTACCTGCAAAAAGAGCGCGGGATGGATATCGTTCATGCCGCCAGCATTGCCTCGATTGTGCCGTGGATTTCGGTGCTGGGCACGCTGATTTGCAGCTACGTGTCCGACAGGCTGGGCCGCCGTAAGCCGGTTATCCTGTGCATGCTGCCGTTCTCGCTGCTGGCCATTTTCGGCATCGTTTACTCTGCCACCGAAGCGGCACTGATCGCGGTACTGGTGCTGTACGGCTTTATTGGCAAAATCAGCCTTAACCCGGTACTGATTGCACTCGTTGCGGATAATGCACCGCGCGCTGCGCTGAGCACCGCCTTTGGCCTCTATAACTTCTTCGGCATGGCGGCATCGATTTTTGCGCCCTATCTGACCGGCTTTATTGCCGACAGCACCGGGTCGCTGAACGCGGGCTTTTACTTCGCTGCGATGATTACGGTGGTGGGATTTCTGGCCATGCTGTTTGTGAAGGAAGAGAAGCGGAGTGAGTTGGCCTGATGGCGAGAACAGCTGGCAGAGAGACGGGCGCAGCGGAGATCCACTGCGCCCGTTTTAATCAGTAAAGCAGGGAGTAAAGCTGACGGCGGTATTTGCTGGCCAGCGCATCGCCGGTGCCCAGCGCCGCAAGAATTTCTTGCAGGATTTTACGCGCCTGCCCCTCGGCGGCGCCGAGATCTTTTTTCAGATGAACAAACAGCAGCTCCAGCGCCTCTTCATTGCGGCCAACCTGATGCAGTTGAATAGCCAGCTGGCTCGCCAGCGCCGCATCTTCCGGGTTCGCGCCAACCTGCTGCTGAAGCTGCTGGATCTCCGGCGTATTCGCCGCCTGCTTCAGCAGGTCGATCTGCGCCACCAGCCCCTGATAACGGCTGTCCTGATCCTGCAACGGCACCACTTTCAGTACGGCTTCCGCTTCGTCACTGCGGTTAAGTTCAATCAGCGCTTCGGCCAGCAGGAAGCCAACCTCGCTGCCCTGGTTGCTTAACTGCCAGGCCTCTTTTAACAGCGGCAGGGCCTCCAGCGTTTTGCCTTCCTCCATCAACTGCATCGCCTGCTGCGCCTTCAGCTCTTCTTCCTTCGGCAGCACTTTTTCCAGCAGGGCACGAACCGCTTCTTCCGGCTGTGGTCCCTGGAAGCCATCGACCGGCTGACCGTTCTGGAACAGATAAACGGTCGGAATCGATCGCAGGCCAAACTGCTGAGCCACGGCAGGCTCCGCATCACAGTCCAGCTTCGCCAGAATAAACTGACCGGCGTAGTCCTGCGCCAGGCGCTCCAGCAGCGGCGTCAGCTGCTGGCAGTGCTGGCTGCGGCCGGACCAGAAATAAAACAGCACGGGAACCTGCATGGACTGTTCCAGCGTCTGGTGCAGGTTGGTTTCATTAATTTCAACAATCGCAGCGTGTGGGGCCATGAATTCGTCTCTTTTCACATGAGTTTACTACTCTATTGGGGCAGACAGGCTGGCTTCAAGCCCTGCGTGCTAATTCTGCCGTAAAAACCAGTCCAGCGCCCGGCCCGGCAGCAGCCGTCGCAGCAGCGACATGGCCCAGGTGACCAGCGTAACCGGGTAGCGTAAGCGCGGATGCGGACTTTCCAGCGCGTGATGCAGCTTCGGCAAAATCGCCTCCGGCGGCAGGGTAAAACGGGCGGCGATACCCGGATTTTTTACCGGCTTGTCCTGCTGCGCCTGGCTGACGTTATCGGTAAACCGCGTACTGATGGGGCCCGGCTCGATCAGGCTGACCCGCACGCCGCTGGTATGCAGCTCCATGCGCAGTGCATCGGACCAGGCCTCCAGCGCATATTTACTGGCGGCATAGGCGCCCCGGCCCGGGGTAGAGATCAGCCCCAGCACCGAACTGGTATTGATAATCCGGCCGCTGCCGCTGGCCATCAGCGCGGGCAGCAGCAGGATGGTCAACTGGTGAGTACCGAACAGGTTGGTAGAAAACTGCCGCTCCAGCTGGGCGCGGGTCACGGACTGGAGCGGGCCATACTGCCCAAAGCCGCCGTTGTTAAACAGCCCAAACAGCAGGCCATTGCAAAGCGTCAGGATCTCCGCTGCACCGCGTTCCACGCTCTCTGCATCGTCCAGATCGAGCAGTACGCCGCTGAAGCCCAGCTCATTCATCCGCTCAACGTCCTGCGGCTTGCGGCAGGCGGCAATGACATGATAGCCGCGGCGCAGCAAATCGCTGGCGGCGGCCAGGCCAATCCCACTGGAACTCCCGGTTATTACGATAGATTTTTGCATAACTCACCATACTATTGATTTTGATATAATTTTTTTATTTTCAATTGCTTGTGTGTTCTTAGTGCTACGTAAGTTTACCCAAGTTAACACTACGTGCCGCCCCTTTGCCGCCAGCATCCTGATTAGTCACCTCTGCGGCTTAGGGGGTTTTTGACGTAGCATCTTCAAGATGGTTAGGTGAAAAGTGAGCATAGACCATAGTCATAGTGATTTCTGAATGTCCCAAAATTTCCTTTAGTACAAGGATGTTGCCTCCATTCATCATAAAATGACTTGCAAAGGTGTGCCTTAGGACATGCGTAAACTGATGCTTAGGTAAATTTATCTCTGCCATCTTGATTACAGTTTTAAACCGTTTATAGACATCCTCAAACAGGCGGCCCTGTTTTTTCGGTAAGCTGTCATATAGTTCTTTGGTTATGGTGCAGCTGCTGGACGCGGACGGCAACCCGGACGGCGAAACGCCGGTGTATTCCGCTGTCCCGCTACCGGTGCCAATGGCCGGGCATGATTCAGGCATGTTCCAGTATCCGCCGGTGGGGACGCTGGTTGAAATGGGATTCACCGGCGGGCGCGCTGATAAGCCGTTTATCCGGCAGACTATGGCAGACGGTCACAGCCTGCCGGATATCCAGCCGGGTGAGCAGCTGCAACAGCAGCGAGAGGGAGTATCACAACGCATCACCCAGGCGGGCGACTGGGTGCGCCAGACTGACCAGACGATCAGCGAATCATCCATGACGCGGAACGTCACCGCCGACACGGAAACGCGGGAGCTGGTCAGCCGGGAAACGACCGTGAAAGCAGCGGACAAAACAACGGTTATCGGCATTCACTCGCTGATGGCCGGTGCAATCCAGCAGGTCAGCGCCGGTGATTTCAGTCAGGCGGTGAAGGGTAACAGGCTGGCTGCAGTGAGTGGTGACGTGCAGGAAGAGATTGCCGGGAGCCTGTCAGAGCAGATTGGCCAGCTGCGCAAAAGCATCGCGGGGGCCAGGCAGGACATCATCGCGCCGGTGGTATGGATCGGGTCCGGGCAGGTGAATATTGCACAGTGTCTGCTGGATACGCTGGACCTTGTTAAATCACTGGCCGATACGCTGGCCAGCCATTCGCACCCCGGCACCGGCAACCCGAACAACAGCGGCGAAATCGCTGCTCACGGCAGCACGGCAACCGCGTAGAACGGGAAATATTCTCCGATAATTGGATAGCTATACCTACCCACCTGACATAACCCGCCGCGTGCGGGTTTTTTTATGCCCCTCATCAGACCGCACAGAACGGCCATAGCGGGCCGCAGAAATCTAACCACGAAAGCCCTTCAGCCAAACAGATCGTATGAACAGCGTTGCACAGGCTGACGCTGAGGCGCAGACAAAATCACGTCAACTGACCAAAACGGCGCTACACCGCACCCGCCTGCAAGTTTCGCATCATAAAAATTTTTCAGTTTGAGTTTTCTACAAACGATATCGCCAGCCCGCGTCGATACTGGGGTTCAGCGAGAAACTACCAACTGAAAAGATTGAAAAGAATTTCAGTAAATTTCAGTTTTTTTTTGTCTTTGATATGAGGTTTTTTTGTAACTTAATGAATAATAAGTGTTTTTTTTGTTATCGTTGGGCGTTTTTTTGATTCTGGATAACGTGGTATACTTAACTTTATGATTTTACTATCGAAAAAAAACAATCAGTTTCATTTCTAGACACTGTCAATGACTTGAAATTAATATTCTGATTACACACAAATTAAATAAAGGTTAAAAATGTCTAAACGTATCGTTTTCTTTAATCATAAAGGCGGAGTCAGTAAAACAACTTCCGTTTACAATATTGGTTGGATGCTATCTAAAACCAGCAGAGTTCTAGTTGTTGATGGTGACCCACAATGTAATTTGACTAGCTTGATTTTAGGTGAGAGATTCGAAGAGTATTACTCTGATCCAATTACAAAAAACCAAAACTTGAAAGATGGCGTTGAAGTTGCTTTTAAAGGTAAGCCACAACCAATTTCAGCAGTAAATTGTGTTTCTCCAGCTAGAGCACCAAATTTATTTTTGCTGGCCGGTCATGCCAATCTGTCAGCCTATGAAGCATCACTAACTTTCGCACAGACTTCCGGAAACGCTTTGGCAACTCTCCAAAACTTACCTGGTGCATTCTCAGAGCTAATAAGATTAACTGAAGAGCGTTATAACATTGATTATACACTTATCGATCTTAACCCCGGTTTAAGTTCGATTAATCAGAATCTATTCCTCAGTGCCGATTCATTCATAATACCTACCAATCCTGATCCATTCTCCATTATGGCTATTGATACTTTGAAAGAGGTATTGCCAAGATGGAATGATTGGAAGAATAGTAATTTAGAGTTTTTCGAAGATAGTGCATACCCACTAAGAGTTTCTAATACTAAGTTTTTAGGGATGCTAATTCAACGCTTCAATATAAGAAAAGGAAGGGCGGCTAGACCTTACAGAGATAACATTGCTGAGATAAAAAGAAAGATTAAAGATGATTTAATGCCTGCACTATTGTCTGCTGACATGGCGCTAAATGTTAATCAATATCCTCAAGAACTCGTCGATGATGATTTTTGCTTAGCAGAAATTCCAGATTTTCAGGGGTTACTGCCAAAATCATATGAAGCAGAAGTCCCGGTTTATGACCTATTAGATGCGGAAATTCATGAGACCGGGCCTGTGCTTGAACAAATGTCTAACAAAAGGGATATTTTCAAAGGTAAATTTGAGCAGATAGCTGAATTAATGGTCAGGGTGCTCAATAATGTCTAGAGCGCACACGGTATTTAAGAGGAACATCGGGGAGGCAAAACAGTTGTCCGCATTGCACAACTTTCTTCTGAATAACGTGCCTTTGCCAATATCGCATGATGATATTTTAAGAGCTCAGTTGGTATATAGTGTTAGTGCTTTTGATAAACTAATGCATGATTTAATCTTAGATGGTGTTGTTGATATTTATTTGGGGGGGAGGGCGCCCACTCCGAAATACTTGAGCGAGGTGCTTACAATGGATACTTATATCAGAATGAAGAATGCAACAATACCACCGGCCGAGTATTTCTTTCGTGACGCAATGCTTAATAAATTTAAAACAATTTCGTATCAAGAGCCTGGAAAAGTTGCTGATGGATTATCTTATATATGGGAGGAAAGTCACAAGTGGGTTAAGATATCCCAACTGCTCGGGATGTCAGATTCGGATGCAAAAAGAAAATTGAAACTTATAGCCATTCGCAGAAATGCAATAGTACATGAGGCAGACCTAGATCCTGTAACTCATATTAAGCAGTCAATTGACTCGCAGATAGTATCAGATAATACTAATTTCCTTGAGTCCTGTGGTGATGCAATAGAACATCTTGTATCATAGTAGTATTTGATGATTTTAATAATATTTACATGTTTTTGAGAATTAGCTGCTGATTCTAGTGGCTAATATTTATCGTGTTTGCAAAATAACTTTTATGAGGGTTTTTTAAAGAAATAATTATAAGGTTTGTTGTGAATCTTCATGAAAAAACATTAACATGTTTATTGATTTAAAATTTCATTTTTTCGAAATTATGGGGTATTGGATGATTTATTATGAATGGCTTGGAAAGCTTCTTCCAGCATTAATCGCATTTGCAGGAGCATGGATGGGTACTCGCTGGGGGTTTAGTAAATATAAAAAAGAAAAGTTTTGGGATGCAACATTAAAAAATTATTCCATTGTTCTTACATCCATTGAGACTATATCTTTTTTTGGACTTGCTGATAAAAAACAATGAGTTATTTATCAGTCTGAAAAGGGACTGGTTAATGATTGCGAAATATTCGAATCTGCGATTCGTGAATTGATTTCTACGAGCAATTCTCAATCTATGTATTTCAGCATTGAATTTAGTAAATTGGTTAAAGATTACCTTTCTAAGGCACATGAATTTTATTACATAGATTTCGAGGAGTTAGATGGGGAGGATGAAGAGGGTATTAGAAGTGTTTATTACTGGCATTCAGAAAAGCTTAAGGGTGCTTCATTAGAATTCTTGGAGATGTTGAACGTGCAAGCTAAAAAAGATATTCGCGGTCATAATTTAAAAGAAAAGCTTTCCTATTGCCTGAACGTCACCTTACGAAGATAAATTTTTATATTTGATAGTAGAGTAAATCGACGTCGCCATTTTGCCGCCGATCACTCCATTTTTCCGTTCTAATTTGTTGTTTTTAAATGATATTTTTTTTATTTATAGATATTTTTGCATAACTTTACCTGTCAGGGCGTTCCCGGTCGGGTGACTCATGGTTAACTAAAGGCGCGAGCTGTTTTGCCATCAAATCGGCAATAAACGACTGCGCGGCGGGAGCCGGATGAATACCGTCATCCTGCATCCATTCCGGTTTCAGATACACCTGTTCCATAAAGAACGGTACCAGCGGGATGCCGTTGCGTTCCGCCAGCTGCGGATAGACAGCGGCAAACGATTCAGTATAGCGGCGGCCATAGTTGGCGGGCAGGCGAATCTGCATCAGCAGCGGCTGCGCCCCGGCGGCTTTCACCTGCTGAATTGCGCTGTCCAGCTCCTGCTTCAGCTGTTCAGGGGGAAAGCCGCGCAGACCGTCATTGCCACCCAGCTCAATCAGCACCCAGCGGGGCTGATGCTGTTTCAGTAAAGCGGGCAGGCGTGCCACCCCCTGTGCTGCGGTGTCACCGCTTATGCTACCGTTAATCACAGCGGGTGATTTTTGCCACTTATCATTCAGTAACGCAGGCCATGCGGCGCTGGCGGACATCCGATAACCGGCGCTGAGGCTGTCGCCCAGCACCAGCAGCGTCTCTGCCGCCGTCGCACGCAGCGTCATGAAAGCCAACAGCAACAGGAAAGGAAAATGCCAGCGGAAAACATTCTTGAAGTTCATCGTCTTAGTAAGTCCGTCGGTCAGGGTGAGCATCAGCTTTCCATCCTTACCGGAGTTGAGCTGGTTGTCAAACCGGCTGAAACTATTGCGCTGATCGGCGAATCAGGTTCAGGGAAATCCACGCTGCTCGGTATTCTTGCCGGACTGGACGACGGCAGCGAAGGGGAGGTGATGATGCTTGGCCAGCCGCTGCATAAGATGGACGAAGAGCAGCGGGCAGAACTGAGGGCGAAACATGTCGGCTTCGTTTTTCAGTCGTTTATGCTGGTACCGACGCTGAATGCCGTGGAGAACGTGCAGCTCCCGGCGCTGCTGCGCGGTGAGAGCGATCGCCAGAGCCGCGATCGGGCGACGCAGCTGCTGGAGCAGCTCGGGCTTGGCCAGCGGCTCAGCCATCTTCCTGCCCAGCTTTCCGGCGGCGAACAGCAGCGCGTGGCGCTGGCCCGCGCCTTTAACGGCCGCCCGCCGCTGCTGTTTGCCGATGAACCGACCGGCAACCTGGATCGCAAAACCGGCGATCGCATCGCCGATCTGCTGTTTTCCATGAACCGCGATTTTGGTACCACCCTGGTGCTGGTGACGCACGATGAGCAGCTGGCGGCCCGCTGCGGTCGTCGCCTCCGTCTGCGCGATGGCAAGCTGTGGGAGGAATCATGATCGGTCGCTGGTTCTGGCGCGAGTGGAAATCGCCCTCGCTGCTGATTGTCTGGCTGGCGCTGACGCTGGCGGTGGCCTGCGTGCTGGCGCTGGGTTCGCTCAGCGATCGCATGGAAAAAGGGTTAACTCAGCAAAGCCGCGACTTTATGGCGGGCGACCGTACCCTGCGCAGCGCCCGCGAGGTGCCTGCTGAATGGCTGGCGCAGGCGCGCAGCGAAGGGTTACGGGTAGGGCGCCAGTTGACCTTTATGACCATGACCTTTGCCGGGGAGACGCCACAGCTGGCGTCGGTGAAGGCGGTGGATGATGCCTGGCCGATGTTCGGCCAGCTCACCACCGAACCGACCGGATTAAAACCGACGGTAGGCACCGTGCTGGCCGCCCCCCGACTGCTGGCGCTGCTCGATCGGAAAAGCGGTGATGAGCTTGATGTCGGTGATACCACGCTGCGGATCGCCGGTGAGGTGATTCAGGAACCGGATGCCGGATTTAATCCGTTTCAGACCGCACCGCGGCTGTTGATGAACCTGGCTGACGTGGAGAAAACCGGCGCAGTCCAGCCGGGCAGCCGGCTGACGTGGAATTACAAATTTGCCGGAAGTCCGCAGGATTTGGCCCGTTTTGACCGCTGGATCGCCTCGCGACTGACGGCGGACCAGCGTTGGATCAGCGTGGAGAATTCAGACGATGCGCTGGGTAAATCCATGCAGCGTGCCCAGCAGTTCCTGCTGCTGTCGGCGCTGCTGACGCTGATGCTGGCGATTGCCGCTGTGGCGGTGGCGATGAGCCACTACTGCCGCAGCCGTTACGATCTGGTGGCGGTACTGAAGACCCTGGGGGCTAACCGTCGGGCGTTACGTAAACTGATCGTGGGACAGTGGCTGGCGGTGCTACTGCTGGCGGCACTCTGCGGTGGCGTCATCGGCATCGGATTTGAGGCATTGCTGTTGCGCATGCTGCGCCCGGTGCTGCCCGGTGAATTACCGGCAGCCAGCGGCTGGCCGTGGCTGTGGGCGATAGGCTCGCTGTTTGTGATTTCGCTGCTGGTTGGTCTGCGTCCCTATCGCCTGCTGCTGGCGACCCAGCCGCTGCGCGTACTGCGGCGCGACGCGGTGGCAACTCTCTGGCCGCTGAAAATCTATCTGCCGCTGATGGCGCTGGTGGTGGTAGGGCTGCTGGCGCTGCTGGTCGGCGGCAGCACGCTGCTGTGGGCGCTGATGGCGGGAATTGTGCTGCTGTCGCTGCTGCTTGGCGCGGTCGGCTGGGGCAGTCTGCTACTGCTGCGCCGGCTGACCCTGCGCAATCTGGCATTTCGCCTGGCGATTAACCGGCTGCTGCGCCAGCCGTGGACCACATTAAGCCAGCTGGCGGCGTTTTCTCTGTCGTTTATGCTGCTGGCGCTGCTGCTGGTGATGCGCGGCGATCTGCTCGATCGCTGGCAGCAGCAGCTGCCGCCGGGAAGCCCGAACTACTTTCTGCTGAACCTGACCGCACAGCAGGTGCCGCAGGTAAAGACTTTCCTTGAACAGCATCAGGTGAAGCCGGAAGCGTTCTATCCGGTGGCCCGCGTGCGTCTGACCGGCATCAACCAGCAGGCAGTCGATCCAAAGCGGGATGAATCGCTTAACCGTGAGCTGAACCTGACCTGGCAGCGCGATCGGCCGGATCATAATCCGCTGACGGCGGGCAGCTGGCCACCAAAAGCCGGGGAGGTCTCCATGGAGGAGGGGCTGGCGGAGCGGCTGGGCGTGAAGCTGGGCGACACGCTGACCTTTACCGGCGATACCCAGGACTTTACGGCGAAAATCAGTAGTCTGCGTAAGGTGGACTGGGAGAGCCTGAAGCCAAACTTCTTCTTTATCTTCCCGCCGGGGGCGCTGGACGCACAGCCGCAGACCTGGCTGACCAGCTTCCGCCTGGACAATAACAACGCGCTGCTGGTGCAGCTTAACCGCGAATTCCCCACCCTGAGCCTGCTGGATATTGGCAGTATTCTGCGGCAAATCGGCCAGGTACTGTCGCAGGTGAGTCAGGCGCTGGAAATTATGGTGGTACTGGTGACGGCCTGCGGGGTGCTGCTGCTGCTGGCGCAGATCCAGGTGGGTATGCGCCAGCGACGACAGGAGCTGGTGGTGTATCGCACGCTGGGTGCCGGTAAAAAGCTGCTGCGCGGCACGCTGTGGTGCGAGTTCGCGCTGCTGGGTGGGGTGTCCGGCGTGGCGGCGGCAATCGGTGCGGAAGCCGCGCTGTGGGGATTACAGCGGAAAGTCTTCGACTTCCCGTGGCAGCCGGATTTCGTGCTGTGGCTGGTGCTGCCGCTGACCGGTGCGCTGCTGCTTTCCCTCTGCGGCGGCTGGCTGGGCGTGCGGTTGTTGCAGGGCAAGGCGTTGTTCAGGAGTTATGAGGCCGGATAAGCGGCGTTGGAAACGGTGGTGAAAGAAGCGTAGCCATAAAAAAACGGACCCGGGCAGGTCCGTTTTTCTTAACGCGGCAGCAAGCCGTCAATCCAGCTTTTCAACCGCCCAGGCTATGCCACTGGCATACTCTTCCGGCAGCATGGGAACCAGCGCACGCAGCGCGTCACTGAGTGCCGCGCTGCTGACGTCGGACAGGTTCAGGTGGCCAACTTTACGGCCCGGGCGTACTTCTTTATCGTACCAGTGCAGATGTACCAGCGGTTGCTGAAGCCAGTCCAGATTCACCCCGGTGCCGATCAGATTCACCATCACCGCCGGGCTGCTGACGACCGGCACCGGCAGCGGCAGATCGAGGATCGCCCGCAGGTGCAGCTCAAACTGGCTGATCGATGCGCCGTTTTGCGTCCAGTGGCCGCTGTTGTGTACGCGTGGGGCCAGCTCGTTAATCAGCAGACCTTCCGGTACCACAAAGCACTCCATCGCCATCACGCCAACGTAGTTCAGCGCGTTCATGATCGCCGACAGCATCTGCTCGGCCTGCTGCTGGTGGGCAGCGTTGACTTCGGGCAGCATCACGCTGGTGCGCAGAATACCGTCCTGATGCAGGTTGTGGGTCAGTGGGTAGAACACCGTGCGGCCATCGTGTCCGCGCGCACCCACCAGCGAGACTTCGCCGGAGAAGTCAATTCCGCGCTCAACGATGCACTCGCCGTAGCACGCTTCCGGCAGCGAGCCGGTTTCGTTCGCCCGCAGGCGCCACTGACCGCGACCGTCGTAGCCACCGGTGCGGCGCTTCACAATCGCCAGTTCACCGAGTGTGGTAAACACCTGCGGCCACTGGTCCGCCGAGGAGAGCAGCTGCCACGGAGCGGTAGCCAGCCCCAGCCGGTCAAGCAACTGCTTTTGCGTCAGGCGATCGGCCAGTTCCGGGAAAATATCGCGGTTGACGAATGCGTTGTGGCCTGCCAGTTCGCGAGTCAGTGCCGTTTCCGGCCAGCGTTCAATTTCCGCGGTAATGACGCTGGCGGCGATCGGCAGCGATTCCGGTTCCGCATCCAGACCGACGGGATAAACGGCGATCCCCAGTGGCTCTCCCGCCTGGCGCAGCATGCGCCCCAGCTGTCCGTTGCCTAATACGCAAACTGGTTTCATGCATCACCCCGCGGATCCGGGTTGTTCAGCACCTCATCGGTCTGGGACTGACGCCATGCCGCCAGGCGTGTTGCCAGCCCGGTATCGTGCAGGGCAAGGATCTGCGCCGCCAGCAGCGCAGCGTTGGCTGCACCGGCTTTCCCGATCGCCAGCGTTCCAACCGGAATACCGCGCGGCATCTGCACGATAGAATACAGGCTGTCGACGCCGCTCAGCGCCGCGCTCTGCACCGGCACGCCCAGTACCGGAACCAGCGTTTTTGCCGCCAGCATGCCTGGCAGGTGGGCCGCGCCGCCGGCGCCTGCAATAATCACCTGATAGCCGTTATCCGCCGCCTGTTCGGCAAAGCTGAACAGCTTGTCCGGGGTACGGTGGGCAGAGACCACTTCACAGTGGAAGGGGACGTCCAGGCTGGTGAGGATTTCCGCTGCAAACTGCATGGTTGCCCAGTCACTTTTGGAACCCATAACAACAGCGATGCGGGCCTGTGCGGCGTTAGATGACATGCGGGGCTGACTCCTGTGATTGTAAAACGTCACCGTGATAACCCTGTGGTTACCCGATGGGAAGGGCAGAGAGAATAGCATGAGTCTGCGGCGAGGAAAACGGTTGCGTAGCGATTATCGCCGCTGCTCAGAACAATGTTTTGATTCAGAACGGGAAGGAAATCAGCGTTGTCTCTTCCGGGCTGACTTTGATCATTGACCCCTGTTCATGCCAGGCGCCGAGAACGATCCTTTCGGCTGGTTCGCCATCCACGACCAGCTGGTGTACCGCCGGGCGATGGGTATGGCCGTGGATCAGTAACGGGGCCTGATGGCGATGCATTGCCGCTGCTACGGCCTGCGGGTTGACATCCATAATCGCCATCTCTTTGCTGCTGTTGGCCTGTTGACTTCCGGCCCGCATTTTCACCGCAATACGCTGGCGCAGAGAAAGCGGCAGGGCCAGGAACAGTTTTTGCAGCCATGGCTGATGCACTCTGGCACGGAAGCGCTGATAGGCTGCATCATCGGTACAGAGCGTGTCGCCGTGCATAATCAGCACGCGTCTGCCGTACAATTCCAGCAGCTGCTCTTCCGGCAGCAGGGTCAGACCTGCGGCGCGGGCAAAGCGTTTGCCAAGCAGGAAATCGCGGTTGCCGTGAATAAAGAAGCGGGGGATGGTGAGCTGGCGCAGAGCCTGTGCGACTTCCTCATGCAGCGGGTTTGGATCGTCATCGCCAATCCAGGCTTCGAACAGGTCGCCGAGGATATAGAGGGCATCAGCCTGCTGTGCTTCACAACGTAGAAAATGAAGAAAACCGGCAGTGATTGCCGGTTCTTCAACACACAGATGGATATCTGCGATAAACAGCGTATGCGACATTATTCGCTAACGGTGACTTTCTGGATAATCACGTCGTCTTTTGGCACATCCTGGTGCATACCGCTGCGGCCGGTAGATACGGCTTTAATCTTGTCAACCACGTCCATCCCTTCAACCACTTCAGCGAACACGCAGTAACCCCAGCCCTGCAGGCTTTCGTCGCGGAAGTTCAGGAAGTCGTTATCGGCAACGTTAATAAAGAACTGTGCGGTAGCAGAGTGAGGAGCCTGAGTACGCGCCATCGCCAGGGTGCCCTTGGTGTTTTTCAGGCCGTTATTCGCTTCGTTGCGGATCTCATCTTTGGTGTTCTTCTGCTTCATGCCGGGTTCGAAACCGCCGCCCTGAATCATGAAGCCATTGATTACACGGTGAAAAATGGTGTTGTCGTAGAAACCTTCACGGCAGTACTCCAGGAAGTTTTTTACGGTAGCGGGCGCTTTGTCATCGAAAGTTTTGATGACGATGTTGCCGTGGTTAGTCTGGAAAGTGACCATATTCTCATCCTGTCAGGGTTAGAGTATTTAAGAAATGCGCACAAAAAGTATGGATAAATATCCGCACCGTGCGGCAGACGGCTCTTATATCACAAAATGTGATGGTGAGTCAGCCCTGCTGCATAACAACCAGCGCGCTATCGCGATACCCGGCGTAGCGCTGGCGTTAAAAATACGTCAGAATATGAGATTAATATTTTTTCGTTAATCCCGCACACGCCCAAGATGGAATCTCTCAATGCTAAAGATTTTCAATACCCTGAGTCGTCAAAAAGAGGAATTTAAACCCATTCATGCCGGTCAAGTGGGCATGTACGTGTGCGGCATCACCGTTTATGACCTCTGTCATATTGGACACGGCAGGACCTTCGTGGCGTTTGATGTAGTGGCGCGTTACCTGCGTTACCTGGGTTATTCGCTGAAGTACGTGCGCAACATCACCGATGTGGATGACAAAATTATCCAGCGTGCAAACGAGAACGGCGAAACGATCAATCAGCTGACCGACCGGATGATTGCCGAAATGCACACCGACTTTGCCGCGCTGAATATTCTGCCGCCGGACCGTGAACCGCGCGCTACCCACCATATCGACGAGATCATCGAGCTGGTCAGCACGCTGATCGCCCGTGAGCACGCCTACGTGGCCAGCAACGGCGATGTGATGTTCTCGGTAGACAGCGATCCGTCCTACGGTTCCCTGTCGCGCCAGGATCTGGAGCAGCTCCAGGCCGGTGCGCGTGTGGAAGTGGCCGATGTGAAACGCAATCCGATGGACTTCGTGCTGTGGAAAATGTCCAAGTCCGATGAGCCAGGCTGGGCATCGCCGTGGGGCAACGGTCGTCCGGGCTGGCACATTGAGTGCTCGGCGATGAACTGCAAGCAGCTTGGCCACCACTTTGACATTCACGGCGGCGGTTCCGATCTGATGTTCCCGCACCATGAAAACGAAATCGCCCAGTCCACCTGTGCTCATGATGGCCCATACGTCAACTACTGGATGCACTCTGGCATGGTGATGGTTGACCGCGAGAAAATGTCTAAATCGCTGAACAACTTCTTTACCGTTCGCGACGTGCTGGCGCACTACGATGCCGAAACCGTGCGTTATTTCCTGATGTCCGGTCACTATCGCAGCCAGCTCAATTACGGCGAAGATAACCTGAACCAGGCGCGTGCGGCGCTGGAGCGTCTCTATACCGCGCTGCGAAATACCGATGCGTCGGCCGCACCGGCCGGAGGAGAAGCGTTTGTAGATCGCTTCCGTGAGGCAATGGATGATGACTTCAACACCCCGGAAGCCTACTCGGCGCTGTTTGACCTGGCGCGTGAAGTGAACCGCCTGAAGTCAGAAGACAAAGTGGCCGCTGATGGTCTGGCTGCCCGTCTGCGCCAGCTGGCTGGTGTGCTGGGCCTGCTGGAGCAGGATCCGGAGCTGTTCCTGCAAAGCGGGGCGCAAAGCAACGATGAAGAAGTCGCCGAAATCGAAGCGCTGATCAAAATGCGCAACGACGCGCGTAAAGAGAAAAACTGGGCGCAGGCCGATGTGGCCCGCGACAAGCTGAACGAACTGGGCATTATTCTGGAAGATGGCCCTGCCGGCACCACCTGGCGTCGTAAGTAACACCTTCTCCCGGGCCAGCTATCGCTGGCCCGTTCCTTTGCCCAACCCGGCAGTCTGTCAGGCCTTTTGCCGGGGTGAACAGGCCCGCAGGAGGCGTTATTTCGCGCCGGTAAAATCAATCACCATACGGCCAACGATGCTGCCGCTTTCCATTTCATGGAAGATGGCGTTGATATCCTCCAGCGGACGACGGGTAACTTTCGGCAGCACTTTGCCCTCGGCGGCAAACTGGAAGGCTTCGGCGAGATCCTGGCGTGTCCCCACCAGCGAACCCACCACCTGAATGCCATCCAGCACCAGCCGCGGAATATTCAGGCTCATCGACTCCGGCGGCAGGCCAACGGCCACGATGCGACCACCGGCACGCAGGGCATCCACCGCAGAGTTGAAGGCGGCTTTGGCAACGGCGGTCACTACCGCTGCATGCGCTCCCCCTACGGTTTGTTGGATCAGCTGCGCGGCATCTTCACGGCGCGAATTGATCACCATGTCCGCGCCCATCTCTTTCGCGAATTGCAGCTGTGAGTCGTTAACGTCAACGGCAATCACCCGGGCGTTGAAAACGTTTTTCGCGTACTGCAACGCCAGATTACCCAACCCGCCAAGGCCGTAAATCACCAGCCATTTACCCGGCGCAATGCCCGAGACCTTCACCGCTTTATAGGTGGTTACCCCTGCACAGGTCACGCTGCTTGCCGCCGCTGAGTCCAGACCATCCGGCACTTTTACCGCATAATCCGCCACCACAATGCACTCTTCTGCCATACCGCCGTCGGCAGTGTAGCCCGCATTGATGACGTCCCGGCAGAGGGTTTCATTACCGCTGTTGCAGTATTCACAGTGTCCACAGCCCCTGAAAAACCAGGCTACGCTGGCGCGATCGCCCGGCTTTAAAGACGTCACGCCCGGACCGATCTCCTTCACCACGCCAATGCCTTCGTGGCCAAGGATCACCCCGGTTTTATCACCGAAGTCACCATTTTTAACATGCAGATCGGTATGGCATACGCCACAGCAATCCATCTTCAACAGCGCTTCACCGTGCCTGAGAGGGCGGAGAGTCTTTTCGACAACGTTCACTTGATGATCGTGAGTCACTACAGCCGCTTTCATGCTTCACCTCTTCCATTTACAGGGGATAAGCGAGGGTAACGCCTGCTGCGGGTAATTTATTGATATAAATCAACTTGCAGTGGAGTAATCCTGTGCGGCCAGATGAGTGCTGAATTGTTGAACGGCAAGCCGCAGATAAGGACAGCGACTGAGCAATTCACCATAAAAAAAACCGCCATCCCGAAGAATAGCGGCTTCATTTTGTAAGCAGGTGCTGTATCGCCCGCTTGTTCAATACGCGGAGCGTCAGGCGGTAACGGTCACCTGATTACCTTCGAAAGCGACGGTCTGACCGGCAACGATCTTGCAGCGTTTACGAGTTTCCACCGCGCCGTCAACGGTCACATAGCCGTCGGCGATCATTGACTTCGCCATCGCGCCGCTCTCAACCCAGCCTTCCAGCTTCAACAGGTCGCACAGATCCACATGTGGGTGATCGCCAAGAGAAAAGGTTGCCATTATGCTGCTGCTCCATCATCGCTGCTTTCACAGGCCTGTAAGGTATTCTGAATCAAAGTCGCTACGGTCATAGGACCAACGCCGCCCGGAACCGGAGTGATATAGGAAGCGCGTGCGGACGCCGCTTCAAACTCCACGTCCCCGACCACTTTACCGCTTTCCAGGCGGTTGATGCCAACATCGATCACGATCGCCCCTGGCTTGATCCACTCACCGGGAATGAAGCCGGGCTTGCCAACGGCAACAACCAGCAGGTCGGCGTGCTCCACGTGATGACGCAGGTTTTTGGTAAAGCGATGGGTGACGGTGGTGGTACAACCGGCCAGCAGCAGTTCCATGCTCATCGGACGACCGACGATATTAGACGCACCGACCACCACGGCGTTCAGGCCGAAGGTATCGATATTGTAACGTTCCAGCAGCGTCACAATGCCGCGCGGCGTGCACGGGCGCAGCTTGGGAGCGCGCTGGCACAGGCGACCCACGTTGTACGGATGGAAACCATCGACATCTTTTGCCGGAGAGATATGCTCCAGCACCTTGACGTTATCAATTCCGGCAGGCAGCGGCAGCTGTACCAGAATACCGTCAATGGCCGGATCGTGATTCAGTTTGGTAATCAAATCGAGCAGTTCAGCTTCGCTGGTTGTCGCGGGCAGATCGTAGGAGCGGGAGAGGAAGCCGACCTCTTCACAGGCACGACGTTTGCTGCCGACATAGATTTGCGACGCCGGGTTCTCACCCACCAGAACTACGGCCAGGCCGGGCGCACGTTTACCGGCTGCCAGACGCTGCTGTACTTTTTCTGCAACCTCTTGCCGCACCTGCTGCGCAATCGTTTTACCGTCAATAATTTTTGCTACCATCAGAGAGGGGATCCATCTGTGTTGAGTTAAATCGGGGATTGGCTCTATTTTGGCAGAAGCGGGCGCTGCTGTCAGGCGGAGATTGGCAGGATATCGTTCATAACTTCGTCATCGGGTGTGTAGAGGCGGTAAAATCGTTGACTCAGCCGATGTTGACCGTATAATCCGAGCCACTCACCGTGCGCCCTTAGCTCAGCTGGATAGAGCACCGGCCTTCTAAGCCGTAGGTCACAGGTTCGAATCCTGTAGGGCGTGCCAATAAATATCAAGCACTTAAGCAATTCTCAATCCTGCCTGATTTTCTCCTTGTGTCGTATTTGTGTCGCTATCACTCAAAAGTGCGTCAATTTTGCGCGCATGCTCCGTCAGGTGATTAGGTGCCAGGTGAGCATATCGACGAACCATTTCTATGCTTTCCCATCCTCCCATTTCCTGAAGTGCTGATAACGGAACACCGGACTGAATCAGCCAGCTTGCCCATGTGTGGCGCAAATCGTGAAAGCGGAAATCTGTAATCCCCGCCCGCTTTAAACTTGCGTACCATGCGCTGTTGTCATCGGTCCTCATTTTTCTTACTGCCGGAGTCTTGGTACCATCAGATCGCGACTTGGCTTTGGTGTGGACAAACACCCATCGTGAATGTTTTCCTATCTGCCCCCGCAGAACCTTGCAGGCTGTATCATTAAGGGCCACGCCAATGGCCTTACCTGCTTTCGCATTCTCTGGATTTATCCACGCCACTTTTCTCTGCAGGTCTATCTGCGTCCATTCCAGATCAAGGATGTTGGATCGCCGCAGCCCCGTAACAAGGGCAAAAGTGACGATTGGCCTGATGGTTTCCGAGCAGCACTCTATCAGGCGGTTGGCCTCTTCTTTTGTCAGCCATCTGATGCGCTTACTCACCGGCTTCTTGGTTTTGATAACCGGTGCGACCTTTATCCACCCCCACTCGTTAGCTGCGGCGCGAAGAAGCGACCTCATGAAGGAAAGGTAGTGACTTTTCGTTCCTGCAGCTAATGCCTTTTCCCTGAACTCAGGAGCGGGCTTCCCATCCCGTATCGCCTTGTCTCTCCTTATCTCCCATCTGTATCGGTGGTTACGATCAGTCATTTTACTGACGACCTTTGCCACCTCCTCACCGGTGATAGTAGAAATATCCCGCCCCTTGAACACCTTCGCGAAAAACTCCATTTTCACTTTGTCATCGTCAATACTGCGTTTGTGGTCCTTCTCATCCAGCCATCGCAAGCACGCTTCTTCGAATGAGCGTACCGGCAAGTCGCCAAGCTCATCAACACGCCATGCTTCCGACTTCAGCTTGTCGTGCAGCTCCTGAGCCTGCTTCTTGTCCGCTGTGCCAAGCGATCGCCTAACTCTTTTTCCTGTCGGGGTAAAGAAGTGACAGTGCCATACTCCGCCCCTGAGGGTGATTGACATAGTTTGATTCCTCTTTTGTCTTCACCCATGCTCGCAGGGCGATTTTGTTGCGGATAACGGAGATAATCAAGGCACGCAGAGCGAAGCACCAGATACTTTCCTGCAGTCCCACCTGTCTGTCTTCCGGCAAGATCACCGCGGCGTATCATGTTGCTAACCGTGCGCGAGGACACTTTCAGGAATGCGGCAGCCTCCGCCAGGGTGAGCGGCTCATCATTTTGCATAGTTACCTCATAGGTTCTTAAACAGCGCCGTAACTATCACAGCAACGGCGATTGCGATCAGGATGTGGGTGAGGGTTATCACTTAATTTCAAACTTCAGCGCAGATACTCTCTTCATCTGCTTATCCAGCGACTTCAGTTTTGCAATACGCATTTCCTCAGCCCTTGCAAGTGCCAGCTCTTCGGTCAAATGCCAATCTTTACCTTGGAAGTATTGAGGGTAATATGACCTGCCATCTTCCCTGTCTGCCGGTTGAATAAACATAGCTCCGTTCTGCTCCCCATCCACCTTATAGACTCCCACGCTTAATGCGTATTTTGTAATGTATGCGATTGTCACGTCTTCACTCCTTTCTCTCTCTCCAACCGCTGGCACACGCAATTAAGCCAAAGCCATGCCCGACACCGATGTTTATCCGGTATCAGCAATTCAATTTTCTCAGAGTGCTTGTTGAGTATGTCTCGGTAGGTGAGGGTGTTTGATTTGTTGAGATATTCTTTCAGTGCTGCACGTGCTGTGCTGGTTATTGCATTACTGGCTTCCGGCGTCATCGGTCAGCCTTATGCCGGGGATTTTGCCGGCAGCGATGGCATCATAAGCTTTTCTGTAGCCTTCCATTCTTGAAGGGCTAGCCAGTTCACCTTCGGCATTCCAGTTGATGGCGTGATAAATTGCTAACCCTGCTTCTTCACGCTTGCGCTCTGCTTCGGTGCGGATGGGGCGCAAGCACCACGACACAAGGCACTCACTGCGACCACCGCCATCTTCGCACCAGAAAACAACCGCTACATCATTTCCATCAGTCGTGGTTTCATGAGCCACAACTTTAACAATCGTCCCGGACGGGGCGCATCCATCGCGGAAGGTATAATCGGGTTGATGATAAATCTCTACCTCACACCCGATCGGAGGTAGTCCCTCACCATCCCACACTGTCACCTTATTCATGCAACGCTCCTTTGACTCTGCGCCCTCAAATAAGCCTGATGGTCATCGCGGCAATCGCTGTCGCAATAACTCCCTGCTGAAATAGTCTCACTGCACCATGCGCACTTTCCGGTAAACTTAAACTCCGGCAATTTCCTGTTAGCCAGCGCGACATCAATCATCATCTGCTGACGGGCTGCGGCCTCGTCTGCTACATCTGCGTAATTCATGGTCATATCTCCGAATTCAGGGCATAAAAAAGCCACCGGTTAGGTGGCTGTTATTTGATGTTCGACTTGGGGTTAAGCATCACTCCCCCTCAACCCATTTCACGCCAGCGGCGTCGAGGGCGTTCTTTACGTCGCACAAATTGACCGCAGGAGGGCAATCTATATCACCATCTGGGTAAAACCACTCTGGCAGCTCCACCGCCTTTTCAGGCTCCGCGGCAGGGGCGGCGGCGTAGAATTTCGTGCCAACAGGCCAGACACAGTTAAGTCGGTCGCTTTGCTGAACTCCTCCGATGTACTGCTCACATCCATCATCAATAATTCGATCATCTGGCACAGCATCATCCCGGCGCTTTAGCTCTGCCTCAGCTGCTTCAGCACGCTGGCGTAATTGTCCACGGTCATCAATCAGCCTTGCCGCGTGATGTCGGTGACTATTAATGGCTTCATCCCGCTCACGCTGCGCCGCCTCCAGTTGCTCAATCAGCGCCAGAGACGTATCACGCGCCAGCATTCCGCCATTTTCGATGATGTGCTTTGCACGCTTAACCAGGTCGATATCTGTCATGGCTGCTCTCCTATTCTGTCCAGTAGGTTAGTTCTTCATCCACTTCCCAGCAGGCATCTCCCTGATCTTCGAAATCAGGTTCACCACTAAGTTGTCGCTCATGAATTGTTATCGCCGCATTGTCACGACAGAATGCTTTCCATTTTTTCCGGGTGGTGAATGATTTATTCCAGCCCAGCCTTTTTGTCTCAATTCGCCATGCACGGTTAGCCAGTTGCATTTGAGTTTTAGCCATTTGACACCTCACCGGCGCGGATGCGGGCGGCGTATTTCACCGCTTTTTTTAGCATCACATCCACAGCTCCGTTGAATCCATCCTGATATGTTTCTCCTCCTCTGTCTTCATATGGGCTGCAGATCTTCTGAGCAAACCCCTCAACCGCCTGCGCTCGAATTTCGCTCATGATTGATTCAGCGAATTTATTATCTAAATGACTGAATTCGATACCTGAATCTGGCCCTAAATGCTCCACTACAAAGCGACGACAGTTTTGTACCTCTGCCGCCAGCGCCCGCACCTGCTCATTCAGCCGGGCAACCTCTGCGTTTAACTTCGCATTCTCGGCCAGCAACTGATTGGCCGTATCAACCGTGTTAATGCTCATATATCTCTCCCGCCGACATCAGTCAGCAAATCACTCGATGTAATGTAAAGTCCTGCGGATATCAGCCTGCGCCTGCGTGCTGCCGCTTCTTCAGCCGCCTGGCGCTTGTCATCACCGCGCTCACTCAGCGACTTTATGCTGATAACAATCGTTTTCTTCGGGGTTACTTTCGGGGCAACGCGGTTAACTTTTCCGTTCAGGGTGTACAGCCTGTCAGTAGTGCCATCCCCGGCAGTTATCTGCTGAACGGTGACGGAGGCAACACGCCCATTACCATCTGTCGTATCGCGTATCACCTGAACAATCTTCGTCCGTGGAACGCGCAGAGCACTGGATAGCTGGGTCGCAGTCATTGGCCCCTTACTCAGCAGCCACATTGCCCGCTCTTTCAATCCTTCGTTTGGGTGGCCTTTACCACGGCGATACATGGGTGTTTTGATGAGTGACATAGCACCTCACTTAATGGTTAACCCGGGCTTATTGGTTTTAAGTGTCACGCCAGGGATGTCGATGCCAGACTCAAGTTGTTTTTTAATTGCCAGCTTGTCAGGCTTGGTGGTCGTTTCGTAAGTAACGAAATCTACAGGTATGGCGTTAATGTCGAGGATCTCTACAGATTGCGAAGCTTTACGCACAGAGACTTCCTGCAGTCCTGCGCGAACTTTTGTTAATTCGGCTTTCACCATGCAAGTCGCAACATATTCCTTCAGCCGGGATATGCGGTTATCTGCGGCTTTACGGCGGGTGGATAGATTTTCCTCTTCTTCTTTGAGTGCCGCAGACAGCGCGGCTTCGTTTTTAATAAACTGCAAAATTCCTTCGATTTTGTCCTCAAATATCCCCTGCATTCCCTCCAGGGTGTCGGCAATCATTTCCGGCGGCAGGTCTTCATCAGCCAGACGAGCGAAGTCGTCGGCCAGTTTGTATAGCTGGGCCATTATTCAACTCCTAATCTCGCTTTGTTATCTACATAGATAGCCTGAACGGTTTTCTGCAACGGCATCCCGGCGGTGCTTTTGAATGCTTCAGCGAATGATTTCTTCAACTCAGCCTCAGTTTCAGCCGCCCCCATCTGGTCACACAGGTCGGACACGCGCTGCTGCAGAGCTGCTAATCTGGCCTGCTCCTGGCTCTGGATTTCCTTTTCTTCGGTGTGCGGCATTACCGGTTCAGTGAACACGCCTTCTTCCTCATTGATGGTGTGAATCGCGTTATCCAGCCGCTCAGCACGTGGCCAGTATTTACTGGCACGTTTAACGATGGTCTTACGCGCCATCTCTTCCCAAAAGTTTTTCCACGGTCCATTCTTGGCCTTGCTGGTTGCTTCGGTCGCCTTGATTTCTGCCAAACTCATTTCTTCCGTGAGGTAATCACCTCCGGGAGTTTTCACCGTGCAGTAACCGCCAACAACCACGCCACGATCACCGAATGCGTTGTATTTGTGCGTAGGTGGCGTATCAAGGCCGTTTGACTCGTAAGTGTCGTTAGAGTGAACAAGCTTGCACTGGCCCCATAGGATTGATCCTGTAGCCTGTGCGAGGTGAAGCAGGCCCATGTAAGAAATATCGAGACACACCATTCCGTCACGCGGAACCAGATAAGCCAGCTTACTAGCTGGGTTCAGTGTAATGCCGATGGCTGCCACGTTGATGATAGCGTTCTGCGCACTGGTCGGGTTTCGGATGGCTGTCTGCGCAAGGAAGTCATTTTTCTGAAATAACTGAATCGCAAATTGGCTTTCCTTAGCCCACGATATGGATTGGTCGGTGAGGGCAGGTATGAAGTGCGATTCCTGCTGTTTTACGAACTCAACAATACTCTGTGCCATTACGCGGCCTCCTGTGTTTCGTGGCGCTTCAAATAAATAGCCAGCGCATATTCGAATTCATAGTGCTTAACCAGAAAATCCCAGAGTGACTCGTGAGCCAGTTCCTGCCATTTGTCACTCTCGGAGGCCAGGTTGAAAGCCATGTCATTGTTGAAGCGCTCACCCATCAAATTAGTTATTGGGTTTGACTTCATTTGCCTGATATCGCGGTCTACCTCTTTGCTAATCTGGTCTTTAACGTCTTCGCAAAATCCTTTGATGATTTGCGATATTTCCTCTTTGTCTTTGCAGCTCAGTTTCATTCGACTGCCCTCCGTAAGCTTTTCATTGCCTCTTGCCACACCAGTGGGTTCTTCGTAATGACCGCCAGGCGAGATAATTTCTGCGCGCGGGCAAATGGTTTAACTTTCATTTAAGGCCTCCCTGGCTGCTTGAGGATGTCAATTAACGAACGGACACGGCGTGTGATAATGTCCAGCAGGGATTCAGATGGCGCAGCAACAGGCCACCCTGCAAAAGCTAGTTGCATAGGTTTTCCTTGGATGTATGGTTGATTTATGTCGGTGCCGACTGATGCAATCGGCATTGAAATAAAAAAGCCAGAGGGTTAACTCTGGCAAAGGCGCTCATAGGAATAACTTCATCATGCCGCCTGTCACGGCATTGGGCTGTTACTCACATTATTAACAGTGCCACACCCCACCAGAACGCGGCACATAAGATAATCATCAATAGCCAATATTTGCCTCTGTAACTCATGTGGTGCTCCAATAAAAAATGTCGGGATATGCCACAAGTTAATTAAATCCTTTTGCTCTTAAAGACAAAAATTCATCGAAAGAGACATCTTTTATATTCTCGATAGACTTAAACAGATTGCTGATAAGATCTTCTTTGGCTCTGTGAAAAGATTGCTCATTCTTACCTAACGACTCCTCATGAGGTCTGGGAAGGTAATATCCATCTATTGCTCTAGCAGCACTTGCCTTGCTGTATCTGTCCAAACTTACCTCGCCTGATAGATACTCTTGGTTGGTTTACCATATTCTGTCGTGTTATACCGGCACATAACCGTGGTTGAACGCAAATTCATAGGCCTCATCCCTTGTGTCAAAATACTCATATTCTGCAAATCCATTCCAGTAGTACTTGCAGCACCAGTGAGGTGGTATGCCATCTTCAGGCCCATAATTCTGGTGAAAGACACCCTCTACAACTATTATTTTTTCCGACATACTCACCTCGCCTGATAGATGCTCTTAGTTGGTTTACGATGCCCTACAGACTGTATCGCTGTAATGGCGCATAAGTTGGTCAATCTTTCGATGGTTCAGGCTTGAGGATCAGGCTAATGTCGGGGGTGAATGTTCCGCAATATTTCTCACGGAAGTCCTCAAGGTCATATTCCTGCGTGGTTTTGCTCAGCATTCTTAAAACCCCCTCCAGCACACCCGCCACGGTTCTGTGGTAGTGCGCATGAGAAAGTGTTTTTGGTGACAAGGTATTGGCACCATCAAGCGAATAAATGTGCTCAAGTCTTTCATGAATCTTATAGGCCGCGATAACAGCGGCTAATCCGTCAACGGTTAATGAATTGTCAAACTCTTCATCTTCACCAAAATAAGTACGATCACTTTTTCCTACCTCTCCAAGCTTCATGCTCACCTCGCACTAATAACGTCTGATTTACGATAACCAGCGCTGTACAACTCCACCTGAGGCAGGCATACAGAGCCGGATTCTGTTTCTAATTCACGAACGCTTCGGCCGTTGATTGCCCTCAGCACCTTAGCTGTGCAGCCCTCTGACAGCTTCGTAAATGCTGCATCAAGCTTCCTTGCCATCAATCTGTCAGCATCACACAGAGCCTTGTACGCTGCGTAATGCTCACCACACTCACGCATCCGGCGAGACTTGCTGTTTTCTTTCCTGCGTTTAAAGACGATGTCTGTCATGGCTTCACCTATAAGTATTTTGCGTAGATCCGATGGCATTCTTTTTCAGCCACTTCAATTGCAGAATCTAAACTGTCGGCGCGGGGTTCTGTGTTATTGCCAAGACCAAGGACTTTGAAACCATCGATCGAGCGCTCAATACGAACACCAAACTCCATCAACAGGCTACGGAGCCGCTTCTTGTTTTCAGGACTGATACGGCTAGACATAATTACCTCCCAATTGACTTGGGTACGGGCGCCGGGACCTGTCATATTCCCAGATTTCAATTCGCTTCTCCATTTAGTTGCTTCGCCTTAATTTTTCCACTAATAGCCATCCTCACCTCGCACTAATAACGTCTGATTAGGTAATAAAAAAGGATCGAATTACTGCTTTTTCTCGATGGAAGCACTGTAATTATGCCGGGCAGTTTGAACAACCATTTCTGCAAATTTATTGGCTACGTTTTCGCGAATTCCTGCGTTTACTGCCTCAGTGATTTGCCGGTCGATGTCCTTGTTAATACCCTTCAGCTTTTGCTGAACGACATCCTGAACGCGCTTTCCTGTAAGCCAGTTGATAAGTCGCGTGTTACCGCTATAACCGTCGGTAAACTCGCCATTGTCATTAACCTTTTTCTCCATCAAACCATCAAATGTGCGCTTGATAAGGTCGGTAATTGTCAGGCAATCCTGTGCGTCACCCCACTTGTCAGTGATGGTTACTTCCTTTTCCAACCAGTCATCAGCGAACTTAATGGCCTTTTCCTGAATGGAAAACTTCGCTATATCGATAGACTCCTGAATCGCCGCGTTGATTTGTGCGGAAGCTTCTTTTTCGACTTTAGCAAGGCAATCTCTAGATATGGCGTTCTTAACGCCGCTGATGATTTCGTGCTTAACTTCGGCGTCCATATCGCCATCTTCGCCAAGCCATTCCAAGTCTACGGTTATATTAATTTTCATGTTGTTATCCTGAATTTAGGTAATAAAAAAGGCCGCTATTTAGCGACCTGTTTGTATTCTCGGCATTGCCGTTTCAATTTATTGAAAACATCCCGGAATATTGGGTATTCATCCGCTTCGACCCTATTCAGGTATCGATGTCCGATAATTCCGGAGTCTTCATCGAGAACAATTCTGCCGCATTTTACTCCAACCACGAAGAAGAAACGCGGAAACTTTCGCCACTGAGTTATTAAACCATCATCAATCGCTTGCTGTAGGTACGGTGGTAAATCAACAAGACTGGCATTGGCAATCTTGACTTCTTCGCGCTCAATAGCGCCCTTCGTTCTCTGGATGCTATCCTGGATGCCTCTTAGCAAGTCATTTTGCTTGTCCCACTTATTTAGTGTTGCACGGCCATTACGTTTGTCGTTCAGTGGCTGTCCGTTCGCCTGAGCCACGGTGTTTAAGTGGTTCTGAAGCCTCTCATCGAACCGCGCCTCTTTCTTTGCGAGAGAGGCTTTTAGAATTTCTAATCGCTTACTCACACTTACCTCGCCTGATAGATGCTCTTGGTTGGTTTACGATAACCAGCGCTGTATAACGCCACCTGAGGCAGGCATACAGAGCCGGAACTTGAATTACGCATCGTTCTCGTAAAAGCGATCTGTAATTCATTAGTGAGCAGCATTGACGTTCATCCTGAACCCGCCGCGCTCCCGACGCATGGTTTAATGTCGCGCCGTTCGACTTATCAACCCGCTGTTGCGTTTCGATGGGTTCATAATGTACCACCAGTTCATTTATGTAAAGTACTTTAAGTACACTTTTTTAATGTTTAAAGTTCATTTGCACATAACGCAATGAACTTTAAGGTAATTTATTTTTATGCGAAACGGCGATAGTCAATGCTCTGCCGGAGAAGAACCTTGGCCATTATGTATAGGCATGTTTCATCTGCCTGTTCTATATACCATTTCTCATATATTGAGTTATCAGATATCACAGCTATACGGCTTTTCTGCATCTGAAGTCGCTTAACGTGAAGGGTTTTGTCGTAGACAAAAACGTAGATCCCATCGCCTTCGAACCGGTGCACAGATATATCAACGAAGATCTCATCCCCCGGATTAATGGTGCCTTCCATGCTGTCACCGCTTACGGTGATAACCTTTACAGAAGATGCCTCCCTTCCGTTAAAAAGAGATCTCGCTTGCTCAGTGGTGTACTCGATAGCCCTTATCTTTTCAACAAATGTATCGGTAATGAAAGTACCGGGGCCAGCACTAGCTTGGACATCAAGAACATCCACCCTGTAATAGCTTTCTGCAACAGCCATGTGGTTTTCCTTTATCCCATCCTCATCGGAAAAGCCGTGCAGGTAGGCGGCTGTGGTGCCCAATATCTTCGCCAGCTTTTCCATCTTATCCGGGCGAGGAACGGTCTCACCATTAAACCACTTACTCACAGCTTTAGGTGTCAGCTTCATTCTGGAGGCTAGTTCTGCCTGCCTGCCATGATCTTGCATCCCCGCTTTAGAGCAGGCCAGCGCAAGCCTGTGGGGGAAATCTTCACGCTTTTTATTAGGAACCATGGGTTCAAATATATATTTAATTGACTGTACTTTCAGTTCCGTCATAGAATGTACTCATAGTTCACCACAGGAGAAATTACATGAGCGACATTACGTTTGGAGACGTCATCAAGTCCGTTCGTGTTTCAGTTGTGGCTGAGGTTTGTGGCCTAACTCCAAAAGCTGTCTACAAATGGCTGGAGAAAGGGGGATTACCGCGTACAGAGTTTACTGATGAAACGGATTACGCGAAAAAAATCTCCCGAGCATCAGGCGGCAAGTTCTCACCATCACTGATTAAACGCATCGGGAAAGCAGCTTAGCAATGCTTTGAATATGTACTTTAAGTACCGAACGGCCCGGTATACGGTCGGGTGCCCGGCGTGGTCAAGGTTGACTGTCAATGGTGCACGATAAACACATAACACCGTGTTCACTCGCGGAGTGAGCGCGTAACTAACTAATTCAAGGACATAGTAATCAATGGAACACGCAAACAAACGCAACGAGGCGCTACGCATAGAGAGCGCCTTACTGAACAAGATTTCATTGCTGGGTACAGAGAAGACAGCCAAGGCAGTTGGCGTTGATAAAGCGCAGATAAGCCGCTGGAAGCGCGACTGGGTGCCCAAGATATCGATGCTACTGGCTGTACTGGAATACGGAATAGTCGATGAAGATATGGCGCACTTAGCGCGGCAGGTTGCTTCGATTCTGACAAGTAAAAAAGCCCCGGCGGCAACCGAGGCTGATTCACAAATCACTATCAATTTCTGAGGGTAATTATACATGAAAAAGCACGTTGTCCACCAGGACGAACTGCATAAAACCATTGTCCGTACCCGATACCTGAAAGGCTGCAATCCAATCGTTCTCATCCGGTTGATGGCGATCGTCAAAGAACATCAGGCTAAGGGGAAAGGCAAATGAGTTTAGCCAAATTATTCGATTTCAGCGCCGAGCATAAGCGCAGGAGTTCTCGGATGGAAAACCAAAAGCAGGGGCATTTCGCTCTGTTCAGGAGCCTTCTGTCCAAAGATTGGGCCAGTGATACAGCAAAGCTATCACTCTTCATCAGGCTGATTGGACAGGCGCAGTACAAGCCCAAGACGGTCGATTTTGATGGCGTAGAGTGGGACCTCCAGCCTGGGCAGTTAGTCACGAAAATATCCATTCTCGCCAGAAAGCTCAAAGATTCTCAGGGCAATGAAAAGACCTCAAAGCAGGTTCGGGACATGCTCGAATTCTTTGCAAAAGAGAAGATGATTACCTTCGCTGGCAACCGACATGGGACCTTGATTACGGTCATAAATTACACAGATTATCAGGGTGATTTTGAGGTAACAAAGAAAGTAAGTAACGAGGTAACAAATGAAGCCAGTCAGGGTGCGGCCTCAGAGGTTGCTGAGGTAACAAAGCTGGTAACTAAAGAGGTCGAACAGAGTAAGAAGTTATTAGAACAAGAAAATAAAAACATTACCCAAACCCGCGAAGCGGAGGTTCCTGAAGTGGAAAAATTAACCCCACGGCAAAAGGGAACTAATCCCCGAGCCAGAAAAACAAACCCTCGCGCTGAAGTGCCAGAATTCGACCGGGATCGCTTCAAGCAAACATGGAACACCAAGGCCCGCCGCCTGGGTATGCCGACAATTCGCAGTATCACAACTACCACCGAGAACGGAATTAAGCGCCTCTGGTCATCCTACCTGAAGCAGTGCAAAGAACTTGGCAAAGAGCCACGTCCGATCGACGACATCCTGAATGGCTATGTCGAGCATGGATATCAGCCTACACAGTGGGCGCTAGGGAATAACCCCGACGGGACGATTTACGGGATTGATACCGCATTCCGTCAGGAGAAAATTGACCAGATCTTGGGGGCGGGCGGCTGATGGATTCCTACGAATTTGAGGAGCAGCTTGTCATCTCGATGATGTTCAAGGGCGACCACATCGACTGTCGTGACATCGCTGGTAAGCTACCTGCAGAAGCTTTTGAGAACTTCCATCTCCGCCACATGTATCAGGTAATCACATCCCTTCTGAACAAATCCGAGCCTATCGACCCGTTTACGGTTCAGGCAGGTGTGCCGCAGGAAACGAAAGAGCTTGTTCTGCCGCTGATAACACGTGGGGTATCTGGCGCGAACATCAGGGCATGGGCAAAGCGGGTGCGACAGTGCTGGATGATCCGCAAAGGCGTCACCGACCTGATGGCGGCCGTAAACACTCTGAACGGCGCGGGAGTACACGACATCAACGACCGCATAGCTGATGTGACGGGCATCCTGTCCCGTCTCCAGTTCGAAACCAATGATCGCCTGCCTCGCCGTGTTGGAGACATGCTGGACGATTACATGCAGGTTCTGGAGAAACGCATGAAGGGTTCTGAGTCTGGCCTGTATCTGCGTACCGGTATCGAGCCGATGGATGATGAGTATGGCGGATTCGACCGTACTGACCTGATTATCGTTGCTGGAAGGCCTGGCATGGGGAAAACGGAACTGACGATTAACATCGCCAACGCAATCGGCCGGCAGAAGGGGAAAGGCCTGTTCATATCGATGGAAATGTCAGACATGCAGGTCGTTGAGCGTCATGTTGCAGACCGTGCAGGGCTTTCAATTGGCGTACTGCGAAACCCGCTTGACATGCTCGACGAGCATTACACCCGACTGACTAATGCTACCGGCTCCCTGATGGACGAGCAGAACTACGTTCTCGACGGTTCATTCACTGTGGATGAAATCATCACCCATGCTGAGCGAATGAACATGGGAGATGAAGGCCTGAGCTTCCTGGCTATCGACTACCTGCAGCTGATTCCAAAACCCAAAGCAGAACGTCCGGACCTGGCTATTGCGGAAATCACCCGCAAGCTGAAGCAGTTCTGTCTGCGCAACAAGGTCCCTGTAATTCTCCTGTCCCAGCTTAACCGAGGTGTTGAGAGCCGTTCTGAGAAGCGACCGACGATGGGTGACCTGCGTGAATCAGGAGCCATTGAGCAGGATGCCGACGTGATTATTTTCCCATACCGCGATGAGGTATATCACGAGAACAGTGATCTGAAAGGCATCGCAGAAATAATCATCGGCAAGTACCGGTCAGGACAGCCCAAGACTTTCTACATGGGCTGGAAGAACGGGCACTTCGTCAACATTGACCAGGGTGATGCTGCGAGGCGCTATGCAGAAAACCAGAAAGAATCGGCCAGCAGCAATGACTGGAGAGGATAACCGGATGGGCTACCGCAAGAAGGTGAAATCATGAATTACAAAAAAATGAGCGACCAGGAGCTTAATTTATTGGTGGCTGCGAACTGGTGTAAAAAATATGAAGTGTACCCTCACCCCCGAAATATCAAGGCAGCAGCCATATCTCGATACGGTCACGAATACGCTTTCATGGCTGTAAACAGGGCTGAGGAGGGGTTTGTCATCATGCAGGCTAACCGGATCGCCCTCATACCTCACGGTAAAACACGATGGATGGCTTACCACGAGAACGGCATGAGCGTGACAGATGCAAAGCCTATTAGGGCGGCGATGATCGTTTATTTGATGCTTTGCGAAGAGGCTGAAAAGGCCGGGCAGGTGAAATCATGAACCGCTACGAATGCGACGACAAAGCACTCAAGACAGCTCAGGAGATTATGCGGCTGGTATATGGCCCGATGCCGATTGGTGGCTCTGTGCAGCTACTGGCGCAGGTTCAGGTGCTGGTTACTGAGGCGATGCTTTGGGCGTTGGTCGAGCCAGCTAAACAGGGGGAAGGGCAATGAAGAAGCTAACAGCAGAGAAGTGCCGGAAGCTGATTGAAGAGTTGGAGTCGCTACGTGAACGAGGATATCTGTCGATCAACGGTGAATATCACCTTCAGGCGTTGCACATCGCACTCCCCATCCTTGAGCAGCAGGAATCAGAAGGAGCTAAAAATGATTGATTACACCATGCCGGTACTGAGTGAGCGGGAGCGGGAGGCATTAATCAGCCTGGCGAAAATCGAGGTAAAGCGATGGAAGTCATGCGCAGACCAGCAGCGCGGCGGCTTCATGGTTGAGTTGATGGAAATCGCCCTCGCAGCACTTACGGCGAAGACGACAGGCTACACGTATTGTGGCCTAGATCTTTACACAGCCCCACCCGTACCCGTTAAGCAGGAAGGAGAGCAGTGATGGGAAAATTAACAACCGCTCAGCAAAGATTAATTAACTCTCTATCCGAAGGAAAAAAAGTGAAATCGCCATACTCGAAGACAGCCAATGCCTTAAGGCAGCTGGGGCTGGTGAAGTATGCAATGTTTGTCGGATGGTTCTTAACCCCGATGGGGACAACCTATGTGAAGGGAGAGCATCGTGACTGATTACAGCAAGATGAGCGATGTAGATATCGCTGTTCGGGTTGGAAAGTATGTCAGCAAAGACGGTCAGGCGCTCGTAGGCATGAACGGGAAAGCATGCATCCATGAATATCACCCTCTAGTCGGAGGATTCGGCGAAATGTGCCTGGGCTGGGTTGAATTCGACCCCTGCAACTCATGGGCTGATGCTGGGACGATAGCGACGAAGAACCGCATAAGTATCAATGCTCATGGTCGTCATAAATGGCTGGCGTGGAAAAATAAAGGGGAAACACTAACGCAAATGGCTGACCCGAAAAATTTGTTAAGTGAAATCTGTGAAAACCCTTGCCGCGCTATCTGCATAGTATTCCTGATGATGAATGAGGGGGAGTGATGAGCAACTGGATTCGCTGTAGCTACAACCCCCCACCTTCTGGCGTGCCATTGCTGCTATGCAATAACGGCGTTGTTCAGCGGGCCGTTTACGATTATGACCCGACAGATGATACATGGCAGGACTGGTATGAGGAATTGGACCCCTTCAAAATCGACCCGGCGTACTGTCATTACCAGCTACTCCCAGGGCCACCAAAGGAGGGGGAGTGATGCTACCCATCTACATAACAGAGTTAACGGCAGGGCCTCTAATTTTAGCGGCCCTTTTTATTTGGCGCTGGGCAGGAGGTAAGAGTGGATAAGATTCGTGAAGATTTTGAGGGTTGGGCAGAAGAAGCCGGGGCATTGCCTTGGGGATATCTGAAGCGCCAGCGCAACCCACGTGGTGGCTACTCAATTCAGATTTACACATACATGTGGCAGGCATGGCAGGCCAGCAGGAAGGTGCTTGTAGTGACTCTCCCCGAAGTTTGCGCTTTCAATTTGTGCGACTTGCTCGATAAAAAAGAGGTCATCGAGCATATCCGCGCCGCAGGGATAACCGTTAAAGGAGAAGGGGATGAACAAACAAACGTTCTTTCTCCGGAATGAACAGATACGACGAAACCTGATAGAAGCCATCCAGAAGTTACCCCTCGACGACCATCACCCCCTCACCATCCGCATCACTGACTTTGACCGCTCTCTACTGCAAAACAGCCTGTTCCATGCCCTATGTGGGGATGTGGCTGCACAGGCTGTATGGATGGAGAAGGAGCGGAAACCCCTTCAGTGGAAAACGTTATTTGTGTCTGGCCACGCAATAGCTACTGGGCTTGGGGTCGACATGACGGTAGGGCTTGAAGGTGAGGTATGCAACCTGAGGGAGTCAACCGCAAAGATGGGCATAAAACGCATGGCCAGCCTTATCGAATATTCAACAGCCTGGGCGGTCGGCAATGGCGTGCAGCTGCGAGAGGTTCGTTATACGGGCGATTACTACGGGAGAGCAGCATGAAGCCATTCAAGACATTTTCAGACACAGAAAAGGATTACCTTAAGCGCGTAGCAGGCCGCGTGCCGATTGAGTTTATCAGTCAGCACATTGAGCGAGATGTAAAAAGCGTTCGAGACTTCTGCTTTCGTCACAAGTTGGCAATGAAAGTCCCACACAAACTGCTGAAAAAGCACTGGCCCGAATATCTCCCAAAAAAGCGAGAACCATCATGAGCAAAATGTCGTTAGCAATTATCGAAGCACTCGAAAATGTTGGCTGGATTTGCCCTGTGGATTTAGCACGCGCTGCAGGCTTGCCAGCCAGGTCTGTCAGCGTATCACTTTCTTCTCTTGTAAGATCAGGGAGCGTTCTTCGGAAAGAAAATCCTGATTGCCCCGGTAGCTTCCTGTTCAAGCGCGGGAATGTCCCGGCAGGGTTTGGCATCAGTGAGAACATGTCGATGCTTGACCGTCTCCTGAAAGAGGTACGCACATGAAATCATCGATTTTACTGTGCTGTGAACACGCGGCAATACAGCCGACAAAGCGATCAAGGGCGAAGCGCAAGCCGATACCCACGGCCAGCGAAGTGAAAACCTTCGACTACGGCTGGAAGATGCGCAAAACAATGTGGGACAGATTGAGAGCGAGGAAAGTGCGATGAGAGGATTAAGAGCGGGCGGTCTGGCAATAGTAATAAGCAGCAAGATTCCTGATTTAGTAGGAACTTGCGTGAAGCTAATCAGGCTGCTTAGTCCTGGCCGAGTCAAACTCGAAGGGATAACCTACGTATTCAAAGACGATGAAGGCCCCGCATGGCTGTGTGATTTGCCAGATGGAATGATAATTCTTAAACCACGACAACTAATGCCAATCGACGGCCACGACTTTACAGAAGACGAGCGAGAGAAGGAGCTGACGAATGGCTAAACCGGCACAGCCGAAGCCGCCGAAACTGAAGAAATGCCCCATCTGCAAAACCTATTACACCCCCTGGTCATCCACTCAAAAAACCTGCCATAACGGTCAATGCGGCCTGGCGTTTTCACGTCAGCAAAAAGCCGAGAAAGCAGCACGCGAAATGCGCAAGCAGGAGAGGCTAAAGCGCGCTGAGTGGAACAAGCGCAAGGCCGACCTGAAGCCATTAAAGCACTGGGAAGATTTAACCCAGCGCGTGGTTAATGACTTCATCAGGCTAAGAGATAAAGACCTTCCGTGTATCAGCTGCGGAACATGGGAAACGGTTCGGTGGGAGGCAGGGCATTACCGGTCAAGAGGCAAAGCGTCACATCTTCGCTACAACGAGGACAATATTCATAAGCAGTGCCATAACTGCAACGTCCAACTGTCAGGAAATCAACAGCAGTACCGAATCAACCTGATAGCCAAAATCGGCACTCAGCGCGTCGAGGCGCTCGAAAACAACAACACCCCTCACAGATACAGCCGCGAAGAACTTGAGAGCATCAGGAAGCACTACAGAGCGCTTATCCGTGAGATGAAAAAGCAAAGAGAGGCTGCATGATCCAATTACATCATGGCAACTGTTTTGACGTGCTGCCCAGCATAGCAGCAGAAAGCATAGATTTTATTTGCGCAGACGTGCCCTATGGAACCACCGAGTGCAAATGGGATTCAGTTCTGGACCTGGATCGCATGTGGCGAGAGTTATATCGCGTAGCAAAACCAAATGCGGCAATCGTCATCTTTTCAGCTCAGCCATTCACTAGCGTTTTAGTTTCCAGCAACCTTAAGCACTGGCGTAGCGAGTGGATATGGGAGAAGGGTAATGCCACAGGATTTCTGAATGCAAAAAAGCAGCCACTACGCGCTCATGAAAACATCGAAGTTTTTTATCGCCGACAGCCAACATATAACCCTCAGTTCACGCATGGCCACGATCGAAAGACTAGCAAGCGAAAATCGGTCAATTCAGAGTGCTATGGTAAGGCTTTCACACTTAGCGAATATGATTCGACATCACGGTACCCCCGCGACGTGCAGTTCTTCTCTAGTGACAAGCAGAAAGGAAATTACCACCCAACTCAAAAGCCAGTGGCATTGCTCCGGTACCTAATCGAAACCTACAGCAATCCCGGCGAGATGGTTCTGGATTTCACAATGGGTAGCGGTACCGCAGCTGTCGCCTGTCAGGAATTAGGGCGCAACTTTATTGGGATTGAGAAAGACCCCGCCATTTACAAAGTGGCATGCGAGCGCGTTGGGTATCGAAAAGAAATCACGGAGGCAGCATGACCTGGCTAACCCTAATACTCCACACCTTCACCCCTGTTATCCCATCACCACTTCCACCAAAGAAAGCCAACAGCTGGCCCGTACAGCAGAAGAGAAACATTAAGCGGAGGAAATAATGAAGAACGTCGTCAGCCTGTCTGGCGGGTTAACGTCTGCATATCTGGCTCATATCATGAAAGAGCGAGACCCGGAAACAGAATTTATATTCATGGACACCGGTGCAGAGCACCCCAAGACATACGAGTTTATCCGCAACATCGTCAAGCATTGGAAAATCAGACTCACCTGCCTTCGTGTTATTCCGAATCCGGAAATGAACAAACCCAGTACCTACGAAATCCTCAGCATTGAACAAATTGGCCCAGACCTTGAGCCATGGAAGCGCATGTTGAAAAAGTATGGCCATCCATACGTAGGTGGCGCGTTCTGCACTGACAGGATGAAGACAGTGCCCTTTATAAAGTATTGCGACGAGAAGTATGGGCGAGGGAATTATATGACCTGGCTTGGGATGAGAGTGGATGAGCCAAAGAGGATAAACCCCAAATCTGGAATTCGTTATCTGGCAGAAATAAGCGACTTCGAAAAACAGGATGTAATCGAATGGTGGCATAAGCAGCCCTTTGATCTCGGCATTCAGGAACATTTAGGTAACTGTGTTTTCTGCATAAAAAAGAGCCTTCAGAAAGTTGCGCTTGCGACTAAAGATGAGCCTTTTCTTGCCGATAAATTCATCCAAACCCTCCATGACTTTGACACTAAATCGGACAAGGTTATGTATCGGAATAACAACTCGCTGGAGCAAGTAATCGCCTTATTTTCCGATGTTGGAAGAGATGAGCTCGCCTCAAGAATGACATCCATGCGGCAGTACGACACAGGTTCTTGCTCTGAAAGCTGCGAGTCATTCGGCGGCCAGATAGATTTTGATTTTTCAATGGAGGCAGCGTGACCGAATACCTCAGAAAGAAATGGCTATTGCTTCGGATGTTTCGAACGAAAGGCGGCTTTATGTTTGATTATCGAATTCTTCAAAACTTCAGTCACATGCTTAAGGCGGGAAAATGAGAATAGAGCGCGACTTTCAGCAGATTTCCCGGCTGGCCGGTGTTCGTAGTGCGGCCGACATGCGCCGCCTATTCGGAACCGGATGGAAGACCATAAATAAATCTCAGCAGGCTTGGGTGCGCCATCTTCTCACGCTCTGGGGCCAGCACCTCGGCAATGATGATTACGATCGGGGTGAGGTAAACGTAATCGGCCGCCTGATGATGCGCTCTGAGTGGAGCGAACAAAAGGGGAGGCAAATTGAAAAAGTTGTTTCTGAACTGTATTGCGAAGGGTTGAGGGGGGATGGACTGTTCCGAAAGGCACGCGACCTGCTAATTCCCCATTCAGCAACGGCAAACATCATCGCTCTCGCCAAAGAATCAGATGATGCCGCCTTCGTTGAAGCTGTTATGGTCAAAACATTTGGGCGTGATAACCCGGTAAAGAATGTAGCCAGATTACGCTACTGCAAATGCAAGAGCGCGCAAAATATCGAGCGCTCACTAATCTACTACACCGGTCTGTCATCGAAAGAGGCCCGGAATAGAATAGAATGGTCGCTGGATATCCTTGAGGGGGAAATGTTTTATGCCCTTAATCGTGCATCACAGAAGGAATTTCTATTTGATGTGGCATAATAGCACGAATTGCTAAAGACAAAGGGCATGTGACCTGGCAAAGTACAGCTAAGCTCGGGGAGTAAAACGAACTGAGCGGCGGTTCAGGAATACAGAGGCGGCTCCTGAATCGCTGATACCGCCTACACCCCAAACCACGCGTGTGCGTGGGTACAAGGTGCGGTCAGGCTGGGAGGTCTGACAATAATTAGCCCTGGCATAGTCCGGGGCTTTTTTATTGCATCGGTAAGAGCATTTCTCACACCTTCGGATTCCACCTGAACGAGTCCGTTGAATGCTCTTAACCGATGTGGCATGTCCTTCTGCGGAAAAAATAAGTTCTGCACTGGTGCGGAGTTCGCAACCGCCGGTAACTCCACGAAACGGAGTACGCATCGCAATGCTGGGCGGAAATAATTAGCCACCCATCCAGGTAAGGGGTATTACAAAGACCCGGCCACCCGGCATTAGCGATGTGGTGAATGCGCAGGCTGATGCGCAGCAAAAAATAGCGTGTCGAGTGTGGGTGACATAACGGTTTAGGGCTGAATACCTTCGTCACCAGCGCGTCCAGCCCAACGACAGATGCCGGAGATCAGCACCGGCCACCACACAATCATTTGCATGCTTAGCTCAGATGGTAGAGCGCCGGATTTGTAATCAGGAGGTCGGGGGTTCGAGCCCCTCAGTTTGCACCAACACTTCAAGGTCGCCATAGAGCGGCCTTTTTTTTGCGCTTTGCATAGCGATTACAACGCACTGCGCCTTAATTCACTTGCAAAGCACCTCCTTGGCAGAGGTAAGAGACATGAAAATGCCCTGGAAGAACGATCCCAATCTGCTGTCCATGCTCATTGCTTTCGTAATGACCCTTGTCGGTGCGATTGCAAGCTACTCATACAAAGTATTGAATGGCGATGCATTCAGCTGGCGCACATTGTGCCTGCAAATAATCGTCAGCATTTTTGCCGGGTTGCTAATGGGGATGATAGCCAGCTATTACGGCTGGCCTGTTGAGATGATCGGCAGTTGCTGCGGCCTGGCTGGATGGACTGGCCCCGCATTCATAAAGGCTCTTGAAGCCAGATTTCTGAACAAAGCATCCGGAGAGGCCAAGAGTGAATAAGCAACAGTTTGCAAAAGCTGCAGGTATCAGTGGTGCGCTGGCTGAAAAGTGGTTCGATCATATCACTGCTGCAGCGAAAGAGTTCGGCATCGACACGCCGACACGGCTTGCTCACTTCATTGCTCAGGTTGGCACTGAATCAAACGGATTCCGGGCTGTATCAGAAAGCCTGAATTACTCTATTGCCGGGCTGGCCATCTTCGGAAGTCGGTTAACTGCAGCGCAGCGTGAGCAATTCGGGCGCAAAGCCGGAGAGCCGCCACTATCCCTGGCGCGACAGGCGGCAATTGCAAACATCGTCTACGGCGGGCGATACGGAAATAACCTTAATGGTGACGGCTGGAAGTATAGGGGCAGAGGCCTGAAACAAGTGACGTTCCGCGACAATTACGCCGCATGCGGAAAGGCACTGGGCATTGACCTGCTGAAAAACCCCGACCTGCTACTGACGGACGAGAACGCAGCTCGTTCTGCTGGCTGGTTCTGGAAATCCAACAACTGCAACCAGTTCGCTGATACCGGCGATGTAACCGGTCTGACTAAACGCATCAACGGCGGCACCAACGGCCTGAATGATCGCAAAACCAGAACGAAACTGGCGGAGTCTGTTTTATGCTGAGTCTTCTCACACCGGAGCGAATTAAAACGCTCATCCCGTACATTTTCCTTCTCATCATTTTCGGTTTCATCGGCAAACTTGGCTATGACAATACTGTGCTGACAGCTCGCAATGAGCGACTTCGGGACGCAAACACAGAATTGAGCAGTAAGAATAATGACCTGGCGGCCACGTTAAACAATCTTGCTGACAGGGTCGGAGAGCAAAACGAAATCGTCAAAACCGAAGCACGACGCCGGGCGGCAGCAGAGATGAAACAGCAGAGGTTGCAAGATGAAGTCAAAGAGGCCCTGCGTAGCAATACGTGCAGCATCGTTGCTGTGCCTGACGCTGCTACTGACAAGCTGCGGAAACAAACAGACGCAGTACGCAACAGTAAAGCAGCCATATCTGCCAATCACGGCAAACCTGCTGATTGAATGTTATATCCCTGACGTACCTGCACAATTCACATACGGCGACAGCGTTCTGTTGAATCTTAAGTTGCTCGACTCACTCGACGAGTGCAATGGAAAGATCAGGGCAATACAGCAGATAGAAGAATCACGAGCCTCGCATTAGCGGGGCTTTTTTGCACCCGAAGTAAATCACCGCGCACCGCACGCGCATAAAACCACGTCGAACCGAACCCTTTGAAATGAGCCTTTGAGGAAGTCAGTTAGTGCTGGCGAGCCTCGACGGGCTGGTTTCCTATGCGGCAAAGGTTCATCTCAAAGAAAGGTAAACGCAATGAACGAACTAAAGATAATTCCTGAATTCGATTTCCGCCAGCTGATCACTGCTGCTGATGGTGAGCCGGTAACTGACACTCTGCAGATAGCCAAAGCATTCAACAAGCGACACGCGGATGTTATGAGAGCTTATAGAAACAGTCGATTCTCTGAAGAATTCAGGAAAGCGCACTTTTGCGCAGTCGAGAAAATCAATGAGTTAGGATTGTTCGATAAAAGCCAGGCTTATTACCGAATGGACTTCAGCGGATTCATGATGCTTGTAATGGGGTTTACCGGGGCAAAAGCAGATGCGGTTAAAGAGGCGTACATAAACGCCTTCAACTGGATGACATCAGAACTCCGCAAGTACAGTGAAAGCCATGAAGCAGAGCGCAACGCCGTAATGCTGGAATACATGAAAGAGAAAGACGTGGCCAGCATGTCAGGTCGCCTGCTCAATCGATGGGGTAGGGTGAAGAAGCCTGTACTGCTAGCCAGGATAGAGCAGTTAGAAAAAAAATCACAAATTAGTCTCCCGGGGGTGCTTAGTGACTAAAAGCGAGAAGGCGCAACTGGAAACCGCTCAGCGATACCTCAAAAACGCAGTTGATTACTTCTCAAGTGGTCGGGTAGCAAAAGGTGTCGCATTCGTGGAGAACGTCGATTTACTGATTGACATACTTCTGGCCTTGAGAGAGCGAAGAGAAGTTTCGGAACAAAAAAAATAACCAATCTGAGAGCCACTTTCACAACGGCTTTTTAGAATATTCTACCAAGGCTGCTAAATAGTGGCCTTCACAGAATAAACACACTGAATCCTGATGCAGTGGTATCGAATATTACCGCAAAAATACACACCGATTGAAAACCAGCCAGTCAATTCTTCTGAATGCCTGTCACGGGGCAATAATCCACAGAGCCTTGCGGGGTGAGTCTATGGGGTAAGCAGTAATGCTTTCACTCTGTGGGCTGCTTTTATCCGCGTGAACTTAGGCTCACCACCGAAAGGAAAGCACATGGTAGCGAAGCTATTAACTCGTAACGGCGGCAGAGTTTATGTCGCAAGCAATGGTGAGAAAGTTAAGGTAGGAATGTCTTCCCGTCATAAATGCATAGGGAGATTTACCGAGCTCAAAAAGTATGAAGGGTTCGAGGTTACCGAAAGCTACATAACAGACCGGCGTTACGACTTCAGGCTGGTTGAGAAGATGACTCATGATCGGCTTTCTGCTCATCACCTGCATGGTGAGTATTTTGACGTGACGATGGATGAAGGAGTTCGGGTCGTTGTTTCAGTCATGGCTGAGCTTGATTCAAACGGGTTCAGCGGCTTCGTTAACCCTCCTAAATAAAACCAACCAGGAGGAAATTCTGAATGGCAAAGCTCACTGACAAACAAGAGCTGTTTGCCCGTGAGTACCTGAAAGATCTAAACGCCACTCAGGCAGCTATCAGGGCGGGCTACAGCGAGAAATCCGCCGCCGCTCAGGGTTGCGAGAACCTTATAAAACCTAATATCGCCGCGCGAATCATTGAGCTGAAAGGCGCTCGCAATGAAGAGGTTGGAATTGACGCCGCCTATGTTCTCAAGCGACTGGTTGAAATCGACCAGATGGATGTGCTGGATATCCTGCTTGCCAATGGCGAGCTAAAGCCACTGCCTCAGTGGCCGAAAGTCTGGCGCACCTCACTGTCAGGGATTGACGTTACAGAGCTTGCTGGTGACGCTGCTGGCCTACTGAAGAAAATCAAATGGCCGGACAAAGTGAAGAACCTTGAATTACTCGGTAAACACGTCGATGTTCAGGCGTTCAAAGACAAAACAGAAATCTCTGGCGCTATTGCTGTAGAGCAACGTTCTATCAAGGATATCTTCGACGATGGCTAACCCACATTTCCGGCCATTCGCCGAGAGCGCACCTTACAAAATCGCTTACGGTGGACGGGGAAGCGGTAAGTCATACTTCTTTGCAGAGTTGGCCGTCGAAGTGTCCCGCCGCATTAACACCGTCATCCTGTGCACGCGTGAGTTTCAGGGTTCTATCAGTGACTCTGTTCACAAGCTACTGTGTGAGACGATAGACCGGCTTGGTTACACGGCGGAGTTCGAGGTTCAGAAGAGCACGATCATCCATCTCGGTACGGGCGCAAGCTTCGTGTTCTCCGGCATCAAGAACAACGTCACAAAGATTAAATCCATTCAGGGCGTTGGCATTTGCTGGGTGGAAGAGGCTGAAGCGGTTACGAAGGATTCTTGGGATGTGCTAATCCCGTCCATTCGTGGCGACAAACACTCTGAGATATGGGTCAGCTTCAACCCAAAGAACATTCTCGACGACACATACCAGCGCTTCATCGTAAATCCTCCTGCTGGCGCAATCGTGCTGAAAGCGAATTACAACAATAACCCTCACTTCCACGACTCCCCGCTGCCAGCGCAGATGGCCGAGTGCAAAGAGCGAGACTACGACCTCTATCTGCACATCTGGGAAGGCGAGCCGGTTGCAGACAGTGACATGGCAATCATCAAGCCATCGTGGATTGCTGCCGCCGTAGACGCGCACAAATCCCTGGGCTTTGACGCTGAAGGAGAAAGGCGAGTCGGGTTCGATGTTGCAGATGAAGGTGAGGATAGTAACGCGACAACGCTACGGCATGGCTCGGTTGCTGTTGATGTTCAGGAGTGGAATCGAGGCGATGTTATCGAATCGTCTAACCGCGTCAACGTCTACTCAGAGCAGCAAAATGCCGATGAGATAATTTACGACTCCATCGGTGTTGGCGCTGGAGTAAAAGCACAATTGGGAAGAATCGCGAAAATTAACATTCAGGGGTTTAATGCAGGCGGCGCTGTTCTTTACCCTGAGTCTGAATATGTCGCTGGTAAGAAGAATAAGGACATGTTTGCGAACATCAAGGCGCAGGCATGGTGGCACGTACGCGACAGGTTTTATCGCACGTGGCGATGTGTAGAGGCCAGAAAGGCCAATCCCACTTGCGAATTGGAGTACAAGCCAGAAGAACTGATAAGCCTCTCATCATCGATCGTGAAATTGGAGTACCTGAAAGCTGAACTATCGCGCCCATGGGTTGATTACGACAACAACGGGAAAGTGAAAGTGGAGAGCAAGAAGGACATGAAAAAGCGAGGCATCCCATCACCAAACATGGCTGACTCGCTAATTATGGCGTTCGCTCCACTTGTCAAAAAACCAATGCGTATCGACCCAAGCCAACTCGGGAGAATTTAAGTGTGGCCGTTTAAAAAGAAACAAATCGCCGCGCCTGAGCCGGTGAAAGAGCCTGAAAAGGTTCAGATAAAAATTAACCCAATGGCTGTCGCTGCGATTCAGGCTAAGCCGCCGAGAGAGTTTAAGAGATACGAACCGCCAAAAGGGGTTATCCCCGAGAACATTCGCTCAGCAGTCCTTGCTATGGACTCATGCGACTATGGCGCACTGAATGCGTCATACCAGAACGGCTACGCCTACGGCGATCTTGACGCATTCCCCGGCTATCCGTATCTGGCAATGCTGGCGCAGAAGCCAGAATACAGGAAAATGGTCGGCACCCTCGCCGAAGAAATGACGCGCAAGTTTATCAAGCTGAAAACAGTCGGCGATGATGACCTGTCAGAGCGAGCAAAGTTGCTTCATAACGCGCTGGAGAAATTCCAGGTTCGGGAGCGCTTTAAAGAAGCGGCAGAGCATGACGGCTACTTTGGCGGCGGGCAGATTTATATTGATGTGAAATCAGCACGTAATGTGTCGGCATGGACTGATGACACAGAGCTTCAGTCGAAGCTATTCATCAGCCCGAAGAAGATAACTAAAGGCAGCTTGAACGGCTTTCAGGTTATCGAGCCAGTATGGACTTACCCGGGCGTGTACAACGCGCAGAACCCACTGAGCAAAGATTTCTATAAGCCTTCGCAGTGGTTCGTGATGGGCAAGACTGTAGATGCCAGCCGCATGATTGATTTCGTGTCTCGGCAGGTTCCTGACCTGCTGAAGGCGTCCTATAACTTCCGTGGCATTTCTCTGGTGCAGATTGCAGAGCCATATGTGAACAACTGGCTTCGCACGCGCGATAGTGTAAGCGATATGATTCACTCGTTCTCTGTGCCGGTGCTCAGTACTGACATGCAGAACATCCTGTCAGGCGGCGCGGCTGACACATTGCTTTACCGCCTGCAGATGTTCAACCAGTGTCGCGATAACCGTGGCGCATTTGCTGTAGACAACGACCCCACTAAGCCGGAGGGTATGGAGTTCAAGAGCGCTCCGTTAACCGGGCTGGACACGCTCCAGTACCAAGCTCTGGAGCAGCTGTGCGTTGTTTCCGGCGAGCCGATGGTTAAATACGCTGGTATCACTCCAAGCGGTTTAAACGCATCGTCTGAGGGAGAAATTCGCGTTTTCTACGACTACATCCACTCTCTGCAACAGGCAATGTTTAAAGAGCCGCTAAAGCGCGTCCTGGACATTATCCAGCTGTCGGAGTTCGGCGACATAGACCCGGATATCTACTTTGAATTCGAGCCGCTATACGAGATGAGCGAGAAAGAGAAAGCAGAGATTCGCAAGATTAATGCTGATACAGATGTTGTTTACGTGACTGAGGGTGTTCTCTCAAACAACGAAGTGCGCCAGAAAGTTGCCGACGACCCTGACTCCCCTTATCACTCACTGGATTTAAGCGATGGTATTGAAGAAGAAAACGAGTTCGATGAAGAGGAAGAGTCAGAAGACGATAAGCCCGATAAGACCTAATGCAGGAGTGGAAGCATGGTATCGCAGGCAGCTTGATAACCAGGTCAGAGCAATGCAGAAGTCCGTTTTCTACTGGCTGACCGCTAATTACAAAGCAAGCGGAGCAGCGGTGGCAATGGACGCATCCCCGGCGGTATTCCTTCGTGAAGCGATGCGAAAGCTGACAAAGCGCTGGACCAGAGTGTTTGATGATTTGGCGCAGAAACTGGCTACACGTTTCGCCAGTGATGCGATGCAAAACACTGACGTGTCTATCAGCAACGCGCTGAAAAAGTCAGGATTTACGGTCGAGTTTAAAATGTCCGCGCCGATGAATAACGCGTTGCAGGCAATCATCACTGAAAATGTTGGGCTGATTCGTTCCATACCGGAGAAGTATTTCACCGAAGTGGAGGGATTGGTGATGCGGTCGGTGTCCCGAGGTCGTGACCTGTCATACCTCACCGATGAATTGCAGAAGCGTTACGGCATCACTCGTCGCCGTGCTGCTCTCATCGCACGTGACCAGAATAATAAAGCCACCTCAGCCATGCAGGCAGCCAGACAGAAGTCGCTCGGCATTACTCAGGGCATCTGGCGGCACTCCCATGCAGGTAAAGAGCCCCGACCATCGCACGTTAAAGCGGATGGAAAGGTGTTCGATCTCGACAGGGGAATGTATCTGGATGGCAAGTGGGTGATGCCTGGTGAAGAAATCAATTGCCGCTGCACTTGGAGCGCTATCCTTCCCGGCCTGAAATAAACGAGAGAAATATGAAACCTACTGAACGGTTGGCATTCGACCGCGCATCAGTGCGCTCGTTCGATGGCAACGGCAGGCTTCAGGTAAAGGTCAGCAACATCAGCAAGGCCAATGTCTGCCCTTACTTCGGGAGAGAGATTCCCGGCGCTGATAAGTTAGGACTGGACCCCGAGAAGATTTACCGGCTCTGGCGACACCCTGACGAACTGAAGAAAGCCGCTGAAACATTCAACAACATTCCGCTCCTTTCAATCCATACCCCTGACTTCCCCGGCGATCCTCCTCGCGAATATCGCGTAGGGGTTACCCACTCGAACGCTGACTTTGACGGAACGTATCTCACTAACGGCCTGTCCGTGTGGGACAACTCAGCCATCGCCGGTATCGAGACGGAAGAGCAGGAAGAATTGTCTTCGTCGTACCAATACGTCGCTGACATGACCCCCGGCACTACCCCTACTGGTGAAGTCTATGACGGAATCATGCGGGACATTATCGGGAACCACGTAGCGCTGGTTGAAACAGGCCGCGCAGGAAGCGACGTATTGGTCGCAGATTCACTACCCCTGGAGTTAAGACACATGAGCAAACGCAAAGCTGCGGCTATTCGCGCCACGCTGAAGCCGTTACTGGCAGCAGACGCGAATCTGGACGAAGAGGTGCGTAAAGCGCTTCTGGCACTCGACGAAGCCGAAAAGGAAGACGAGAAAGACAAAAAAACGGCTGATGACGAAGACGACGAAGACGAGAAGGAAAAGAAAAAAACGGCAGACGATTCGGACGACGATGAGGATGACGAGAAGAAAAAGACCGCTGATGACGAAGACGACGATAAAGACGAAAAAGTTTCAAAGACAGCAATGGATTCCGCCATTCGACTGGCGGCTGACAGCGCAACACGTGAGGCCGCTGCTAACTTCCGGAAGATTCGCGAGGCTGAGCAAGCTGTTCGTCCTCTGATTGGCGATGTGATTGCTATGGACTCCGCTGAAGATGTCTACCGAACTGCTCTGGAGCAATCTGGTGTTGATATCGATGGCGTTCACGCATCAGCTTTCCCGTCGCTGGTTCGCATGGCTATCAGCCAGAAAGAAAATTCACGTTCTGCGCCACTGGCTCAGGACTCCGCATCAATCAGCGATTTCGAATCACGATTCCCGAGCGCTGGCAAACTGAAACGAGGTTTCTGATATGGCAGGTTTTCAGAGTGTAATTAATCAGTATCCGGCACCGGGGGTAGAGGGTGGCTTTGCCAGCACTAACCCGCATGCAACTTTTCTTGCTGGCGAGGCAGCTCTGGTTGCTGGAGCCAGTGGTGTAACAGTGGGTCGATTTGCCTGGGTCGATGGTGGCGTGGCGTCTAATGCCGGCACTGGCGCACCATCTGGCTTTGTTCATCGTGACGAACAGGCTTCAATCACCACCTGGCTAGGCAAGGCGTCAAATGTTATTCAGGCCGGTCGTGAAATCACCCTCATGACCGCTGGCGATTTTTGGGCGCGAACCTCTACCGCAGCAACACGTGGCCAGAAAATTTTTGCATCGCTAACCACTGGCCAGGTTCAGACTGGCGCGGCTGGTGCAACTATCGCCGGTTACGTCGAAACAGCATTCACCGCTGGTAGCAACTGTGACGCTGGCGAACTCGTCAAAATCAGCACCTGGAGCAAGTAATGAACCAATTTCAGAAAGATTACAACCTGGTATCAGGTAAATACGGTATCGTGCTGCGCGATCCAACCCGATCTCAGTACCTGAATCCTGAGCATGCCAGCAACTTCCAGTTGGCCGCCGATGCCCAGCCATCAATGGTAACTACTGGAAACTCCGGTATTCCGGCTTATTTCACCAACTACGTCGACCCTGAGCTAATTCGCGTTCTTGTGACTCCAATGAAAGCCGCGCAAATTTATGGCGAGGTTAGAAAAGGCGACTGGACCACGCTTACCGCTCAGTTCCCTATTGTGGAAAGTGCAGGTGAAGTTAGCTCCTATGGAGACTTCAACAATAACGGCATGGTCACCGCTAACGTGAATTGGGTCCCTCGCCAGTCCTACCACTATCAAACGCACACCCGATGGGGTGAGCGTGAGTTAGATATGTATGGTGCGGCACGAATTGGTTACGCCGCAGAGCTTAACGTTGCATCTGCTCTTATCCTGAACAAGTTCCAGAATAAATCTTACTTCTTCGGCATCAGCGGTCTTCAGAACTACGGCGCACTGAACGACCCATCACTCCAGCCATCAGTAACACCAGCGGCAACTGGAGCTAATGGCGCTGTGGATTGGGATTCGAAAGATGGTCAGGCTGTATATGACGACATTTCAGGAAGGCTGTGGAAGCAGCTTGTTGCTCAGACCAAAGGCCTGGTTGAGCGTACCGACAGAATTAAATTGGGCATGTCGCCAACGGCAGAAGTAAACCTCACTAAGACAAACATGTACAACGTGAACGTTACCGATCTGCTGAAGAAAAACTTCCCAAATCTCACCATTGAGACTGCGATTGAATACTCAACTCCAGCCGGTGAGATTGTCCAGATGGTCGCTGAACGACTTGGAGAGCAGGACACCACCTATACAGCCTTCACTGAGAAGATGCGTGCTCACGCTGTTGTTACAGAAGAGTCGAGCTGGAAGCAGAAAAAATCCGGTGGTACGTGGGGCACCATCATTCGTCAACCGCTGGCGATCGCCAGCATGCTGGGAGTGTAAGAAATGGCTGAAGTAGTAACTGTAGGGTGCAAACTCCCAAATGGTTTGCTGATTGATGTGGGTGGCAAGGTGGTTCGCCTGCTGGGTGCTAACTCATCCAGCGTGATTGGAGGTTATGGTCTGACCGAGGGCGTCGATAAGGATTATTTTGACATCTGGCTGAAAGAGCATGCTAACCAGCCATACGTTAAGGGTGAGCTGGTTTTCGCCCAGGCTAAAACCAACAGCGCTCAATCCAAAGCATCCGAGAATGCCAAAGTTAAAACTGGTCTTGAGGGTCTTCCTCAAGATAAGCCGGTTGAAGGCATTGAAAAGGATGAAGAAGCCATGAAGGGGCGGGGTTAACGATGGCGGTCGTTGTCTTTGACATAGCAGCGTTCAGGGAGCGCTACCCGGAGTTCGATTCCGTAAGTGACAGCCTGCTAAACGCTTACTTTGTCGAGGCAACGGTTTACCTGAACAACACTGACTGTAGCCCGGTTAAGGATGCTGAGGTGCGCGCGGTTTACCTGAACATGCTTGTTGCTCATCTTTCTGCGTTGCATTCTGGCGTGGGAGGTGAGAGGCCGTCTGGTCTGGTTGGGCGTGTTGCCAGTGCTTCAGAAGGTTCGGTATCGGTCAGCCTTGGTGATGTGCCAGGCAGTTCCGCGTCGTGGTGGTATCTGCAAACACCATACGGTGCAGCCTACTGGCAGGCAACAGCGCCTTATCGTCAGGCAATGTATGTCCCAGGTGGCTCACCTTCAATGTATCCATACCACTATAACCGCAGAGGTTACTGGAGGAGGTAATCATGACAACATTGAGCGGCGGCGAGGCGCTGGAGCGAAAGCTGAAGGAGCTTGCTGAAAAGCTGGGTGACGGGAAGGTGTTACGCGTCGGCTTCCTTGAAGGTGCGACATATCCTGATGGGCAGCCGGTTGCTATGGTTGCTGCTTCTAATGAGTTCGGAAATCCGGCAAATAACCAGCCTCCACGTCCTTTCTTCAGGAACATGATAGCTGCCAAATCTCCCCAGTGGGCTGATGACCTGGCGAATCTGGCTGAGGCCGGTGATTACGATGTCGAGCTTTTTATGGGCCGAATGGGTGAGCACATTAAGGGTCAGCTGCAAGGGTCAATTCGCGAACTTACAGAGCCCGAGCTTTCACCCACAACGATAGCGAAGAAAGGTTTCAGCAAGCCGTTAATTGACACTTCACACATGCTCAACAGCGTGGACTATGAAGTTAAGGGCGGCATCGAATGAACCTGAGAGGCATAGCTAACCGGGCTACCAGAGCGATCAACCCTAATGTTGCGGCAGTGTTCAAGGTCTACAGTGGTCACACCACACTGCCGGGCGGCAAGCGTGAACCATCCTACACCGATGTTCCGGTAACGGTGCAGTTGCAGGAGCTTTCATCTACTGATCTGCGGCAGGTTGATGCTGTGAACATTCAGGGAATTTTGCGCACTGCATACCTGAACGGGAATTTCAGCGGCATCAATCGACCGGAGCAGAAAGGTGGTGACATTCTGATGCTCGGGGAGCAGAAGTGGCTGGTTGTGAAGGTCGTAGAGCTTTGGCCGGATTGGGTGAAAGTTATCGTTAATCAGCAGGTGACGTGATGGCAACAGTAAGCATCAAAGAGCTGGACCTGCTCATCGCGCTACAGTCTTTTCTGATGGAGTTAACCGGGCTCCCAATGGATAACGTGCTGGATGGCCAGCAAAACCTGACTCCAATGCCGACCAGCGACTTCATTATCATGACCCCCATGCGTCAGGTTGGACTCTCAACAAACCGCGTCCTGTTTGATGATAACAGTGTGTACGGAGAAGGGAAGGAGCTGACGCAGCGTAGCGTCCAGTGGCCGTGTCAGATTGACTGTTACGGCCCCTCAGCGGCGGATAACGCAACGATTATCGGGACGATGGTTCGCTCTGAATACGCCTGTGAATGGTTCCGAAACAACAACAGCCCACTAACCCCTCATTACTGCAGCGATCCGCATCAGACCACGATGATTAACGGTGAACAGCAGTACGAAAATCGCTGGACGATGGACTTCATCGGTCAGTTCAACCCGACCGTTTCAACGCGGCAGGACTTCTTTGATAACGTTTCTGTCGGCGTTGTCGCAGCAGATTTAAAATACCCAACGGAGAGCGCTTAAATGCCAATCCCATTACGTAAAGATGTGCAGATAAACCCCGGCGTTCTGCCTGCGGGCGGCTCCGCGCTGGACCTGAACGGGCTTGTACTGACTAACAGCCAGTACGCACCAGTGGGCAGCGTGGTGACGTTTACCACCAAAGAAGATGTTTCTTCTTACTTCGGCAGTGCATCGACTGAGTTCAGCATGGCTGAGATTTATTTTCAGGGCTACAATTCGGCAACGAAAACCCCTGGTGCGATACTGTTTGCCCGATTCAACACTGATGCAGCAGCAGCATGGCTTCGCTCTGGCTCAATGGCCAACGTCACGCTTGAGCAGCTAAAGCTGATGTCAGGAGTGCTGACACTCACCGTTGACGGCACAGCACGCACATCTGCATCAATCAATCTGAGTTCTGCGACAAGCTTTGCTCAGGCAGCATCTCTGATTAAAACAGGTATCGGCGCAAGCGTTGATGTTGTGTTCGACACAACGCAAAAAGCTTTTATCATTACTTCCGCTACTACCGGCGCTGCCAGCACAATCAGCTACGCATCAGGCACGCTTTCGAGCGACCTGAAGCTAACCGCATCCACTGGCGCGACTCTGTCTCAGGGTTCAGCAGCAGCAAATGTCAACGATGCAATGACCGCAGTGCTGGATTCTTCGCAGAACTGGGCGGTATTTACTACTGCTTTCGCACCGACTAAATCACAGGCGCTGTCATTCTCAGCCTGGGTAAGTGCTCAGAACTACCGGTTTGGTTATGTGCCGTACACGCTGGACGGTTCAGCGCTGGTCGCCGGGTCAACTGACACGATGACCTACGACATCATTAACACGTACAGCTACGCAAACGTGCTGCCCGTTTATGGCAGCGTGACACATGCAGCTGCAGTGCTGGGCTACTTCGCCTCGCTGGATTTTGATCGCCTCGAAGGTCGTGTGCCAATGAAGTTCCGTGAGCTTGACGGCCTGCTGACTACTGTCGGTACTTCTGCTGCTTACGATGCCCTGATTGCCAACGGTTATAACTTCTACGGCGATTACTCAGCTAACAAACATGATGAGCGCTACTGGTCACCCGGCAAAGTGACGGGAGATTTCAAATGGGCTGACTCATTCGCATTCCAGATTTGGCTTAACGCCAGTCTGATGGCTGACTGTATTCGCTTGTTTAAGTCCAATCGTTCGCTGCCGTACAATGCGCGTGGTGATGCCGCAATTGAATCATCTATGGCAGATACAATCGCGCAGGGGATCGCATTCGGCGGCATCCGAACAGGTGTAGACCTCTCGGCAGCGCAAATCTCAGAAATCAATAATGCGGTTGGCGTGCAGGTAGGCTCTTCAATTATCTCAAAGGGCTGGTATCTGAATATTCCGAAAGCAACGCCAGCGCAAAGAGCCGAAAGGGTTCGCCCTGGATGTACGCTCTTCTACCTTGACGGCGGCAGCGTTCAGTCAATCACTTTAGCCTCCATCATGGTTCAGTAAGGGGAAATCAATGGCTAATACAATTACAAGCGCCGATTCAATTTTCTCGCTGACAGTAACTAATCTGTACCCATCCGCTCAGATTCTTGAGGGTTACGCCGCAGACGCCATGTTTGCATTGGGGGATACAGAACTGGCACAGACAGTTCGTGGGGCTGATGGAAAGCTGTCTGCCGGTTTCGTTTTTGGTGAATACCTGCAAACGATCACTATCATGCCCGACAGTCCGAGCAAGGATATTTTTGAAACGTGGATGCTGACTTCTCGCACCTCAATCGCTGTATTCCGGTGTAATGCAACAATCATCCTCCCTGCGCTCGGTCGCAAATACACGCTCACTAATGGAGTTTTACAGCGCGTTAAAGCAATGCCTGACGCTCAGCGCGTATTGCAGGCAATGACTTTCCAGATTAACTGGGAGTCAGTAACAGCAGAAGCTTACAACGTATAAGGGCTATCATGGCACGCAAAGAGATTTATTACACCGAAGAAGGCAAAGGCCGCGACAATGGCAAGGTCTTCTTCATCAGAGAAATGTCGGCTACCGCTGCCGAGTGGTGGGCTATCCGTGCTGGCCTGGCAATGGCGAAGAACGGGGTAAAAATCCCAGATGATATTGCAAAAATGGGGATGGTTGGCTTGTCTCAAATTGGCTTCGACCTGCTGGGTGGGATTTCCCCAGCAGACGCAAAGCCTTTACTCGATGAGCTAATGGCGTGCGTACAGTTTGTGCCAAACCCTTCCGATCACTCCATTAAGCGTGGCCTTATCGAAGATGATATAGAAGAGGTTTCCACTCGACTGAAGTTAAGAGCTGAGGCGTTCAAACTCCACGTAGATTTTTTCAAAGCCGCCGCCAATTAGATCTCCCCATCTTAGCCGGGTCATCAATTCCTGGACTGACTGACTATGCAAACGTCCCAAAATCCATTGCTGTAATCATGTCATCAGGCAAGTGCTCATTGACAGAATTAAGCACGACTTTAGGCGTAGAGGATATGTGGTGGTGGCTAGAAGTGATCATCGTCGATGACAGCAACATGAAGGTAATCAAGCTTGCGGAAGAGGCTCAATAATGGCAACGGTAATTGATGCACTTGTGGTCACATTGGGCCTTGACCCTTCTAAGTTTCAGGAAGGTGGAGAAAAGGTCAAAGATGGCCTGAAAACCACCAGAGAAGATGCAGATAGAACGGCGAAAGATCTTGAGGCAGCAGGGAAAAGGGCTGCTAATTTCTTTACGAGCATTAGTAAAAGCATCCTTGCGCTAGCTGGTGTAGCGCTGAGCGCCAATGGGGTTAAGAATTTTGTAACTGAGACGACCAAATCTTTGGTTGATCTGGGCGTGCAGTCATCGGCATTAGACCTATCTTCAAAGGCATTGGATGGTTGGACAAAGTCTGCAGAGGCTTTAGGGTCATCAGCCTCTAGCATGACGTCTAATCTGCAGCGCTTCCAAAGCTCTCTTTCTCAATTTAATTCTGGCTTTGGCGCTGATGATACGCTGAACACGCTGTTTAATTTCGGCGCTCAAACTGGAGCTCAATTCGACACTAATATGGACCCCGGACAGGTTATGAAATACCTGGCGGAGAATTGGAACAAGCTTAATAAGAATCAGCAGAGATTCTATGGTCAGCAGCTTAATCTGGATAACGCGACTATTCAGGGGTTGCAAAGCGGAAGATTGCTGGAAATCCAGAAGCAAATGGAATCCTCATCGAAGCAGACCGAAGAGCTAACGGATAAAGCCAGGAGGCTTAATGAGCAGTTTGTTCGCGTTCGTCAGTCATGGGAAAGCACTTCATTAACTCTTTATGCAAATCTTCTTCCGGCAGTAAACAAAATAATTGGTGCGTTAGATGATATGAGTGCCTGGGTTACCCGCCACGGCGCAGAGATAGACTCATCATTTTCCCAGCTTGGCAAAACCTTTGATATTCTTTGGACAGATGTTAAGGACGCTTCCAAGGCTATTGGCGATCTGCTCGATATAGATGCTGACAACTGGTCCATGTCAGAAGATATTGCAAATTTAAACATTAACCTAAACGAAGGTAGGCAAACCGTTGAGGGGATAATCGATGCCTTCAAAAGCCTTTTTAACCTTAATTTCAGTGAGTTTGGTGACAAAGTAAGGGGGTTGTTTAAGCTTGGTCAGGGAGGTGACAATCTTCCGTCTGTGAGCGAAAACGCAAACAGCGCTGCGGATTGGATTCAGGAGAAAACTGGGGTTGACCCTCGTTCTGTTGGTAATAAGGTGCGGTCATTTTTCTTCGGAGAGACAGCTAGGCTAGAAAAGGAAAATGGCCTACCACCCGGTCTATTAGACGCACAGGTTGAAAAAGAATCTTCCTGGAATCCTTCAGCGCTGTCCAAGGCTGGAGCCAAGGGGCTTATGCAAATAATGCCGGGAACTGCAGAAGACCTTGGCATAGCAGGGAGGGAATACGACCCTCTGGCATCTTTAACAGCCGGTGCCCGGCACATGGGTAGGCTGTTAAAGAAATATAATGGCGATCTCACAAAGGCTCTTTCTGCATACAACTGGGGTGAGGGCAATGTCGATAGAAAAGGCCTGCAGAATGCTCCGGCAGAGACAAGAAACTATGCCGGTCCAATAATCGCAAGAATGCAGTCTTCACAGCGATATGCGGTCCATTCTCAGTCAAGCCAGCAGTCAGGCGGCACACATATAACTTTCCAGAACACCACAATAAAGACAGATGCGAACAACTTGCAAAGCTTGGCAAAAGATGCCGCAAGTAAGGGGATATCGCAAAGCAGCCTGACACAAACATTTATGACGGGGCAGAACAACTAATGTTTAGTCTAAATGAAACAACACTGTTAAGCGCACTGAATAGTGGGAATATATTTTCCATCATAAACAGTACGGTTTATCCGAGTTACGGAATATATTTAAAGTCAGGAGCTAAGGCTGTTTCACCAACATCGTTTCTGGGAATTGAGTATGGGGCTGACGCTGTTTCTGTTTCTGCACCTATTGAGGGCGGCTCTTACACTACATATAACAAGGTAAAGCGACCGGCTCTTATCCGTGTTGTTTTCACCTTGGAAGGATGGACTGGTTTCAGTGGTGGAATACCGAATATAACCAACTTCTCTCTGACGAGCCGCTCAGACCTACTTTCATCGCTGGATAGAATGGTTTCTTCAGCTGATTTGTACGATATAGAAACTCCTGACACCACGTATGAGGATTACGATCTACAAAGATACAACTATCGCACATCGTCCCAAGATGTAACTTTATTGACTGTAGAAGCGATTTTCCAAGCCGTAATGCAAGAGGCGGAGGTCGGGATTGCTAACACAACAGCAAAGAGTCAGCCAGCAAAGAATGATACATCAAGGGGTGGTTCTGTATCTTCGGGGAATGTAAACACCAATGCAAGCGATGCAACCATTGATGATGTTAAAGGCGCTCTTGCTGGTCTAAAGTCATCATTATCAAGCGCTGCCACTTCAGTGGCCACTTCGGTTTCTACTGCTGTAAGCAGCTCTACGAAAGGCATTACAAATGCAATTAACAGTGCGGCCGAATCATCCATCAATGACCTTTCGCAGTCAATTGATGAGCTGGTTAAGGGGTTGTCTTGATGCTAGAGATATCCTTAGAGCCCGTAAAGGGTCAGACGCTACACGTATCCCTTTCTGGTCAGCGCGTGACTCTGAGAATAAATCAGCGCACCTCTGGCATGTTTATAGATATTGGCGTAGATGAAATCTGGATTGCGCAAGGGATTTTGTGTCTGAACTGTAATAGGCTTGTAAGATATCCCCATCTTAAGTTCTCTGGTGAACTTTTCTTTGTCGACATCAAAGGGTCATGCGACCCTATATACGATGAATTGGGGAAAAGATACAAGCTTTTCTATGCCACGTCTGAAGAGATGGCGCGATGAGTTACAAAGAAAGGAATATAAAATTTCAGTTTACTCTAACTGACCAGGTTTTTGATGGATCTCAAGGTCCATCCAAAGATAACATCCTAACTATCGAGAACGCCCGAGCGATCGTAGAGTACAATGGTTATGGGGGTGCCGCGTTAACTACTGTTTCATGTCGTGTTTATGGGTTGAATCTCAGTAACATGGCTAAGTTGAGTTATGCCGGAAACCTTAGGGGGCCCACCAAAAACAATTACATAAAAATATGGGCTCAAGATGAGCTTATATTTACTGGAACAATCACCTTCGCCACGACTGATTTCAATGAGGCTCCTGACGCACCATTAATTTTAGAGGCCCACGCAATTGCCGCAGAAAGATCTCTGCCATCCATGCCATTTTCAGTTAAAGGTGAGGTGGATGTTATCGATGCGATCAGGTCTATTGCCGACCCATTAGGGATAATGGTGTCAACGTTAGAGGACATTAAATTTACTCTTTACAATCCTTACGTTGTTGGCGACCCGGTAAGCCAGATAATCAGTTTAGCAAAAAGTGCGAATCTTAACATTGACTGCAGCATTGGCATCATCCGGCTGTGGAAAATGAAGGGGTCATGGAATGACATTGTTCCTTATGTATCAAAAAACAATGGATTGATTGGATATCCAGCATGGACGAGGGATGGGCTATATATAACCACAATGTTTTCATCCAACCTGATAGCCCCTCGGCAGATGAGGCTGGATACCGAACTACCTGGGGCATCCGGGCTGTACACAATAAATACGGTAAAACACGTCATTTCTTCATGGATAGAGGGGGGGCCTTGGTTTTCTTTTGTAATCGCCAATCAGGACTCGGAGGCTTAAGTGTCACAAAAGGGCGAGTTTTCATACAAGCCTCAAGATGTTAACTGCGAGGCTAATATCAATGAATTTATTTTTAACCTGCTTCTTTCTAAGAACGCATTTGTTCAACTTGTTGTGGTAAACAGCGTTAGCAATGATTCAGATGGCAATCCCTTGGTGGATGTTACCCCTATGATTAGCGGATTCTCCGCTGACGGATCAAAAATACCAAATTCCCCGGTATACAACATTCCAGTCTGGCGGCTGCAGGCAGGCAACAGCGCCGTTGTGATGGACCCTGTTGTTGGTGATATCGGACCAATGATTTGCATGGACAGGGACATTACTAACGCTAGGGCAGAAAAGAAAGAGTCGCTGCCGGCATCTATGAGGACGCACAGCAAATCAGACGGGATTTATTTAGGTGGAGTTCTTAACAAAACCCCCACGCAATACGCCAAGTTTAGTGGTGATGGCATAGAGTTGGTAACCCCTCTGTCTGTAAGCATAAAGGCTGAAGGGAAAATATCTCTGAATGCTCCAGATGTAGAGATTAATGGCAATCTATCCCAATCTGGTGGCAACTCTACTTTCGATGGTAGCCTTAGCGCCTCTGGCGAGGTTTCAGGGAAAGGTATTAACCTATCCACGCATGTCCATGGTGGAGTAGAATCAGGAGGATCTAATACTCAGGGGCCACAGCAATGAACTTTAAATTTCTAATGATTCTATCTGTTCTTATTAGCGCAAACTGCTTCGCTGACTCTAAGCCAGAGGTATACCGGGACAAACTAACGCTTACCGGCGGTGTAAAGGGCCTATCAGATGTCCTTGACGGGTGTGAGGCGCACTCTGGTCTTTTTACGGCAAAGAGGTTTCAATATTCGGATAGTGGTAACACCATCAAATTAATCCAGTTTTCGCGCGGGGATGGCGAGGTTTTCGCTATCCCTACAAACTTTGACCAGCTGGACAAGGGTCAATACGCAGACCTTCAACGCCTTCTTGAAGAGGGAAGAAGATACTGGGTTGACTTCTCAGTGTGCGGAAGTGCCGGATTCACATCATTGATGGGCGTCAGTTATTCAATCGGAATGTAGCCACATCAGGTGGGATTTTTGTTCGCGGCAGAATGTGGGTGACGTTAAAGGCGCAGGAATCAGTCTTTCCACGCATACACACGGCGGTGTAGAATTTGGAGACTCCAACACACAAGGACCGAACTAATGAAGATGGTCATCTCTTCTGTATTCAGTATCTTCATGGTTGCATCTGCTGCTTACGGACAAGGGGATACACTACAAGATGTTTGCTACAACAGCATGAGATACAACGTGGCTGTTCAATTAGCTGGAAGCGCATTTAGTGATGCATCCAGAGAAGAATACCGGTCTGAGGCGTATGACAGTGGCGGCTGGCTGGGTATTGATAAAAGTGAAACTGACAGGATGATTGTTATGGCATCCGGCAGTCCACATTCTAATCAGTTTGCATATCAATATCTTTCAGATCCCTCATTTGCTAACGCTTATCGAAGCGGGTTCATTAATGACTGCAAAAGCAACCCGGGGAATAAATCCTTAAAACGCGATTAGCCCTTATGCTAATTCAACCAAACCCGCTCTGGCGGGTTTTTTATGCCCGGAGCAACCCATGCTAACCAAATCATTCCAGCTCAACCCTGAGACTTGGGGGTTGATGCTCGACGACAACGGCAATATTGCGATCACCTCCAACCCCTACGCAGTGGCGCAGGATGTTGCCTGTGCTTGCTCAACGTTCCTCGGCGAATGCTGGTACGACACAAAGTTGGGCATTCCGTACTACGAGCGAATTCTCGGTCACTGGCCTGGCACTCAACTGATTAATACGAAGATGCAGACTGAAGCTTTAAAGCTGCCATATGTTCAGTCGGCGTTCTGCACAACAGTTATTGGCAAGGGCGACCGTGCAGCATCCGGTGTGATGACAATAACCGACACAAACAACGTTCAATCGACAATCCAATTTTGAGGTAATCAATGGCTGACGTAACAGTTACCACAGCCGTGCCGTCAGTGACGCTGTCAGATACCGGGATATCCGTCCCTGACGAAGTGGATATTCTGAACGGTCGACTAAGCGACCTGGATACCGCATTCGGCGGTGGTATGAGTAAAAGTCTCACAACTCCGCAAGGTCAGATTGCGATGAGCGAAACAGCCATCATTGCTTCACGCAATGACGATTTGGCCTGGCTAATTAACCAGATAAACCCTGACTTTGCCGAAGGGAGAATGCAGGACGCCATCGGCCAGATATACTTTCTTGACCGTATTCCCGCACTGGGGACGACTGTCACAGCAACATGCACCGGCCTTGTCGGAACCGTCATTCCGGCTAACAGCGTAGCATCGGACAATAAAGGCTATCTGTACTACTCCCTCGCTGAAGCAACCATTCCAGCAAGCGGATCTGTTGATGTCGTTTTCCAGAACCAGGCCACCGGGCCTATAGCATGCCCAATTGGCGCGCTGAACATTATCTATCGAGCAATCGCCGGTTGGTCTGGCGTCACGAATGCTACGGCTGGCGTGCTGGGCAATGACGTAGAGAGCCGAGCAAACTTCGAATACCGGAGAAAGCAGTCGGTTGCAGGCAACGCAAAAAACCAACTCGGAGCAATCTATGCCAGTGTACTGAGTGTGCCCGGCGTTACCGATGCCTACGTGATTCAGAACAACACTGGCGCAACGGTAACAAAAGGGGTTACTAACTACAGCATGGAGCCGCATTCGCTCTATATCGCGGCATACGGCGGCGCTCAGGCTGACATAGCTGATGCAATATTTCGCAAACTGAACCCCGGCCCTTCCATGCTGGGCAACACTGCATTCACTATCGTAGACAGCGAAAACTATGTGCAGCCATATCCAGAATATGAAATCCGATGGAATACGCCGTCAGCAGCGAGTGTTTACTTCAAAATTGAGCTGGCAAACAACAATTCCCTTCCGGGTGATATTGTCGCAAAGGTAAAAGAGGCGATCATCGCTCAATTTAACGGAGAAGACGGTGGAACACGCGCTCGTATTGCTTCATCCGTATTCTCGGGACGTTACTACTCTGGAGTTCAGGATATTGACCCGGAAAATGTCGACATTTACAGCATCTCCTTAAGTCGAAATGGCACGACATATTCTTCATCCGTGAGGTTCGGAATTGATGAGGTGCCGACGCTGGATGCATCAAATATAACGGTAACGCTGACATGATAAATCCTGCAGACACCATCCTTCGGCAATATGCTGCCGACCCTGTCACTGCCGCCGTCATCGGGACATTCAATCAGTCGCTGGGGCTTGATGATTTTATTGATGAGTTTTACGACCAGGTATGGAATATCCAGACAGCCGAGACGTATGGGCTTGATGTGTGGGGAAAGATTGTCGGAATTGGCAGAAATCTCACAGTCACCCCCTCGGAAGTGTATTTCGGATTTGATGAGGCGTCATCACAAACGCCAGTAGTAAATGACCCGGAGCCATTTAACCAGGCACCGTTTTATACTCGCGGGACTTCAGCAACATCAACAGTCACACTGAGTGATGATGCATTCCGGAAACTCATCATCGTAAAAGCGGCGGCAAATATATCTGACTGCACGATACCCAATCTGAACAGGCTTTTGCAGATGATGTTTGGTGAGCGGGGCAGAGCTTATGTGAGTAACGATAGCAATATGCAGATGAGCTATGTTTTCGAATTTGCGCTTACCCCTTCAGACCTTGCAATCATTCAGGATTCCGGCGCATTTCCTGCACCCGCTGGCGTGTTAATTAATATTGTTCAACAGGTGACACAATGAGAACAACTGATATACCTGAAAAACTCCAGAAAGCATTTGCACTGAACGGGGATAAGAACAACATTCCGGTGACAACATCCACATCACAGGAAAACTCAGGAGCAGCGTCTCTTGATAAGGGATTCCCACCTGTCACTATGTTGCCCCGAAGCGCCGGGGGTGTGCCGCCAGATGGTCGAGATTTTAACGGCATTCTGTTTTCTCTGTCAGATGCTGCCAAATGGGTTAGCGCTGGAATGTCATATCCATTTGATGCGTCATTTGCCAGTGCGATTGGCGGCTACCCTAAAGGGGCTGTCATCCCTAACTCGCAGGGCGATGGCTCATGGATAAACACCATTGAGCAGAACAGCGCCAATCCAGAAATTTCCAGCGCGTCACTTACCGGGTGGGTCCCATATTCACCAAGGGGCATAACGAATGTCACCGGTCTGGCCGGGTCTTCGCGGACACTGTCAACACTTGAAGCATCTCGAAGCCGAATTGTTCTGAGTGGTGCGCTAACATCGGGCATAAACGTTATTATCCCTGCATGGGTGATGAAGTGGGATGTGGTAAATAACTGCACGGGTGGTTATCAAGTCATCATCAAGACGCCATCAGGATCTGGCGTCACCCTGCCCAGTGGTATTAAGACAACTATTTATTGCTATGGCACTAACATCACGAAGGATTCAGGGGATGTTTCCATGCAGGATGTTTTACCAGTAGGGATGGGGGGGACTGGGGCGACAACAGCGGCTTCAGCCCGAACAAACCTCGGGCTTGGGGCTCTTTCGATACTCAATACAGCACCTGTGGAACGCGGGGGAACAGGAGCGAATAATGCAAGCGATGCCAGGGGAAACCTGAATGTCTACTCCAGGGGAGAGGTTCACAGCAGGGAGGATTCAGACGCGAGGTTTAACCGCCTTAACACTGCAGCACTGTCACCATCTTATGCCCGGAGTATTGATGGCTCGACAGGATTTGTCGTACAAAGTGGTCAAGTTACACGCACAGCAGATTTAAATGCCGTTACATTTCCATTTTCATTCCCAAATGCGTGTGTAGGGGTTTTCATGACTAAAAATGAAAGCGCCACCGGTTCAAATTCTATGGCGAATATGTCCGCAATAAATCAGACTGTAAATGGGTTCACCGCAGTCATGTATAATCAAGAGCGCAGCGCTTCCTGGCTAGCCATCGGCTACTGAGGTAAAAGATGTCCGAAATATATTTATATAGCGCCAAAACTGGTGGGATTTACCCTTCTTCAATGATGAATATTTACGAGAACAGCATTAACGGGGTCCCTGATGATTTGGTGGTTGTGGAAGAGGAAAAATACAAAGAGTTAATGGCTGGTCAGCAGGAGGGCAAAAGGATTACCCCGGATGGGGAAGGCTACCCAATTCTTTCCCCTCAGGCGAAACCGACAAAAGAAGAAACGATTGCGTCAAACACGCGCAATAAATATGAGTTAATCAGTTCTGCAACTGAATTGATTAACCCACTTCAGGATGCTGTTGATCTTGAAGTGGCGACAGAAGAAGAAAAAGAATCTTTAAAGAAATGGAAGCTTTACCGAATCGCAGTCAACCGGATTGACATCAAACAAAAAGAAATTAACTGGCCGGAAATACCCGCCTGAATTAAACAAATTCCCATTGGGGTGATAAATGTCAATATCGGACACTACAAAGGCGCAGAAGTACGCTTCTATCGCCGAGGTTGCTGCTTCCCAAGCTACAGCGGCAGTGCAAGATGCTTTAAAAGCACCGGAGTATGCAAACCAGGCTGCTGAGTCTGCGCAAGAAGCCGCTAATGCTGCGCAGCAGGCTCAGGACGCTGCGCTCAATGCTGCCAGCAATGCGACTGAAATTATCAATGGTCAGCTAGCAGAGCAAAAGGCAGAGTTTGATTCTGATCAAGCAGAAAGAAAATCTGAGTATGAGTCCACGCTCGCCAACCTGGTTCCTTTAAGTCGTCAGTATATGACCCTTGCGGCAGCACAGACTGATATTTCTAACATTCCTGTTGGCTCGGTCACTTATGTACGCAGCTCTGACGAGTCTGCGCTGGCTGTAGAGTACATGAACCTGGCTGGCACATTAACGCCAACAGGAAGGGGGCTTCCGTCTCAAGCATATGTTGATCTAGTAAAAAAAGAAGCTGAAGAAATTTCAGGGGTTAGTTACCTTCTGAAAAAAAAATTGGAAGAGACATCAGCTGTATCAGTTAGCGCACTATACCCAAATTTGATTTCCAGCGGTCCAATTGAATCTATTTCTATTCCATATTATGGAAGAAAGCTGGCCGTTATACGTGATCTGGCTGCAAAATCTATTGACACGCGGTCATATTTACTCCTTACCGCTAATGTGGCAGGTCTGATCACGCGTCGATTCCTTCCCGCTACTTTACTTATGATGCAGGACGGCAAAACATGGTCGTATTATGAGCATGTTGATATTTTTGATCTGAAGAACGGAGCTATAAATGAAACCGTAGGCGGCATGGTTCGTGTGACATTCGATTGCGGGAAAACTATCGACGTATCTGATAATTCAGCCTTTACTGCGATCGATGTATCCGGTATTTTTTCTCCAGGCACGGCTTCAGGAGGGATTTCATACACGGCTCCAACTGTTTCAGGCAGTACGGATGCGAGTAGTATCCGCTTTATTATCCCCGTTTCAGATATTGAATCAGCCGGTTATTCATCTGAAGACGCTAACTCTATATATAATTATCTCCGAGAAAAAGGGTCTGGAAGTTACATTTTAGTTAAAACCAATAACTGGAACATGAGCGAAGATTTATCCCGTTATGCTCAGATTGAGTTAAAAGAAGGTGATGCAAAAATAAGTTGTAAATCACTTCTTAGTGACGGACGGGATTCTGCAAGCTCTTATTCAGTAATTATTTCTTTGTACGCTGCACGTTCTGACTTTTCGCGATATCAGAGTGATTTTCTTCGGTTGACTGCGGATGTTGTTAATAGAAGTAGCTACACATTCACAAACTACCCCACAGAGTTGAAAGTCTGCTTCCCTAAGTGTATTGCAAAAGATGATTCCTGCCTTGTTTTGATTGATGAAGAAGGAAATGAGTATCCTTGCCAATTTTCTGGTGAATATCATCCAAACAAGCGCCTTCGGTCCGAGAGAGCCAGGCATGCTGATGATAGTTTTAATTCCGGATCGCTTTTTTACACTGATAGCCTCGGCCCTGCAACGAGGAGAAATTTAGAGCTCCGTGCATTCTCAGTCCCGATGAGTAGCATACCCCGCTCACCCCTTATTGTTGTTAACGAAAGCCTGAAACGTGTTTCAATTGGTGGGTATACATATAGCTTTACACGTCAGCAAAACTGGTGCCTTACATCTGTTACAGACCCAAATGGCACGGTTCACTCAATTGTTCATTCAACGCACCTTGCTGGTATCAGTAACAACTCTGTTGCTGAAATATCTGCGCCTATGATGCCGTCACTTCGAATGATTGAATCTGGACCGGTTTTTACAGAAATTGAGCATGTTATTTTTAATGACACTCAGCTTAACATACCGGAAAAATCTGTAAGATTTACGACTCGATACCGATTTTTTGCAAACGGTAAATTTCAGATAAATGTCATTGTTCAGGCAGATAAGGATATCCCGGCGGGGGTTCTGGCAGGTGCTCACTCTCGACTATCGCTAAATGATGCTGTTTATTCATCAGATAATAACGCAATGTCTGCCTGGTGGACTGACGAAATCAGCGGGAAAAAATTTACGGTTACAGCAATTCGCGGTGCAGGGGATGAGCACAGGGATGGTGAAAGGTATGGACCTACAAGGCCAGCTCATGCAGCAATACTTTATCCAAATGGAGTCTCAACACGCATATATCTTGGATGGAAATACGGTTCTGCAAATGACTATTCTCTAAAAAACTGGCCAGTCAAGAAGGACTGGACATGGGTTCAGGAATTCTGGATTGATTGTAATGCAAACGTAAATTTAAACGCACGCGACATAATAAGCCTGCCTTATAATCGTCCTGTGGGATTTATGGGTGAGTCGTCTTATCCGACAGTTATCAAACAGAATTTACTGAGACGAATTGAAGATCATTTAGATGGCTCAATGGAATGGTGGTACTCATTCGATGCAGCCGGTTCCGGGGGTATGCCTTATAACAATCCTGTTGCAGATCGGGTATGGCAGTACGCTGCAATCAGCTACGATATCATCCGACACGTCAGAGACGGTTGGAATACTGTTGACGGACTGTTTAGCACACTTGATAAATATATTCGATGGACGTATGGCGCAGCGACAATTAACGACATAGGCACAAGATATCTTGCCGGGAAAGTTCTGCTTCAGTTCGCATCAAGACTATGTGTTCCACCGCTTGAGTGGCTGTACAAAGTTGCTGTAAAAGAGGGAAATCTAACGGTAAAAAACAAACTTGAGGGGTGTATTAAATCATTCGCAGATGCTATTTCTACTTACTACGAGTCAAACGGTGGAGTTAGCCTTGATGGTTCAAAAGCCGGTGCTGGGAACTCAAACTCCAATGCGGCAGCTATGAGGATTCTGGCTCTCGGAATTTACGCTGGACAGGACAGTGGGCGTTATATATCGGCGTTCAATGGAATTGAGTCATTGCTGAAAAACACTAATACATATATGTACGTTGAGAACGTTATAAAAGATGGTGCTGACGAAAAAATAACAACATCGAACTGGCTGCATTACCAGCTTTATTCAATGAACAGTTATGCTTGCGCGTGCTATCTTCTGAACAAAGAACCGGCTTTCAATATGATAAATTACATGTTGATGGCATCATCTGCAAAAGGTGGATTTCATGAAATTGACTACTGCATATCTGAGAGTCGGAGGGGGTCATTCAACACGTATCAGCTGGCAATGTACAATCTTCTCTATGCAAAATCGGCATCAGCGACAAATCTTGCGGCGAGTCTCATGAACCTTTTTGATTCTGAATTGGGGCCGAAGCCGGGTTATCCGAAGCGAGCTTTTGGATTCGATGGTACTACTTCTGAAAGCTATGCAATCACTGACATTCCGTTTGTTGCGAACGGGATGGCAGACATATGGTTAAGAGAGTATTTCAGGAGAGCTAGCACCCGTAACTTTTAACGTTTTCAAGAATTATTATTGAATGGGGAGGATATATTTTGATGATGTGCCGGTGTGATTGCCATGCACTAAAAATTTCCCTTGATCGCTGGCGACTTTCAAAATACTGTACATGCGTACAGTATTCTATCGGAGGTCATCATGGGATTCCCATCACCAGCACAAGACTATGTAGAGAAACGGATTTCTCTTGATGAGCTTTGTATCAAGCGCCCGGCTGCGACTTACCTGATTAAGTCCGGCTCGGGCTATCCGCAACTGGGCATCATGCCCGATTCCCTGCTGATCGTTGACAGTGCCAGAAAGCCGGTTGATGGATCGGTGGTCATTGCTGATGTTGAGGGAGAGTTTCGGATATTCGTTCTGCGTCTGCATCCCCGACCTGCACTTACAGATCCGCTTTCGCGAAGAGTGGTGAAGTATCTTGACGGGGATTTTTATGCTGATGAGGGAACGGAGATATTTGGAGTCGTCACGTACTCAGTGAATGACACGACTACTTTTGAGTTTGATGATGTGCCTGTGTGAGGTGGTGGGGTAGGTGAGGTGTGTCGTGGATGTGTCGTTAAAGGAATTAGTGGAAAGGCAAAGGATTTCACCAAACGACACGTAACGACACAAATCATGATGCGAGCATGGATTTATTGTTCATTTACAGTGTGTTGAGATGTGATCTACTATCTTCTAAGCCGTAGGTCACAGGTTCGAATCCTGTAGGGCGTGCCAATTTCATCTCTCCTGAAGTATCTCAAAGTCTACAAAACCCCAGTAAATCATGCTTTCAAGCGAAATCTCGTTATCGTGACGTGTACTAACTTCTATTGAAGTCTACATCTCTGTGGGGGTACATTTGGGGGTACAGTCCCGTTCAATGAAATGAGATACCCCCAAAGTGAAGCTTAATGCCCGTCAGATCGAGTCTGCCAAAGGAAAGGATAAACCCTATAAGCTGGCTGACGGCGGCGGCCTGTATCTGCTGGTGAACCCTAACGGCGCAAAATACTGGCGGCTGAAATACCGCGTTGCAGGTAAAGAGAAGCTGCTGGCGGTGGGGGTATATCCTGATGTGCCACTGGCCGATGCCAGGCGGCGGCGCGATGACGCAAAAAAGGTATTGGCAGCTGGTGGCGATCCGGGGCAGGAGAAGCAGGCCGAAAAACAAGCCAAAGTATTAGCCGTTCAGAACAGCTTTGAGGCGATCGCTATCGAGTGGCACGACCATAAAAAAGGCAATTGGTCAGAAGGCTATGCCTCCGACATCCTGGAATACCTCTCCAAAGACATTTTTCCCTTCATCGGTAAGCGGGCAATCAACGACATTAAACCGGCTGAGATGCTGGCCGTGCTGCGTAAAATGGAACAACGCGGTGTTTTGGACAAGTTGAAGAAGACCCGGCAAGCCTGTAGGCAAATTTTTACCCATGCGGTAATTACCGGCAGGGCAGAGAATAATCCCGTTATCGATCTTGCTGGTGCGCTGAAAGCACCGAAGCAGAAGCACTTCCCTCATCTGAACCTCGAACAGATACCTGACTTTCTCAAAGCACTTAGCGGCTACAGCGGCAGTATGGTGACACGTTCTGCTACCAGCCTGCTAATGCTCACCGGACTGCGAACAATCGAGCTGCGTGCTTCTGAGTGGGCTGATATCGATCTGGAGAAAGATCTCTGGCAGATACCCGCTGAACGAATGAAGATGCGCCGCCCGCACGTCGTGCCTTTATCCAGCCAGGTTAAAGCGATGCTGGAGGAAATCCACCAGCTCACCGGCCGTGGTAAGTATGTCTTCCCTGGCCGTAATGACGCCGGCAAGCCAATGAGCGAGGCCAGCATTAATCAGGTGATCAAACGTATTGGCTATGACGGCAAAGCTACTGGGCACGGTTTCCGGCACACTATGAGCACCATTTTGCACGAACAGGGATACAACACCGCGTGGATAGAAACACAGCTGGCGCATGTCGATAAAAACTCGATCCGCGGCACTTATAACCACGCCCAGTACCTGGACGGCCGACGGGAGATGCTTCAATGGTATGCCGACTATATGGAAGCGCTGGCGAACGGCGGAAACGTTGCTTATGGGAGATTTGGGCAACGCGCATAGAGGCAACACGACGTAGCAGGGACGTGGTAAAATGCCTGCTGCTGGCACCTAGGGTAGCTCCCGAAAGCCGATACCCCATCGGTTGGTGCCAGTTCACAAAAAAGGGGGGGAAGGTAGTGGGGAACACCTTTGTCTAAACTGAATAATCTACGGAAGTGGCTGAGCCTTGAAGAGGCAGCTCAATATCTTGAAAGAAAAATTGAAGAGCAGGTCGCAGTCAGAGATGTCCTGCGTTTTGCCTTGGATGGTTATCTGACATTATCGGTAAACCTTCAATCACCCAAGATCGCAAAAAAGGTAACCGTAAAAAAAGTAAGGATGGCTGAAACAGCCAATGCTCCTGAAGTTTACGTCCGTGATAATTGGGGGGTATTTATTGGTGAGTCTTTTTCTCCAGAGCGGGAAATAGACTTTGCTGTTCCAATTGGTAGTGAGACATTCAGCCTTAGTGGCGTTCAAGACACTCCATTGCTTGGTATTGAACGACTATTTGCCGAGGAACAGTATTGCGAATGCCTCAACTTACCGAAACCATCAAGGAAGCAGGATATAATCAGAGGAGTCACCATATCAGGCGGCCCCAATGGCCTCTATCAGTTACAGCATTTTATCGACGTTGATACAGAGGTTGATCATCTTTATCGCGCCGCATCAGTCGCAGGAGACGTTAATCACCCGGCATTTAAGGGGATTATAGACATGTTTAACGCTATGAAAGGTGTAAGCATGTGGGATACGAACGCTCATATCAGGTATATCCCGGTCCCTACATTTCCTGACGATGTGTATTTTGTAGCCAGAACCGCAAATTTAGATAAGCTGGTGGAATTATTGAATGCTGCGCCTGTGACCAGCACACCTAAGCAATCCAAAAAAACTGAAAATGCTCAAGCCAGGTTTATCAAAAGCCTACTTACCGTCATGTATGGTGAAGATATGGCCAACTCACCCCGCAAACACATCGATGGGAAAATGGCTCAAATCCGAGATGATTTGGCAGCAAAGGATTTACCTTGCCCCAGCGGGGTTACTGTTGAAAACTGGCTGTCAGACATAGATTAATTGCAATATTACATTTTAGGCCTGCAATATTGCGCCTTTCCCTTAAGCAAAAGCCCATCATCTGCCCGGTAAACCTCAAGCAACTACAGGAGCCTTACAGATGTCTCAATCATTGATACGTTTCCCGGAAGTACAACGTCGCACAGGATACAGCAAAGCGTGGATTTATCGTCTGATGCGTCAGGAGCGCTTCCCACCGGCTGTGAAAATTGGCGCGCGGGCCATTGCCTTCATTGAAAGTGAGGTTGATGCCTGGGTAAAACAGCGGATCGCTGAGTCGCGCGGCGAGGTGGCGTAATGCAAAAGAAAACCCGCACAGAGGCGGGCATCATCGGACAGGTTAGCGCCTACGATGATACCCGCACCAGCACCATTAAACCAGCACCGAAAAAGCACCGCGCCCGCGTCTACATGATGCGTACAGGCGTTAATGGCTTCACTGAGAACGAGATTCTTCGATACTGCCGGCTGTCGTCAGGAAGGAATTACGCTTCCGACCTGGAGCGGCGGCTTGATATTCAGCTTGAACGCATTAATGAGCCGAACGGCGACGGGATCGGAAGCCACTTCCGTTACCGCATTACCTGTCGTGCTGATGTCATGCGCGTGATCCAGCTCGTTAATGGCAATGCCGCAGCTGGTGGCTATACCGGTCTGTCTCAGCGTGAAATTAACGACATTCTGACCTTGTACCCGGACGCGTTTCCCGCCGCTTAATCGGAGCCTGAAAAATGAAAACTGAAAAAATCAGATTAATTTCTGAGGCCATCCCTCACATCGAGCACAGCCGCAGCGATATTACCGGCAGCGACTTTGCCGCAATTATCCCGATTACTTCCGGTCTGATTGGCGGGCGTGAAACCAATATCGTGAGTGCGAAAGCACTGCATAAAGTGCTAGGCGTGGGTAATGACTTTTCTACCTGGATGAAGCTGCGTATTGGTGAGTATGGTTTTACCCTGGATATTGATTACATCGTTTTTGATTCCTCAGATTTCAGGAACCAAAGTACAAATATCGATCAGTCTGCCAGTGGGTGGGTAACGAAGCGCGGCGGAGATCGTCGCAGTAAGGATTACAGCCTTTCCGTAGGCATGGCAAAAGAGCTGGCAATGGTGGAACGTACCGAACAGGGCCGGGCCGTTCGCCGATACTTCATCCAGTGCGAGGAAGCGTTACAGCTCAGTGCGCCAGCGATAGCCGCCAAATACCGTCGCCAGCTAAAAGCCCGGATCGGTGCCGCCAACATGTTCACGCCGATGTGTGCCGCGCTGGAGACTGCCCGCGCTGAGCAAGGTAAGCAGACATTACCCCGCCACTATTCCAACGAGAGCAACATGATCGCCCGCATTGTCCTGGCGGGCCTCACGGCTAAACAGTGGGCGCAGGTGAACGGGGTTAGCGGAGAGTCACGCGACAGCATGAGCACCGAGCAGCTGGAGCATCTCACCTATCTGGAGAGCACCAACGTTACACTGATCGACATGGGTATGCCGTATGAGCAGCGTAAGCCGGAACTGGTGCGCCTGTCGCAGCGCTGGCTGGCTAAACGACTGGGGGTTAGCCATGACTAAGCTCACCGGCAGTAAAGCTACGTTTACCGCTAATAGCAGCGATATTTCGGTAATTAAGTTCGAAGGTAAGACCGTTCGCATCGTGAGCGTTTACGGTGAGCCGTGGTTTGTGGCTGCTGACGTTTGCCTGTCGCTGGAAATCGGCAACCCCACCAGCGCCGTTTCCTCTATCGATAGTGACGAGGTAATGACCCTCACTTTAACTGAGGGCCATTCTGGCCGGCGTGGTGGTGCCCGGAGCTGGAACGTGGTAGCTGAGTCTGGTTTCTACAAACTGATCGCCCGCAGCAGGAAGGCCAGCACACCCGGCACATTCGCCCATCGGTTCACTAACTGGGTATTCCGTGACGTTATCCCATCTATCCGCAAAACAGGTGCGTATGGGGTTCCCTTCGCGCTCCTGAATGACCACAGCAAGCGCAAAGCGGCTTACACCCAGAAGGCCAGCAAGCGCGGCTCTGCCCTTCAATCCTGCAAAGCTGAAAAATCCCGCCTGATTGCCGAAGAAGCGGAGTTATGGCGCAGATACCAGCCCCAACTGCCGGAGGTTCACTAATGAGCGCCGTCCAGAAAGAAGCATTTCCGTTGGCTGGCCTGTTAACAAATGTTAACCCTGAGAACCTGAAAAAACCTGAAACAACAGCCCGTAGCCTGTTATCAATTGTTATGGTTCAGAACTTAGCCGAACTAAGTCACAACCTCACAGAACCTCACTTTGTGAACCTTACAAAACCTGACATTGAAACAGTCTGCTACTTCAGAAAACTTCAGTTCTGGAACCAAGCAGTATCGGGCATTGGCATAACTCAGAACCTCACAAAACAAGACATTCGCTCAGCCGAAAATCTGGCCGATTGGCTGTCAAAAGTTGTCACTGAAAACTTGTCAAAACTTGACATAGAAAGTGCTGGGATGTTGACAAATGTTGACATCGGAAGCGGCGAAATGATGACAAATGATGACATGCCCAGGCTGTGCGAGGACAAAAACGTCCCCAGCAGTCAGGAGTTTTCGGACTCCATAAAAAAGGGCTTGCAATCACACTGCCCGTCAATCTATGGTTATAGGGCACCAGCAAAATCTGGTGCCGGGATTAGCCTCCCGGAAATGATCAGGGCGACACATGACGCGCCGAGCGTCTTTTTTTGTGTCGTAAACTCAGTACACCCTTTTTTCAGCGATACGGTTATAATCCGTGCCGCTCGCAAAATTATGGTGGGCTGTGTAGGGGCTTCTTCGGAAGCGCCGGGTTCCTTGATCACCGGTAAGGCTAACCCTGCACAGTTCACCACCAGACAGATTAGCCTCTGCGGTGGTGGATATATTCCACTGATCAAGGAGGCTGCCACATGGCTACTACCCTCACCCAAAAACCGTCTTTCATCTGGCGTTTTTATTCCTGCCAGCAATCTCGCTATCTCACTGTATCTGCTCCTACTGAACCAGAAGCCCGCGCCCTGTTACCCGACAGCCCGTGCCTGTTCGCTGCCCGTATTCGTACAGGGGGTGCTCATGCTTAACCATTTCATCGTATACGGCTACGGCGTTAATCAACGCGGCATGGCCATTGGCATTAACCATAAAACCCACGCTGAGAGCGAACAAAGCGCCAGAGCCGCCGCCATGCTGAAAGCGCAGGATTCCGGCCTGTCTCTTATCCGCATTACTCGTGTTCAGGAGGTGGCAGCATGAGAGCCATCACCGTACATGATGCAAAAATGCCACTGGTTGAATATCAGGGGCAGCGTGTCGTGACATTCGCCATGATTGACGAAGCCCACCAGCGCCCGAAAGACACAGCCAAAAAAGCATTTCAGCGTAACCGCCGCCACTTTATTGAGGGGAAAGATTACTTTGTTGTGAACGCGGCAAGTGTTGATGGTTTAGCCAGGGGCATTAAACGCCCTGGCAAAAAAATAACCAGCCCCATCCGTGGCAATGTCACCGTGTTTACAGAGTTCGGCTATCTGCTTCTGACAAAGCCATTTACCGATGATTTAGCGTGGCAGGTACAGCGCCAGCTGGTTAACGGCTATTTCCGCCCGTCCCCTGATTTCTCAGATATCCGCCCGGTGCCGATCCCCTCACTGGCAGAGCTGGAAGCCATGCCGTTACAGCTGGCACAGGACATTCTTGCAGCAGCGGATCACAAATCACACTGGCGGCACGGTAAGCACGGCAGCGCCGAAATGAGCCAGCGCAAGCGTGAGCTTAGACTGTTACGCCCTGCCATTGCCCGTATAACCGCACTGATTCAGATAACAATTCCCGGACTGGAGGCTGCCAAATGACCTGCACTGACACACACGCCAGAAATGATGCTATCGATGCGCTGATCAAGGTTCGCGCCATTCTTAACGCCGCTATGTATCTGACCAGTACAGACGAGGAAACAGAGGCCGGACTTGGGCTAATCGCTATTGCGGAAAGTGTGGCAGCCCGTGCGCTGGAGGGCGAGCTATGAGCCATGAAATTACATTAGAACAGGCCCACGAAAGAGCTTATCAGGTAGAAATCATTGCCAGGCTGATGGAGTCATACCCACACCAAATGGCGGATTGTGACATTGAGGCACTCTCCGCACTGATAGCAAGGCTGACCGGCAATGTTGTCACCTGGCTGGGTGAAGAAATGGCACAGCGGGAGGGGAAGAAATGAGGCAAGAACTAAGTACAGATACCGTCATGTGTCGGATCCAACAGGCGCAGACCGTACTTACCGTATGGCTTAACACCATGACCACCGATGACGGCAAAGCGCCAGACATGGTGGACGCCGTGCTGACAATCTTAGACGGGCTGGCCGATGCGCTGGCAGTGGAGAGTGACAAATGAGCCGGATTATCAGTGCAGATGATGCGTTTTGCCAGATTCAACAGGCGCAAGCCGTCCTTTCCCTGTGGCTTGAAACCATGACCAATAAAGATAGAGACATTCCAGACCGAATAGGCGCTGTACTGACCTTACTGGACGGCGTACCCGAGGCGGTTGACACGATGATTGGCGAAATCATGGTGCTGAACGTGGCGAGGGGGGAACTATGAAAACAGGCGTACAAACCGAAGCTACGCCGAACGGCATCCGTTCCGGGCACTTTCTGACAGGCTACCGCGCTGCGATTCGTCAGTTAGATGCAGGACAGTCAGACGATGATCTTCCAGCGGGGTTACGCATCATTGCCGCCATATGGGGTGGAGTAGCCGCCGGATACTTCAAACCCACGGACGAGCAAAAGGCTTTTTTGTGGCGTTGGATTGTCGCAGCACTTTTTATCATCGAACAGCGTCAGACCAACGGCACGGTGGACGTGGAGAACGAGGACGGCGGCACTGACCGCGCCACAATTTACCGGGGTGAGCATGGCGGGATTGCCGTTTATCCGTCATCAGAGCGTTGTTCACTGGCTAACCATATTGAAGGGCTGGCGCTTGAGAAGTACGGCGCGGAACGGGGCTACCCGATGGCGGTAAATATCTATCAGACGATGGTTGAGGCCGTACCAGGCGAAGGGATGAGGCTGTCAGATGAAGGCCGTAAAGGGTTGGCAATGCTTCATGACGGGTTTATTGAAATGCTGAACACCGAAGGCGTACCCGATGCGCCAGTGGCGCACTGAGGGGGAATTGATGATTACTAAAAACTTTCAGCTTAATTCACTGGCAAACCAGTTCGCTGCAGCCGTGTACGACAGTGTAAGACAACAGAACGGTGGCGACTGGTTCCCGATGAACGTTGGCAGCACCCGCATTGAAGTGGCAATTACAGACGGTGTGAATGGCATTCGTGACTTAGTGGATTCCTGGGCGCTGGAGGCTATGAAGAATACCTTCCACGCTCATGAATGGGAGAGCATCGGTATTCAGTACCTGAAACGGTGTATTGGCGCTGACGGCCTGACAGACACAGGACGCGAAGCCTGGGCGAGCATGATTAACGACATGGGTGACTCACTGGACGCTGGGGGCTTCAATGAAAAGCATTGATTTAATCCGTGAAGTCACCGGAGCAGCCGCAGGCAACTGGCCTTTTGTTCTGGCTGGCCTGTCTATCGATGTGCCTGATTCATCCCGAAAGCATACCGCCTGCCCGAACTGCGGCGGTAATGATCGCTTCCGGTTCGATGATAACGGGCGCGGCAGTCATATCTGCAACCAGTGCGGGGCGGGTGACGGCCTCGACCTTATCGCCAAAGTAAACCACTGCGACACCACGGAGGCGGCGAAGTTAGCCGCTGATGTGCTGGGAATTGATTACCGGGCGACAGAAACGCCAGAGGCAGCCAGCCAGAGAAGGAGTCAGTTATCCGCAGCGCACCAGCAGCGTGAGCATGAGCGCCAGAAACAGGTCACAGCAGACAAAGAGCAACGCCGTGCTACGTTTGCCCGTCTGTACGGTGAGGCCCTGCAAAACAGCGTGCAGGGCGAATCTGAGTACCTGATTAACAAAGGGCTGACAGGCTTCACATACCCGATAACCAAAGCCGGGGCAATGCTGGTGGCGCTGACAGATGAAACCGGAGCTGTTAACGCTGCGCAGACCATTACCCCTCAGGGTGAAAAACGATTGTTGGCAGGTTCAGCGAAGCGCGGGGCATATCACGCCGTAAACGCAGCAGAAGCGCCACAGAATGTGTTAATTGCTGAGGGACTTGCTACTGCGGTGACTGTTCACATGATGCGCCCTGACGCGCTCACAGTGGCAGCAATCGACGCTGGTAACATTTCACCTGTGGCGGAAACCATGCGACGAAAGTATCCACAGGCTCAGATCATCATTGCCGCAGATAACGACCACCAGCAGGACGGAGAGGCAAACACGGGAAAAGAAGCCGCAGAAAAAGCCGCTTTATCTGTGGGCGGCTGGGTATCAGTGCCGCCGACAGACTACAAAGCAGACTGGGATGACTACCGCCAAAAAAAGGGGTTGGAAACGTCAGCAAAACATTTTGCCGATGGGCTATACCAGCCAGAGGGCGCAAAGGTGATACCGCAGACGCAGCCCACTAAGGACGGCAAGAATACGGCAAGGGAGGCAGTGGTGGCTCCAGAGGCAGAACCAGAGGACAACAAGAACGCAACAAGATTTATCGACCCGCTAAAGCCCCGGATTGAGAATCGCGCCGACGGCGTGTACTGGGTGACGGCTAAAGTCGATAACGCCAGCGGGGAGATCATTACCAACGAATCCTGGCTCTGTTCACCGCTGGAGGTGATTGGCATTGGGCGTGACGACAAAGACCAGTTCCTTATCATGCGCTGGCAGCCTGTTGGCGCAGCGACATCAACTGTACATGCGCTACCACTGGCTGATATCGGGGAACGTGAGGGCTGGCGCGTACTGAAAGCTGGTGGAGTCAACATCACAACCAAACCCGCAATGCGCGCCACTCTGGCTGACTGGCTCCAACGCAGCGGCCCGCGTGAGCTATGGCGTGTGGCACAGGCCACCGGCTGGCAGTGCGGCGCGTACATCATGCCCGACGGCGAGATCATCGGCTCCCCGGATGTGCCGGTACTGTTTAACGGACGCAGCTCGGCGGCAGCGGGTTACACCTGCAGCGGAACGGCTGACACCTGGCGAAACAGCATTGCCCGGCTGGTGGACGGCAACTACTCAATGATGACTGGCATCGGCGCAGCGTTGGCCGCTCCGCTTATCGGCCTGGCGGGCGCTGACGGGTTCGGCATCCATTTCTATGAGCAGTCTAGTGCCGGTAAGACCACCACGGCCAATGTGGCCAGCAGCCTGTATGGTAATCCCGACCAGCTGCGCCTGACGTGGTACGGCACCGCACTGGGGCTGGCAAACGAGGCCGCAGCACACAATGACGCGCTGATGCCACTGGATGAGGTTGGGCAGGGGGCTGATGCCCGCAGCGTGGCGCAGTCGGCTTACGCCCTGTTTAACGGCGTGGGTAAACTGCAGGGAGCGAAGGAAGGCGGTAACCGCGACCTGAAACGTTGGCGCACCGTGGCAATCAGCACCGGGGAAATGGATTTGGATACGTTCATCTCCACCACTGGTCAGAAAGTTAAGGCCGGGCAGCTGGTTCGCCTGCTGAATATTCCGCTGAGTAAAGCCGTGAGGTTCCATGAACACCAGAACGGTAAGCAGCATGCTGACGCGTTGAAAGATGCCTATCAGAGCCACCACGGTGCTGCCGGGCGAGCTTGGGTGAAATGGCTGGCAGACCACCAGCAACAGGCTGCTGATGCCGTGAGTGAAGCTGAGAGCCGCTGGCGAGCTCTGATACCGCCTGACTATGGTGAACAGGTACACCGCGTGGCGGCCCGGTTCGCCATCATCGAGGCTGCGCTGATGCTGGGCCGGGTTATCACCGGCTGGGACGAGCAGACGTGCTGTGATGCCGTAAAGCACAGCTTTAACGCCTGGGTACGTGAGTTCGGTACCGGGAACAAGGAGCATCAGCAGATCATCGAGCAGTGCGAGGCGTTTCTGAATGCCCACGGCCTGAGCCGCTACGCGCCGTTCCCGTATGACCCGGCAGGGCTGCCCATTCGTGACCAGGCCGGCTACCGCGCGAAAGGCGCTCACGATGCTGACCCGATGATTTTCTACACTTTCCCGTCAACGTTTGAACAGGAGATCGCAAAGGGCTTCAACGCCAAACAGTTCGCTGAGGCGCTGAAACAGGCCGGGATGCTGACGCCGCCCACCAGCGACCGCGGCTACCAGCGGAAGTCACCGCGCATCGAGGGACGGCAAATTCGGGTTTACGTGCTGAACTTCCTCCCCGAAGACGGCCAGCCAGAGTAAGGAAATTTTTAATACATACGTAGTTTAGGTGTTGGTTCAGTTGGTTCAGTTGGTTCAGTGATTAAGTTTTGTTGATTTATAAGGTTTTTATCTTCGTTTCTGAACCAACACTGAACCAACAAATGGCTGTTTTGAACCAACAAGTTACTTTCAGCAGAACCGCACTCAGTCCACTTAAGTAATTTCATAGGCCTTGCGAGGTCAGCAGACGCCTAATTAAAGAATTGATTTTGACTCAGAGTCTGGTTGACAAAACATGGATAAAATGCAAAATTGGTTGACATCATTTCTAACGGTGAGATAAAAATGCCTACCAGCTACTCTCAACAACTACTTGATGCGTTTGGGCAGGATTGCCGAAAAGAGCTTTCGATGTCTCTGTCGCAAGCCTATTTGCACTCTCATCTGAAGGCTAAAGAATTTGGCTCGTTTTGGTTCCAAGCCCAATCCTACTTACGTTGGTTTTATGTAGATGCTTTGCTAGAAAAAACTTCCCGACAACTTGGGATGGATTTTGACATCGGTAAAAATGCTGCAGGAAACTGCAAGCATATCGCTATCCATTCTAATAACTGGTTAATGACAGTCCATCACCTTCCCGGCCGCGGACCTTTGCCTAAGCAGGCCAAATATCGCGTCTCATACTCGCATCAGAATCTTGATTTTTTTGATGATGGGTGTTCATCCTCAGCCTCTGAAGAACTCGGTGGGCATGTGTATCTTTTACACGAAGGTAAAAACCAACACTTGTCTTTCTTAAATTTCACAGTACCAACGCCAGATAACTTAAATGTACTGTACACAGAATCATTGCGAATAGCTTCAATTCAAGAAGTTGAAGCAGAAGACATTGAATCAGATATTGAAGATAAAATCATACTTCTTACTGAACAGAAAATTAGAAATCAACAATCATGAACGGCAAGATAATATCTCCCAGCTTTTCAGAAAGGTCTTTCAATCCATCAAGGCTTTCAGAGGCGAGAGAGGCTAAAGGTTTGACAATGGCTGACTTGGCCAGAGTTCTTGGTATTTCAAGGCAGGCTATTTCTTCATTTGAAAAGGGAATCAAGGCTCCATCTCACGAAACATTAATGGATATAACTAAAGTTCTTGGTTTTCCTGAGCGCTTTTTTATTTCCAGTCAAAGTTCTCCTGAAATTGAGGGGGCAGTACATTTTCGTAGTCGCAGTACAGCAACGAAAAAGGCGCGAATGAGTGGGAGGGTTCGGGGGCGTTGGGTATCTCTCATTTTGCAAGAGTGCAGTAAGTATGCTCAGTTACCCCAAGTATCCTTACCCGATCTTGATATCGCTGACTTTGAGCTTCTCGAAAAGGCTGACATTGAGGAAATTGCGACTAAGGTACGTAGATTTTGGCAGCTTGGTGATGGTCCAATTTTAAATCTAACCAAGCTACTGGAAAATAAAGGAATTGTTATATCACACCTATCCTCAGGTGAGAAAGTTGATGCTTTCTCATTTTGGGAAAGAGATCGTCCTGTGGTTATTTTGGATCGATCAAAAACTGCTGTGAGAATGCGCTTTAGTCTTGCCCATGAACTCGGGCACCTAATAATGCACAGAACCGTTGAAGATAGCTACTTAGATGATAAGCAACTTTTCGACTTGGTAGAGAGTCAAGCTGATTATTTTGCTTCTTGCTTTCTCCTTCCGTCAGGCACATTTGGCAGGGAATATTATTCTCCAAACATATCGGCCCTTGAGAAGTTAAAGGAACGCTGGCTGGTATCTATTGGTGCGATAACTATGAGAGCCCATGATTTAAATATCATGAGCGATAATCAGAAGGTTTATGTTTTTAGGCAGTTGGCACCTTTTAGAAGAAAGGAACCATTAGATGATATTATACCCAAAGAAAGCCCCCAGCTTTTGAATACTCTTCTGAAACTGCTGGATACGCACTCTATACTGAAAATCACAGATTTAATTGATGTTTTTGGGTTACCTACATCTGACTTGTCAGCAATAACTCAGCTTACTGCTGACGAATTGACACAAAGCGATAATGTAATTTCTTTTGTGCTTAAAAATAAATAAAAATTAACTATAACCCGGGAACTTCTCCGGGTTTTAAACTTACCCGCACTGACTCATTCCCTGACAAGGCCCAGCAAAATCTCTAGCTGAGGCAACGAGCACATTACTGTTTGCCATCATCCCTCCTGGCATGCTTCTCCTGCCTCACTAGTTTGCATTTCAATCAATTTCCTTTCTCAAAACGATCTCTTATTTGTTTCATAAAACGCAACATTAAACTTAATCATCCCAATAAATGCAATTATAATAACTGTATAAATATCAGGGGGTGGTTATGAGTAAGGCAAAAGTTAAACCTGTGCTGCTGAGTAATGAGCAGGTCGAGAAAATACGCTATATCCAGGAGAATCAGCGCAAACGCTCAGGCTTGGGCGTCGCACCAACAATCCATGAGATTGCCCGAGGCCTGATGGCGAAAGCTCTGGCTCAGGAGTGTGTCTGATGGCCACAGTCGTGGATGCTCTGATTGTTACGCTGGGCCTTGACTCTTCTAAGTTTAAATCTGGCAGCAGAGAAGCTACCGAAGAGATGAAGCGGCAAAAGAAGCAGATGGAACAGCTGGCTAAGGATATGGAAGCCGCAGGGAAACGCGCCGCCAGTTTCTTCAGCTCTATTCGTAATGAAATTCTCGCTCTGGCCGGGGTGGCTCTGACGGCACAAGGCGTTTCGAACTTCATCACTAAAACATCAGACTCACTGAGTAAACTTGGCTATGCCTCGCAGACGCTTGGATTCAGTGCCAAGTCTCTGGACGGCTGGATTAAGTCTTTTTCCCGGTTTGGTGCTTCGGCTGACCAGGTGAAAGGCGCGATGTTGAGTTTGCAGAATGATCTCTCCCTCTTCAGGAATAAGGGCCAGCTAAGTGAAGGCCTGGTGACGCTTACTGGGCGACTGGGTATCAACCTGCAGAACGCTAAGGGGCAATTTAAAAGCGTTCAGGATATTTATTTAGAGCTGGCTGACCGGTTCAAAAATATGGATGCGGCATCACGTACCATGTTTGGCCGAGATGTTGGCCTTTCGCCGGAAATGGTGAATATGCTGGCTCAGGGCAGGGAGGCCGTTTCTGGGCAGGTAACGCACTATACAGCTATGTCAGGAGCCACCGACAACGCTACAAAGGCGGCGCAACGATACGAGCAGCAGATAGCCGACTTGTCTGCCCGGTTCGATGTAACCAAGCAAAGGTTGCTAGTAAGTCTGATGCCTGTCCTGGACTCGTTAAACAAACTCTTGGGCAAACTGGCTGACTGGGTCGCTGCTCATCAGGCTCAAATTACGGTCTTCTTCAACGACCTTTGGAAGAATATCGAAAAGGCGATAGAGGCAGTAGGCGGTTGGGGTAATGCGATTAAAATTCTGGCCGGCTTCACATTGGCAAGCTGGGCGACAGGGATTATGGCCAGTATTGTCAAGGTCGGCATTGCTCTCACCGGGATGGTCAACTCACTGCTGCTCAAATCGGGTGGTGGTGTGATAGGAAAGGCAGGGATAGCGGGGGCTGCGGCTTACATGAGCGAGCCGTATATCGATAAAGCCCTCAATGCTGCTTTTGGTGATAACCAGTGGTTCCAGAACGTCAGGACATCCAAGGATTGGGGTGAGTTATGGGACTCCATCAACGGTGAGTATCATTTGGCAAAGGATGCCCAGGGTAACTGGCAGCGCGATCCAGAAGCGGAGAAAAAGCGAGGCATTCGCAACAACAACCCTGGCAATCTCAACTTTGCTAATCAGGCCGGTGCGACTAAAGAATCAGGGCCAAATGGACGCTTTGCCGTGTTCGGTACAATGGCAGAAGGTATCGCAGCACTCTATCGACAGTTGCAGATTTACTTTAAGCGCGGCATCAACACTATTTCCTCGATCGTCAAAACCTACGCCCCATCTGCTGATGGAAATAATGTTTCGGCTTACATGTCATATCTATCCAAGGCAATGGGTAAAGGCATCAATGAGGTGATCAGCGGCACGGATATGGATGCTGTTACTCGATTGATGAAAGGCATAGCTAATTATGAGAATGGAGCAGAATACTTCACGGAGAAGGACATGTTTCGCGGTATTCGGGTCGGTTCCACCGTGACGTCAGGCATGCGAACTGGTTCCGCGAATGGTGGCACGGTATCTGAAACCCATATCGGGGAAATTAAAATCTACACCCAGGCCACTGATGCTGAAGGTATTGCGAGGGACGTTCGCAAGGAGCTCGGGAAAAACCCGTTAATTGCGATTGCCAATGGTGGCCAGTCATGAGTGATCACGATAGCTACCAGGGGGAGTTGACCCCTGAAGACATGGCCACCCAGGAAAATGTGATGATGGCTTTGATGCGCCAGTTTTTGGGGCGTAAATGCTTTTCCGGGCTCGTGACAGTAGAATCGGTCGAGTCCGGTGATGAACTCTCTCCTGTTGGTATGGTGACGGTGTCCCCGATGGTCCATCAAATCCAAGCGAACGGCTCAATTATCCCTCATAACAAAATTTATAATCTTCCATACTGCCGTCTGCAGGGTGGGGAGAATGCCATTGTGATCGACCCTGCCGTGGGGGATATCGGTATGGCCATTTTTACCGATCGAGATATTTCGATAGTGAAGGAAACCCGCAAATCAGGCCCGCCGGGCACCAGGCTTCGGAATCATTTTTCGAGTGGATTATACGTTGGTGGTTTTTTAAATGGCACTCCGCAGCAGTACATTCATTTTAAAAGTACGAGTGTCGTTATACGTAGCCTTGCGAAGGTTACGATCGACGCCCCGGAGGTTGAGATCGCCGGTAACCTGTCAGTTTCAGGCGATATCCGCAGTACAGGTGAAGTCCAGGGGAAAGGCATTAATTTGTCTGACCATGCTCATAGCGGTGTGGAGTCAGGTAGCTCTAATACCGGAAAACCTGTGGGCCAAGGAGGCTAAATGGAAGAGTATACGGAGAAGCTCATCACCGTTGAATTAAAGTTCCCTTATAAAGCGCAACCGGTAAGACTCTCAAATTACCGCTGTGCTTTAACGGTGACTAATGCTGGTGGGCGGAGCCAAAGCCAGATAGACCTTGCCATATTCAACGTTAATCAGGCGCTAACCCAGCTAATTGTGGGGCAGGGAACCAGCATCTTTCAGGTCAGCGGCACCATAGTCTCTGTGCTGGCTGGAAGCGAAGGGAAAGAGAGCCAGATTTACCAGGGATTTATCTATGATGCTTTCGTTGATTACAACCAAATGCCGGACGTTCCGCTACGGATAAAATCCACCAGCACATATTACTATCGGGTAAAACCAGCGGCTCCAAGCAGTTTCGTGAATGGCGTGAATGTGGCTGACGTCATCAGCACGCTGGCGCAATCCTGTGGCTACACATTCGTCAATCATGGGGTCAGTGTAGTTCTGCGGGATATGTACCTCAGTGGTAGCGCAATCGAGCAGATTATGGACTGTGTGGATGCCGCTGATATCGGTTGTACTATCCACAACGGCGTTGTCGAAATCTCAATGAAGGGGGACTTTATCTCCGATGTTGTGACGGAGGTTTCGCATGCAACTGGAATGATCGGTTATCCGACAGTCACTAACTCAGGGGTATTGGTCAACGTATTATTCAATCCTCGTTTGCGCAGATTAAACCGTATAGAGATTAAAAGCGGGAACCAGGCTGCTAATGGTGTTTTTGTCATTCGCACGATGGAACACAACATATCAACAAAAACTACTGGCGGGACATGGCTAACTTCAATGCTTGTCTACCCTGTCGCTCAGCAACTCAATAGCTAGGATCGTAATATGGCCCTCTCTCTCAACGAAACAACGTTACTCAGCGCCCTGAAAAGCGGGAGCATCTTCTCTGTCATTAACAGCGCCATATCGCCTAGCTATGGCATTTACTACAGCAGTCAAACGAAGACCAAAGAAAAGGCTAATCAGGTAGCGTTGGCACCAAGCAGTTTTCTTGAGGTGTCTCGTGGCCGGGATGCTTCCGTCACTACAGCCCCCTTGGAAAGCGGGGATTACCTCAGTTACAACAAAATCCAGCGCCCGGCTGAAATCAGCATCGTTGTAGCTTTTGAAGGTTGGACAGGACTAAGTGGTGACATTCCGAATCTGACGAATTTCACGACCATGAGCCGGTCTGGATTTCTGGCAGCTCTTGATAAGATGGTCGCGGCCACTGAGCTGTATGACATTGAGACGCCAGATACTATCTATACCAGTTACGATCTGACGCGATATGACTACAAAATTAATGCGCGGGAAGGTGTGACGCTTCTGATGGCTACGCTAGTATTTCAGGCTGTTCAGGTCATTTCTAAATCGAACGAAATTTTTCCCGGGCAGTGTATTGATGCTTCAGCGAACTACTCAACGCTGGAAGATATTAATGCTGTCTTGAACTCGTTAAAAAACTCGATACCGTCAGCATTTGAAACTGCTGCCACCACGGTGAAGCGCTCAGTATTAGGGCAGGGTGGCGAGGCTCAACTTGATGCTGCGGTTAAAAAGTTGGTGGGGTTACTATCATGATGAAATGGCCGTTTTTGCTGCTGGGAGTTTTGTCGCTGCCAGCTATCGCCGGGCAAGCTGAGATTAACAAGGATTGCATGGCCCATGCACAGGCATTCACATCAATTTCAAATACTGCCGTTGGATTCTATCCACATCGGAAAATGTCCGAGGATGCGTTGCTTCCGTCCGCAGCACCGAAAACAAATCCCCCAGAGGCTGGTATTAACTTTGCTAAAAGTGTTATCGACAAGGTCTACCAGGATAAATCTTTCCGCAGGATTATTCGGGATGCCGGGCAGGTTGATTTCACTATGTCATACTACCGGAATTGCCTTGAAGAACCGGAAAACTACCTTAGCGATTATGGCAATGTGAAGTGATTCTGCCTGGTGCCGCTGTGCCATTTCGACCTTATTAGCATTGTGGCACCCAGCTTTGATGATTTTCAGAGCCCATAAAATAGTATCGATGGCGAAATGGATATAGCGATGGCCACCAGCACCAAAAAGAAAGTGAATCGTTACTTCAATGGGGGCGAGACTATGCGTCTGATTGTCACCGTTGAGAGGGAAATGGTCGAGCTGGTGGATCAGCATCTGTCTGGACGGCGGCTTAATGGGATGCCTCACGCCGCTGCAGGGAACCGTGCTGAATTTATCAGGATGGCGATAGCTGAGAAATTGCAAAGAGATTTGATGAAGGCGTTTTAGTTCAGAACAAACGGCAAAACCTCACCATCGATATCCTACCCCATGAATGGTTGATAAAACCTAACTTTGTGGAGAGCGTAAATGAACAAACGTGTTGAAAAGCTCAATCGTCTTAAAGCCCACTACAGGCGCAGCAGAGAGAGCTTTGACAGATGGCGAGCTTCTGGTTATCCACATTACGCAAAACCCTCCCACGAGCCGCTCCCGCAAGATTTAGCCGATATGAGATGTGAAGCAATTACCCGTGCAGGCATACCCTGTAAACGAAAGGATATTTACAGTAACGGACGCTGTAAGTACCACGGTGGAATGAGTACTGGTGCAAAGACACCTGAGGGAAAAGCCAGGCAGTTGGAAGGATACCGTCGCTGGCAGGAAAGAAGACGGCAAGTGACCATTACCGCGCAAGATATGTCCTGATACATTCCCGCTCACGCGGTCTTCATGCTGGTGGTCAGAGGGTGAGAAACATAATTGGTAGGTCAATTCATGCAGCCACTGTCCTACCCCATGAGCACGGTCAGATTACGGCAAGGTTTTCTGGCGCTGATCGACGGTCATTAAGCCAGTTCGGCCGCAAGTTTGTCCGCATTATTGTCCTGACGTTTTACGTGAAAAATGCGTGATTGTAGATTACTTTCTGGCTAGTCGACTCGTGCTTTTTCACCAGGGAGAAGCTGTTTTTCTGCCACTCTTTTTATACTCATAAGAAAGATGCCCCCATCGGTAAACCGATCATACAGCTTGCTTGCCAGTGGTGAATCTATAGCTTTAAGTGATGGGTATAGTTGCTGGCGCCAAACGCTGTAAATGAACTCAAAGTGGGTAGCTAGAGCATTGACGTTATACAAGTGCTTCTCACGCTCAGATGGTGGTTTGCGAGAATCGGTATATCTTAAAGCTTCCTCCTTCTCAGCTACGCTTTCTGTCGTTTCTGGCAGTATCACTGATGTCAGATAGTTTATTACAAGCTCAAAATCCTCACGGGATGTTATGTTAAGGGCTTGCATAACCTTTTTTAAATTCCCTTTCTGGGTATTATCCATTTCCTTGCACTCCAACGTTATTCTGTTTTTTACCATAATAGGTAAGGCATGCTGATATCCATCTGTTCATAAAACACTCAATTCAGAGGCGGTGTTGTGATCTGAATCTAATAAATAAGCAGCATGTATCTGATTGGCTATATAACTTATAACGACGTGACTAACAGATTCATAAGATTGAGCTGGCTACTTTTGGCATGGTTTTTGAGCTTACAGCTCATGAGGATCGGGGTAATTAGTGAATGATTTCTCTGGCCGGTGGTGGCATTGAGCTGGTGCGCAGTGAGGTACGCAGCAAAAAGGCACTTTCAGAGTGCGCACCACCTGAGAGATCCAAACGCTTCAGCGAGTGATTTATGACACCACAGCAGATAGCAGCACTGACTGCCGCAGAGATGGAGCATGCGGGCCACACACTCACCCCGGCAGACCAGCGGGAAATAGAGCGCACTATTGCCGACGACATCGCGCGACGTAAGCGCCGGAGGGAGATGATGAACGCGCCAACCTATCAGTGGAAGAAGCCTGTAACCCGGAGATGATGCGTTAGTAAGTTGAACATCAATTTCTAAAAACTGAGGTAGCAGCCAGCACAGCGTAAAAGGTAAGAATTGGTAAGGTTCAGCATAACGCCGCAGCCAGGCGTTCTGTGTTGTCGTCCTGACGCTTCCTCATGTTGTGTAGACTTAGGGAGCCGCATAAAGACGCCAGAAGACACATATTGGAAATGTTGCTCGAATGACAACCAGCGAGATTCATGTCAAAATGAACACATACCGTTGCGAAACGGCAGTATCCGACGATTCGAGGCTTATATGTTCAACGTAGAAAAATCCGCACAGATGGCAGCTTACCTACTACATAAACGTGGTGGGCAGATGAGCTTTCTTAAGCTCATGAAGTTGTTGTACCTGTCTGACCGGAAATCACTGGATCTTTACGGTGAGCCGATTAGTGGTGACCGTTACGTATCAATGAACTATGGCCCGGTTCTTTCAAATGTTTATTCACTGATTGCTGATGGAAGTCAGGTTGGCAATAAATGGGATGAGTGGATAAGGGATGGAGCGGATCACACTGTAGTCCTCCGCCAGCGAATTGATGACATCTTCGACTTGACCGAATTAAGCAGGGCAGATGTTCGTGCTATTGATGAAGTTTACGAGCAATACGGACATATGAACCGCTTCGATCTATGTAATGAAACGCACCGTATTTGCCCTGAATGGCAAGATCCGCATGGTTCATCTATACCAATTCGCATTCAAGATATTTTCAGGGCATTGGGCAAAACATCAGAAGAAGCGGAAATACTTGCCCGTGAGCTGATGACCAAAAACCAACTGGAACAGCTAACTTCCGGCCTAAGATGACAGCACCTTATTCACCATACAGAAAAGGCACTGTGCTGGCCCCATCGGGGCCGGTAGACCATTTGCATATAGTATGCTCTGACCCCATCTACTCAGCAGAGCATGGTTGTGATGTCGTCTTAATTGTTAATATTTCCAGTGTCCCCGCCGCAGGCGTTCATGATAACTCTTGCATTTTGAATGCTGGCGAACACGCTTTTGTCAGGCATCCTAGTTACCTTGTATATAGCCGTTCTGTGCTGTGGCGCTGCCCGACGATTATCGACAAAGTTGATTCTGGTGAGTACCGAACTCACGATAATGTTAGCGATGCGGTAATGCAGAAAATCATGGCTGGCTTTCAGGCATCCCAACACACGTCGTTTAAAGTGCTGAGATTTATTGAGCGTAACGGCCTTTAATTACTATCCACAACCGCCGCCAGCTTCTCAGCATTCTGCCGCTGCCGTTTCCACGCGCTGTAAATATCTTTATCCCATGCTTTGCCCGCCTTAGTCTGGTATCCCGCCTCATTAAGCCGCTCAGAGATTATGCGGCCATTATCGAAACCCTCTCTGATAGTATCGGCGACAATCTTTATCACCATGCGCTGATCGTATGGTTGCGGAGGTGTAAATATCCCTGTAAAAAGAACCATTCACTTTTAGAGGTCTTCCGACATACTGAATATGTCCCCAGAAGGAGATCGCCATGCGTAAAGCAAGATTCACCGAACACCAGATTATCGCCGTTCTGAAATCAGTCGAAGCTGGTCGAACAGTCAAAGATGTTTGCCGTGAGGCCGCTATTTCAGAAGCCAGCTACTATAACTGGAAAGCAAAATATGGCGGGATGGAAGCGGCTGATATTAAGAAAATCAAAGATCTGGAAGATGAAAACAGGCGTCTTAAACAGATGTTTGCTGACCTGAGTCTTGAGAATCGGGCACTCAAGGACGTCATAGAAAAAAAGCTTTAAAACCAGTGATAAAGCGTGAGCTCGCCAGTTATCTGGTCTCGCAGTTTGCGATGAGCGTACGTCAGGCATGCAGGACATTATCACTGAGCAGGACGGTATTTTTCTA
>CAJYIY010000117.1 GCA_913775305.1 uncultured Erwinia sp. | reverse complement strand
CCTGCCTGTTGGTCCCGACCGTCTGCCGCAGCTGCAAAGCGCCATCCTGCGTAAGCGCCTGCGCGTGCAGGGCTTTATTATCAATCAGGATTATGGCCATCGCTTTGACGAGTTCTTCCGTCAGATGAGCCATTGGGTGGCAGAGGATCGCCTGAAGTTCCGCGAGGACATTGCCGACGGCCTGGATAACGCGCCGGAAACGCTGATTGGCCTGCTGGAAGGGAAAAACTTCGGCAAGGTGGTGGTAAGGGTGGCGGGCGATACGCCAGCTTAAACACGGCGGCGGCGGCGCAACAGTGCCGCCTCCGCACCGGATGTGATACCTTTTTGGCGTTGACCGTGCAGGCAGCCGCGATGAACGCTGTTGTCGCAGCACGGCTGAAAATGACCGACATCTTTACTGACAGGAGAAGGAATGAAACTGTTTAGCAAGAGTTTTAACGATGGCGATAAGCTGCCAGAACGCCAGGTACTGAATGCCATGGGCTACCAGGGTGAGAATCTTTCGCCGCATCTGGCGTGGGATGAGGTTCCGGCCGGAACGAAAAGCTTTGTGGTGACCTGCTACGATCCCGATGCGCCGACCGGCTCCGGCTGGTGGCACTGGGTGGTGGCAAACCTGCCAGCAGAGACCCGCGAACTGCCGGAAGGCGCAGGTTCGGGCGTGGCAGAGCTGCCGGCCGGATCGCTGGAAACCCGTACCGACTTTGGTAGCCGCGGCTACGGCGGCGCGGCACCTCCTGAAGGTGAAAGCCACCGCTACATCTTTACCGTACACGCGCTGGACGTGGAAAAGCTGGATGTTGACGAGAACGCCAGTGCCGCGATGGTCGGCTTTAACGTGCATTTCCATACGCTGGGCAGCGCGGCGATTACCGCCCTTTACGTCTGATCGCGCATCAAAAAAGGCAATCCGGGGATTGCCTTTTTAATGACTGTCAGCCGGCTGTCAGAGCGCGCTGACAGTAACCCACATCGGCCCCTGCCCTACCGCATAGCGCCCCAGCGCCTGCAGCAAACCATTATCACCAGCGATTTTGTACACCGTAATATGGTGCGATTTCTGCCCGGCAGCGATCAGATACTGACCGGTGCTGTCGATGTTAAAACCGCGCGGCTGAGTTTCGGTCGGCTGGAAGCCGGTGATGGTCAGTTTAGCGCCATCTTCGCTGATGCTGAACACGGTGATCGTGCTGGCGGTGCGGTCGCAGCTGTACAGGAAACGGCCATCCGGAGTGATATGAATATCCGCCGCCCAACGCGTGTCGCTGAAGCCTTCCGGCATCATATCCAGGCTCTGCACTTTCTCAACTGTTTCGCCCAGTGCCCAGACGTCAACGCTGCTGTCCAGTTCGTTAACGCAGTAGGCAAATTTCTGGTTAGGATGGAACGCCATATGACGCGGACCGGCGCCGGCGGTGGTCCTGACCTCGGCCTGTGCACGCGGGGTCAGTTCGCCGTTGTGGGCCAGCTCAAACAGAGCGATACGGTCCTGCTTCAGCGCCGGCACAAACAGCGTCCGGTTGCTGAGGTCGATATTGGCCGAATGGCAGCCGTCCAGCCCCCTGACAACCTGTGAAGGTTCACCGGGCAGGCCATCGGCACCAATCGGACTGACGCTGACGCAGGCATCGTTATAAGAACCGACAAAGATAAAGCGCCCTTCGCGATCGGTCGATATATGCGTTGGACTGCCCGGCAGCGCTGCGTGTCCCGCTTCTTTCAGTTTGCCTTCACGGTCAATTTTATACGCCAGGACGCGGAAGTCTGGTCGGGCACCGACATAAAGAAACGTTTTGTCCGGACTCACCACCATGGGCTGAACCTGACCCGGCGCATCAAGTACCTGCAACAGCGTCAGCGCGCCTTCCTCATTCAGCTGCCAGACGTGGATCTGCTGGCTTTCCGGGCTGGCGGTATAAACAACGTGTTTCATGAATGCTCCTTGTTAAGTCTTCGGGATCGTCATCATTGATTGCGTGCGTGGTTTTGCGACCGGCATCACAGGGTGTACACTCTTTTACTCACATTGAGTCACGGAAACGCATATGAGCTATCGTATCATCGCCCTCGATCTGGACGGCACGCTTTTAACGCCGAATAAAACCATTCTTCCCGCGTCGCTGGAAGCGCTGGCTAAAGCGCGCCAGGCCGGGGTAAAAGTGCTGATCGTTACCGGTCGCCATCATGTTGCCATCCATCCTTTTTATCAGGCACTGGCGCTGGATACACCTGCAATCTGCTGTAACGGCACCTATTTGTATGATTATCAGGCGAAAAAAGTCCTGAACTCCGATCCGCTGCCCAAAGATCAGGCGCAGCGTGTGATTGAAATGCTCGACGCCGCCGCCATCCACGGTCTGCTGTATGTTGATGATGCCATGCTGTATCAGGCTGAAACCGGCCACGTTACCCGCTCCATCAACTGGGGCCTGACGCTGCCGGAGTCCCAGCGCCCGACGATCCTGCATGTCGACAGCCTGGCCGCAGCGGCGCAAAGCGCACAGTCGGTGTGGAAATTTGCCATTTCTCATCAGGATACGGCGGAACTCCGGCGTTTTGCACAGCAGGTTGAGGATCAACTCGGCCTGGCCTGCGAGTGGTCCTGGCACGATCAGGTCGATATCGCCAAAGCCGGAAACAGTAAAGGCAAACGCCTGGCCGAGTGGGTCGCCGCTGAAGGCTATCAGATGAGCGACGTACTGGCCTTTGGGGACAACTACAACGATCTGAGTATGCTGGAAACCGTTGGCCTGGGCGTGGCGATGGGCAACGCCGACGAAGCGATTAAAGCCCGCGCCGGGCGCGTTATCGGCACTAACCTGGAACCAGGCATTGCGGAAACGATTTATCGCGAAATTCTGTAATCAGAGCGCGATCGAGACGCTTTTGATCTGCGCGTAAAGCAGCATATCCGGTTTAATATTGAGTTCATCGCGAGCCCAGGGCGTAATTCGCGCCCACAGTTCGCCGTCCGCAACCTGCAGCTTCACTTCCACCTGATGGTCAATCTCCAGCAGCTCTACCACGCGCGCCGGGATAACGTTGCGGATGCTGCTGGCGATCGGCGGTTGCAGCACCAGCGACACATCTGCCGCATGGATACGGATACGCATCGGGGTTTGCAACGGCGCAGCAATGCGGCTGACCCAGATACGCTGCCCGCCCAGCGACAGCGCGGTCATTTCATAATGTGGGTGCTGCTCCAGCACGCGCACGCGCAGCACGCTGCTCTGCTCGGCGCGCGGCAGCCACGGACGCATCGTGCTGCTCGCCCACACCTGTTCCAGCGGACCACTGGCTTTCACCGCGCCTTTATCCAGCACCAGCACGTTCTCAGCGAGATGCAGCAGCTCATCAAGGCTGTGGCTGACATACAGCATCGGCGTTTCCACCTGACGGGCCAGCGTTTGCAGATAGGGCAGCAGCTCGCGCTTACGCGGCAGATCGAGCGAAGCCAGCGGCTCATCCATCAGCATGATCTCCGGTGCCGTCAGCAGCGCACGTCCGATAGCCACGCGCTGTTTTTCACCGCCGGAGAGCGTCCACGGGAAGCGGGAGAGCAGTGGCTCAATGCCCAGCAGCTGAACCAGAGTGTCAAACTGCGGCCGCATGCTTTTCGCCATGCCGTATTCCAGATTGCCGCGCACCCGGTAATGCGGAAACAGGCGCGCATCCTGAAAAACGTAGCCAACCCGGCGCTTTTCCGGCGGCAGCCAGATGCCTTTAGCGGTATCGCTCAGCACCCGGCCATTCAGTACAATGCGCCCCTGCTGGGGCACCGTCAGCCCGCCGATGGCGTTGATCAGCGAGGTCTTCCCCGCCCCGGAGACGCCGAACACGGCGGTAATACCGCTACCCGGCAGGCTGGTCTGCACCCTGAGCAGGCAGTCGCCCAGCTGCTGACTGAAATCAAGTTCTAACATTCAAGACCTAAACGCTTACGACCCCAGCGGGTCAGCCATTCGGAAACAAGCAGAGAAAACAGCGCCAGCACGATAGCAATGGCGCACAGCCTGGCGGCGGCGCCTTCCGCTCCCGGCGTTTCAATCAGCGTGTACATTGCTGACGGCAGCGTGCGCGTCTCACCCGGTATATTGGAAACAAAGGTGATAGTGGCACCAAACTCGCCCAGCGAACGGGCAAAGGCCAGCACCGTACCGACGATGATACCCGGCAGGGTCAGCGGCAGCGTGATGGTTAAAAAAACCCGCCAGCGCCCGGCGCCCAGCGTGCGGGCGGCCTGTTCCAGCCGGGTATCCACCGCCTCCAGCGCCAGACGAATAGCACGCACCATCAGCGGAAAGGCGATCACCGCCGAGGCCAGCGCGGCACCGCGCCAGCTGAACGCAAAGCTGAAGCCAAACCAGTCATAAAGGTATTCGCCAATCACGCCGCGCCGCCCAAAGCCCAGCAGCAGCAAATAGCCCACCACCACCGGCGGCAGCACCAGCGGCAGATGGATAACGCTGTCCAGCAGGGTTTTACCCGGAAACTGACGGCGCACCAGTAGCCACGCCATCAGGATCCCGAACGGCAGGCTGCATGCGACCGCCACCATCGAGACTTTCAGGCTGAGCACCACCGCCTGCCATTCGGCATCGCTGAGAAACATCATGATTTAGGAACAAATCCATACTGTTTGAAAATCGCTGCCGCCTGCGGTCCTTTCAGGTAGTCATAAAAGGCGCTGACGCGGTCACTGTTACGATCCTTGACGATGGCGATCGGATATTCCACCGGCTTGTGGCTGTCTTCCGGGAAGGTGCCAACCACCACCACTTTCTTGCTGGCTACGGCATCGGAACCGTAGACGATGCCGTACGGCGTTTCATCGCGTTCAACCAGCGCCAGCGCAGCGCGCACGCTGTTACTGCGCGTTATCACCGGCGACAGCCGATCCCAGGCACCGAGTTTTTCCAGCGCTTCTCTGGCGTAGATCCCGGCCGGCACATGGTCAGGATCGCCCACCGCCAGGCGTTGCCCGTTCAGCAGATTTTTCCAGTCGGTGGTTTGACTGATATCCACTTTTTTCGCCCGTAAAGAGGCCGGAGCCACCAGCACCAGACTGTTTCCCAGCAGAGTAAAACGGCTGGACCCCTCAATGGTTTTTTTCTCTGCGGCGTAGTCCATCCACTGCTGGTCGGCAGAGATAAACAGATCGGCAGGGGCCCCCTGCTCAATCTGCCGAGCCAGCGTTGAAGAAGAAGCGAATGAGGAAACGATTTTAACGTCTTTTCCCTGCTCATACCGGCTGGCGATATCCTGCAACGCGTTGGTTAACGAGGCGGCGGCAAAAACGGTGATCTTCTCCGCCGCCGCCGCAGGGCCACTGATGCTCAGGGTGAAGACCGCCGCAGTCAGCCAGATATTCATTTTTACAGACATGCACTTCTCCAGAGAGGTTCGTTATATATCTAATAATATAACGAGAGCGCAACTGAGCGACACCGAAATGTTGGAGAGAACAGCAGAACGTGCGTTGTGGGTAAGGCGACAGAAGGGATAGCGGAGCAAAACAAACGCCCGGTGAGACGGGCGTGGGGGAAAACCTTTTACTGGTGGTTTTTAACCGAACGATCGCGGTTTCCGATTTTAGAAATGACGTTAAAGACTTCACCCAATCCATAAATCAGACCAAGAATAATCGCCATCACTACCGGGACCATCAGGATCGCTACAGCCAGGCCTTTCAACAATTCCAGCATGGAAGCCTCATTTCGCTGAACAAAAAGGTATTGTAACGGCAGTGCATAAGATTGCACTGACCTTTTGTGCCTTCGTGCTGAATTTATTCCCCACGCATTCCCTGCCCCTGCTGCTACAATCCGCCAGTGTGATGATATCAAAGGGATAGCGAAATGCAGGCCGAAATTGCCCTGATTCTGAAGTTACAGCAGCGGCTGTTCGCTGACCCACGCCGGATTGAACTGCTACGCCAGGTGAAAGCCAGCGGTTCAATCAGCCAGGGAGCCAGGCAGGCAGGGATCAGCTATAAGAGCGCCTGGGATGCAATTAACGAAATGAACCAGCTGGCCGACAGGACGCTGGTCGAGCGTGCCACCGGAGGGAAAGGGGGCGGCGGCGCTATCGTTACGTCCTACGGCGAGCGCCTGATCCAACTCTATACGCTGCTGGAACAGATCCAGCAGAAGGCATTTGATGTTTTACAGGACGATGCGCCGCTGGACAGTTTGCTGGGAGCCATTGCCCGCTTTTCGCTGCAAACCAGCGCGCGGAACCAGTTTTACGGTACCGTTGTCAGCCGCGACACACTGCCGGTGCAACAGCATGTGACGGTGGAGCTCGCCGACGGCTGCACCCAAATCCGAGTCGCCCTGACGGAGCAGAGCGCGAATCGTCTGCAGCTGACCGCAGGCAAAGAGGTACTGGTGCTGATTAAAGCCCCGTGGATTGGCATTACCCGCGAGAGCATCAGTGCGGATAACCAGCTGGCGGGAAAAATCCTCCAGATTGAACAGGGCGAAGACCGAAGTGAAGTATTGATGACGCTTGGCAGCAGTGAAACGCTCTGCGCCACCGTGGACAATCACCATATCGCCCAGCAAAAACTGCAGCCGGGATCGGCAGTGACAGCATATTTTAATGCCGATCGGGTCATCATCGCGACGCTGCTCTGAATCAGCGGGTGGGATTTGACATTGTACGGCGGGAAGCCCCTAATAATCTTGTGATGCATAAAATGGAATGAATAATGACAATGTTGCAAATTACGCAAGGCACCTTTCGCCTGAGCGATACCCGAACTCTGAACCTCAACGATCTGACTCTGCACGCCGGTGAAAGCTGGGCCTTTGTCGGGGCCAACGGCAGCGGTAAGTCGTCGCTGGCCCGTGTGCTTTCCGGTGAGCTACCGCCGTTGAAAGGCCAGGCGGTCAGCGAATTTAAACGCCGCGTTCGCCTGTCGCTGGAGCAGTTGCAGAAGCTGGTTGCCGACGAATGGCAGCGCAATAACACCGACCTGCTCAGCCCCGGCGAAGAGGATACCGGTCTGACAGTGGCGGAGATTATTCAGCATGAGGTGCGTGAACCGGCGCGATGCCAGCAGCTGGCGGAGACGTTTGGCATTACGCACCTGCTGGAGCGCCGCTTCAAGTACCTTTCCACCGGCGAAACCCGTAAAACCCTGCTCTGTCAGGCGCTGATGGCACAGCCGGATCTGCTCATCCTTGATGAGCCTTTCGACGGACTGGATGTGGCTTCGCGCGTCAATCTTTCCAGCGTGCTGGGCGATCTGCAGCGGCCTGACTTCACCCTGGTGCTGGTCCTGAATCGCTTTGATGATATTCCTGATTTTATTCAGCAGGTTGGCGTGCTGGCGGAGTGTCATCTCAGCCATACCGGGCCGCGCAACGCCATTCTTGCCGAGGCGCTGGTCTCCCAGCTGGCACACAGCGAAAAACTTGACGGTATGACGCTGCCGGAAGCAGACGACGCGGCTGCCATTCCGCCGCTGGCCGCCGATGCACCGCT
>CAJYIY010000116.1 GCA_913775305.1 uncultured Erwinia sp. | reverse complement strand
CGGGCACCGTCACGCCACCGCGTGAAGGCGTCATTAAGCGCTGGCGCTTCCCGGGGGCCGACGCGGAAGGTTCAGTCGTGCTGCTGAAAGGGCAGGAAATGGGCCGTTTCAAACTCGGCTCAACGGTAATTAACCTGTTTGCCGAAGGTAAAGTAAAACTGGCTGAAAGCCTGGCTGCGGAAAGCAAAGTCCGCCTGGGCGAGACGCTGGCCATCGCACTGCAAAAAGACAGTGCGGAAAACGTTCTTCATCACCCATAGCGGATTGCCATGTCACGCCTGATTCTCACTCTTTTGTTGGGCTGGAGTCTTCTCCAGCCGCTCTACGCCGCCAGCGCACCGGATGCCGCGCAAATCAAGCAGGAGCTTGAACAGGCGAAATCAGACAAAACCACCGTGAATCAGGCGGAAGTGGTTGATGCCCTGCAGTCAGCCCTGAACTGGCTGGATGAGCAAAAGAGCTCCCTTGAGAAAGCGCAGGAATATCAGCAGGTCATTGATGATTTCCCCAAACTTTCTCGTGAGCTACGCCAGCAGATTGCCAGTCTGACCGACAGCAATAAACAGCTGCGCAGCAATATGAGTGCCGCCGATCTCGACCAGGAGATCCTGCAGGTTAGCAGCCAGCTGCTGGAAGAAGGTCGTTTGTCGCAGCAGGAGCAGGATCGCGCCCGCGAGATCAGCGATTCCCTGTCTCAGCTACCGCTGCAACAAACCGACGCCAGACGCAGCCTGAACGAGGTGGAGCGCCGCCTGCAGGGTCAGCCAGCGGCGACCACCCCGCTGGCACAGGCGCAGCTGGCTGCGCGCCAGGCAGAATCCGCTGCGCAAAAAGCGCGGGTTGATGAGTTGGAACTGGCACAGCTTTCCGCCAATAACCGTCAGGAACTGGCCCGGATGCGGGCGGAGGTCCACCAGCTTAAAGCCAGCCAGCTGGATGCCTATTTGCAGGACCTGCGTAACCAGCTAAACGGCCTGCGCCAGCGCGAAGCGGAAATGGCGCTGGCACGGACAGAACAGCTGGCAGAAAACAGCGGTGATATGCCGGAAGGCATTGCCGAGCAGTTCCGCGTTAACCGCGAGCTGTCCACCGCGCTGAATCAGCAGGCACAGCGGATGGACCTGGTGGCGTCGCAGCAGCGTACCGCCACCAACCAGACTATCCAGGTCCGCCAGGCGCTGAGCACACTGCGCGAGCAGTCGCAGTGGCTCGGCATGTCCAATGTCCTTGGCGAAGCCCTGCGGGCGCAGGTCTCGCGCCTGCCCGATATGCCCAAACCGCAGCAGCTGGATAACGAAATGGCAGAGCTGCGCGTGCAGCGTCTGCACTACGAAGATCTGCTGGAGCGTCAGCAAACGCTCAGGCAGCTTCGCCAGGATGACAACAGTAATCTGACCAGCGAGCAGCGCCGCATTCTGGATGCACAGCTTAAAACCCAGCGTGAGCTGCTGACTTCGCTGCTTTCCGGCTGCGATAACCTGATCCTCGGCGTGACCAAGCTGAAGGTGGCCAACAGTCAGCTGGTCGATGCGCTGAATGAAGTCAAACAAGCCACCCACCGCTACCTGTTCTGGACTGCCGACGTCAGCCCGATCGGTTTCAGCTATCCGCTTGATCTGGCGCGCGATCTGCAGCGCCTGCTGTCGCTGGATACGCTTGGACAGCTGGGCGGCGCGCTGGTCATGATGGTCACCAGCCGCGAAACGGTGATGCCTATTCTCGGCGCTATTCTGCTGGTCGGGTTCAGTATCAGCTCGCGTCGGCACTTCCGTAACTTCCTCGATCGCGCTTCCAGCAAGGTCGGTAAAGTGACTCTGGATCACTTCAGCCTGACGCTGCGTACCGTGTTCTGGTCCATCCTGGTTGCCCTGCCTCTGCCGGTACTGTGGGCCGCGCTGGGTTATGGCCTGCAGCATGCCTGGCCCTATCCGATTGCGGTTGCCATCGGCGATGGCGTTACCGCCAGCGTTCCGTTGCTGTGGGCCTTTATGATCAGCGCCACCTTTGCGCGTCCACAGGGGCTGTTTATCATCCACTTCCGCTGGTTGCAAACTCGTGTGGCGCGTGCAATGCGCTTCTACACGCTGTGCGTGGGCCTGGTTGTGCCGCTGATGATGGTGCTTATTGCCTTCGATAATCTCGAAGATCGTGAATTTTCCGCCACGCTGGGCCGCCTGTGCTTTATTCTGATTTGCGGCGCGATAAGCCTGGTGACTGTCAGCCTCAAGCGCGCCGGGATCCCACTGCACCTGGATAAAGAAGGCAACGGCGAGAACTTCATTAATAACATTCTGTGGAATGTGATGATCGCCATTCCGCTGATTGCCGCGCTGGCCTCCTGCATCGGCTATCTGGCCACGGCGCAGGCGCTGCTGGCCCGGCTGGAAACCTCGGTGGCAATCTGGTTCCTGCTGCTGGTGATCTATCACATCATTCGCCGCTGGATGCTGATCCAGCGTCGACGTATCGCCTTCGATCGCGCCCGCCAGCGTCGTGCAGAGATCCTTGCCCAGCGCGCACGCGGTGAAGAAGAAACGGCGGCATCGTCCGGCACCGCTGACGGTATCGACATGGAAGAACCGGTCATCGATCTTGATGCCATCAGCGCCCAGTCACTGCGCCTGGTGCGCTCAATACTGACGCTGATTGCGCTGGTGTCGGTGATTGTACTGTGGTCTGAAATTCACTCGGCCTTTGGCTTTCTGGAAAATATCCGCCTGTGGGATGTCAACACCACGATTCAGGGGGTTGAAAGCCTGCAACCGATAACGCTGGGATCGGTCCTGATTGCCATACTGGTGCTGATTATTACCACGCAGCTGGTGCGCAATATGCCAGCCCTGCTTGAACTGGCGCTGCTACAGCACCTCGATCTGACACCGGGGACCGGCTATGCCGTTACCACCGTCACCAAGTACCTGCTGATCCTGGTCGGCGGGCTGACCGGGTTCTCAATGATCGGCGTTGACTGGTCGAAGCTACAGTGGCTGGTCGCCGCGCTGGGTGTCGGGCTTGGCTTTGGCTTACAGGAGATTTTCGCGAACTTTATCTCTGGTCTGATTATTCTGTTTGAGAAGCCTATCCGCATCGGCGATACCGTCACCATTCGCGATCTCACCGGCAGCATCACGCGCATCAACACCCGCGCGACGACGATTACCGACTGGGATCGCAAAGAGATTATTGTGCCGAACAAGGCGTTTATCACCGAACAGTTTGTGAACTGGTCGCTTTCCGACTCAGTCACCCGCGTGGTGCTGACCATTCCGGCAGCGGCGGAAGCCAACAGCGAAGAGGTAACCAACGTCCTGCTTCAGGCTGCACATCGCTGCAGCTACGTGCTGGATACACCGCAGCCGGAAGCCTTCCTGGTTGATTTGCAGCAGGGGATCCAGCTGTTTGAGCTGCGTATTCACGCTGCAGAAATGGGCCACCGCATGCCGCTGCGCCATGAGCTGCATCAGCTGATCCTGCGCGGCTATCAGGAACACGGGATGGAGATGCCGTTCCCACCGTTCCAGGTACGAATGGAAACCATAGGTCGTAAAACCCCCGCCAGCAACGGCGCGCCGGCGGCAAGAACCTATAAATCGGGTGGCTTATAACCCGAGGCGTATCAGCAGCGATCCACCGGGAAGGCAATGACGTCGCTCAGCTGCTCCGCCTTTAATGCCAGCATAATAATCCGGTCAACGCCCAGCGCTACGCCGGAACATTCCGGCAAACCGTGCGCCAGCGCATCCAGCAGATTATTGTCGATCGGCTGTTCAGGTAAACCTGCAGCCGCGCGCTTTTTGTTATCCTGCATAAAGCGCTGACGCTGCTCGCGGCTGTCGGTGAGCTCACGGAAACCGTTCGCCAGCTCAATCCCCTTAAAGTAAACCTCAAAGCGTTCCGCCACGCGGTGATCTTCCGTGCTAATCTCCGCCAGCGAGGCCTGAGTTGCCGGGAAATGATAAACGAAGGCCGGGCGATCTTTGCCAATTTCGGGCTCAACGCCCAGCATAAACAGCAGCTGCAGCAGCGTATCGCGATCCTCTTCACGGTTCGCCAGATCGCCCGCCCCGAGCTTTTCTGCCGCTTCACGCAGCTGGGCCTTGTCGGCAGAGAGTGGATCTATCTCCAGATAACGAATAAACGCCTGCTGATAGGAGAGCGATTCAGCCGGGGCACATTCCAGTACCTGCTGAAGCAGATCGTCCACCTCATTCATCAGGCGGTACATATCATAATGCGGGCGGTACCACTCCAGCATGGTGAATTCCGGGTTATGGTGACGCCCCATCTCTTCGTTACGGAAACTGCGGCAAAGCTGATAAATAGGCCCGCTGCCCGCCGCCAGCAACCGCTTCATATGATATTCCGGGCTGGTCATCAGATAGAGATCGATGCCTGCCGATGCGCCTGGCCCCACAAAACGCGTCTGAAACGGGAACAGGTGGACGTCGGTGACCGTGGCCTGGCTCATCGCCGGCGTTTCCACTTCCAGTACGCCACGATCGGCAAAGAAACGCCGGATTTCAGCCATGATCGCCGCTCGTTTTAATAAATTAGCGATGGATGCACTCGGCTGCCAGCTGGCTGTTTCGCTCATCTTTTCTACTCCAAAGTCAGTCAGGGCAAGAAGTCTACCTGTCCCGGACTTCACACACAATTACGCACGGAATAAAACCTTTTCGGCTTACCGATAATCCTGTTTCTGCTTTTTCTCTATAACCCGCCCAAATACCCGAACACATCAAGTTAGCGCCCGTTCAGGCAAAGTATACTGAGCACAGAATGACGAAAAACATTCGCCAAAACATTGAAAGTTATACATAAAATCCAGCAGAGGGGGAACACGTGCAAATCCTGACTGTCGACATGGTCATTGTGGGTGCAGGAGGGGCCGGACTGCGCGCCGCCATTGCTGCTGCAGAAGCGAACCCGAAGCTGAAAATAGCGCTGATCTCGAAGGTCTATCCGATGCGAAGCCATACCGTTGCTGCGGAGGGAGGTGCTGCAGCCGTCACGACTTCTCAGGACAGCTTCGACTCTCACTTTCACGACACGGTTGCCGGCGGTGACTGGCTCTGTGAACAGCCGGTAGTGGACTACTTCGTGGAGCACTGTCCGCTGGAGATGGCCCAGCTGGAGCGCTGGGGATGCCCGTGGAGCCGCCAGCCGGACGGTTCCATCAGCGTACGCCGGTTTGGCGGCATGAAGAACGAACGCACCTGGTTTGCCGCCGACAAAACCGGCTTTCATATGCTGCACACGCTGTTCCAGACCTCTCTGCAATATCCGCAAATCCAGCGACTGGATGAGTACTTTGTGCTCGATCTGCTGGTTGATGACGGTGTCGCCAGCGGCCTGGTCGCACTCAGCATGATGGAAGGCACACTGGTTGAGGTGCATGCCCGCTCGGTGATCCTCGCGACCGGTGGCGCAGGACGCGTTTACCGCTATAACACCAACGGCGGCATCGTTACCGGCGACGGCATGGCGATGGCGTTCCGCCACGGCGTACCACTGCGCGACATGGAGTTCGTGCAGTATCACCCAACCGGACTTCCGGGATCGGGGATCCTGATGACCGAAGGCTGCCGCGGTGAAGGAGGGATTCTGGTGAATAAGGACGGCTATCGCTATCTGCAGGACTACGGTATGGGGCCAGAAACGCCGGTAGGACAGCCGAAAAACAAGTATATGGAGCTGGGGCCGCGCGACAAAGTTTCTCAGGCATTCTGGCACGAATGGCGCAAGGGCAACACCATCGCCACCGCGCGTGGAGATGTGGTGCATCTGGATCTACGCCATCTTGGCGCGAAAAAACTGCATGAGCGGTTGCCGTTTATTTGCGAACTGAGCAAGGCCTATGTCGGCGTCGATCCGGTCAATGCCCCGATACCCGTCCGCCCTACCGCTCACTACACCATGGGCGGCATCGAAACCAATGCGCAGTGTGAAACGCGAATCCAGGGGTTGTTTGCCGTCGGTGAATGTTCATCCGTCGGCCTGCACGGTGCTAACCGACTGGGTTCGAACTCACTGGCAGAGCTGGTGGTATTCGGACGCCTTGCGGGCGAACAGGCGGCCCAGCGTTGCGCTCAGGCGCAGCCAATGTCCGGGAATGCTCTGCGCGCGCAGAGCAGCGATGTTGAACGTCGGCTGCATGCCCTGACCCGGCAGTCCGGCGGGGAAAATTTGTCGGCGCTGCGTGATGAGATGGGTATGGCAATGGAAGAAGGATGCGGTATCTACCGCACCCCGGAACTGATGCAGAAGACTATCGACAAGCTGGCCGAGCTGAAACAGCGGGTAGAAAAAGTCGCTATTACCGACAGCTCCAGCGTTTTCAATACCCAGCTGCTGTATACCATCGAACTGAAGCACGGCCTGGATATCGCGGAATGCATGGCCCACTCGGCGATTCAGCGAAAAGAGTCTCGCGGTGCGCATCAGCGCCTGGATGAGGGCTGTACCTGGCGTAACGATGAAAAATATCTGCAGCACAGTCTGACCTTCTTTAACCCACAGGCCGCCCCTTCCGTTGCCTGGGACCCGGTCACTATTACCCATCTGCCACCGGCACAGCGCGTGTACGGTGCTGCCTCGGAGGATAAGAGCCTGAAGGAGCCCGTGAATGAGTGATAACGCCCTGCGAAAAATCGATATTCTGCGTTACAACCCGGAAAGTGACCGGCTGCCGCGTCATGAAATCTTCAATGTGCCCTGGGACGAGCAAACGTCACTGCTTGATGCGCTGGGCTACATCAAGGATAACCTCGCCTTCGACCTGTCCTATCGCTGGTCCTGCCGCATGGCAATCTGTGGCTCCTGCGGGATGATGGTCAACGGCATACCAAAACTCGCCTGCAAAATTTTCCTGCGAGACTATCCGCAGGGGATGAACGTTGAGCCGCTGGCCAATTTTCCCATCGAGCGCGATCTGATCGTTGATATGACCCATTTCATTGAAAGTCTTGCCGCAATTAAGCCGTGGATCATCGGCAACGAGGGCGATGCCGCTCAGGGGCCGGGGCGTCAGACCCCGGCGCAAATGGCGAAATATCACCAGTTTTCCGGCTGCATCAACTGTGGGCTCTGTTATGCCGCCTGCCCACAGTTCGGGCTTAACCCGGAATTTATCGGCCCTGCGGCGATTACCCTCGCCCACCGTTACAACCTGGACAGCCGGGATCGCGGTAAAGCCCAGCGCATGCCGCAGCTAAACAGTGAAAATGGTGTCTGGAGCTGCACCTTCGTCGGCTTTTGTTCCGAAGTTTGCCCTAAACACGTTGATCCGGCCGCCGCCATTCAACAGGGGAAAATTGAGAGCAGCCGGGATTACCTCATCGCCAGGTTTAAACCTCACTAAGGGAGACGGAGATGACGACCAAACGCAAGCCCTACTGCCGCCCGGTTGAGTCCGGCTGGTGGCGTTCGCTGCCGTTTTACCGCTTTTATATGCTGCGGGAAAGCACGGCAATTCCGGCGCTGTGGTTCAGCCTGGAGCTGATATTCGGCCTGTTTGCGCTAAAACACGGCACAGAAAGCTGGGCGGGTTATGTCACGTTTTTACAGCATCCCATTACGCTCTTGCTTAACGTGCTGGCGCTGGCCGCCGCATTACTGCACAGCAAGACCTGGTTCGATCTGGCACCCAAAGCGGCGATTATGATTGTTAAAGGAGAAAAACTGCCGCCGGAGCCGCTGATTAAGGGGCTATGGATAATCATGATCGTCCTCAGCGTTGCGGTACTGGCCGCGGCGCTGTGGGCCTGAGGAGGCTGTATGAAAACATTACCACAACGTTCTGACGAGCCGATCTTCTGGGGACTATTTGGTGCCGGAGGCATGTGGACGGCCATGTTCAGCCCGGTGCTGATTCTGCTCATTGGCCTGCTGTTACCCGTTGGCTGGGCACCGGAAGAAGCCTTCAGCTATACACGAATCATGGCCTTCGCCGCCTCTTTCTCCGGCCGCATTATCCTGCTGCTGGCCATCGTTCTGCCATTGTGGTGCAGCATGCATCGCCTCCATCATGGTCTGCACGATCTGCAACTGCATCTTCCCGGCAGTCAGTGGCTGTGCTATGGACTGGCAGCGATATTAAGCGTGGTGGCATTAATTGGCGTGATGACGCTTTAGCAAAAGCGGACAGAGGTTTTTTTACGGCAGCAAGACAGCTTCAGAAAGAGTTGTCAGGCCAGCGTGATACACCGGCCTGACAGACTGATTACTGGGTACTTTTTTGAATGGCCTTACCGCCCGCCTCAACGTCTTCGCCCACGCCACGCGTGGTGTTACAGGCTGACAAAACGGAAGAGAGAACCAGAACAGAAAGAATGGCTAAAATACTTTTCTTCATGGCAATGTCCTTTTAATCATTAATAGAGAACAGCGCTTTAAGCATAGCCGTAATTTATTCAATTGCGCTGGCGTCAATAAGAAAAAGGAAATGCGTGCGGACAGGGTGCCGGTTAACCGGCGCCCTGGTGATTCAGGCTTATTTTACGCGTGAAACGTACTCGCCAGAACGGGTATCAACTTTAATCACTTCGCCAATCTGTACGAACAGAGGCACTTTCACTACCGCGCCGGTGCTCAGCGTTGCTGGCTTGCCGCCGGTACCTGCGGTATCACCCTTCAGGCCTGGATCGGTATCGGTGATTTCCAGCTCAACGAAGTTTGGTGGCTGAACGGCGATTGGGCGGCCATTCCACAGGGTCACGATACACTCAGCGTTGTCCAGCAGCCATTTAGCCGCTTCGCCAACGGTTTTTTCTTCAACAGGATGCTGTTCGAAGGTTTCCGGGTGCATAAAGTGGTAGAACTCACCGTCGTTGTAAAGATAGTTCAGGTTGGTATCAACAACATCAGCGCCTTCAGCAGAGTCAGTAGACTTGAAGGTTTTCTCTACGCGGGTACCGGTCAGCAGGCGACGCATTTTCACACGTGCGAAAGCCTGGCCTTTGCCGGGTTTAACAAACTCGCTGGCTTCGACGGCATAAGGCTCGCCTTCGAACATGATTTTAAGACCGGGACGGAAATCGTTGCTAGAATAAGTCGCCATAAAGGCCCTCTACAATTTATTACTGGTACTAAGCCAAAAAAATGGCACACATTGTAACCCTAAATACCCCTGCGCGAGAAGATTGGTTGCATCAACTTGCCGATGTAATCACCGATCCCGATGAATTACTGCAACTTTTAGCGTTGCAGAATGACCCTGAACTCGCTTCAGGCCATGGCGCACGCCGACTTTTTGCCCTGCGAGTGCCGCGGGCGTTTGCTGCACGCATGCGCAAGGGCGATCCGCAGGATCCCCTGCTGCTGCAGGTGATCACTTCACAGCAGGAATTTGTTGATGCCCCTGGTTACAGTACCGATCCGCTGGATGAGCAGAGCAGCGTGGTGCCGGGTCTGTTACATAAATATCGTAATCGTGCGCTGTTGCTGGTTAAAGGCGGCTGCGCCGTCAACTGCCGATACTGTTTCCGCCGCCATTTCCCCTACGAAGATAATCAGGGCAATAAGCGCAACTGGCAGCAGGCGCTCGAGTATATCCGACAGCAGCCCGAACTGGATGAGATTATTTTCTCCGGTGGCGATCCTTTGATGGCAAAAGATCGCGAACTGGACTGGCTGATCGGCGAACTGGAACGTATCCCGCATATTAAGCGTCTGCGCATTCACAGCCGTCTGCCGGTCGTGATCCCACATCGTATTACCGAGGCGCTGTGCCAGCGGCTGGCGCAGTCGCGTTTGCAAACGCTGCTGGTAAGCCATATTAATCACGCGCAGGAAATTGACGATGACCTGCGTCACGGAATGCGCATGCTGAAACGTGCCGGAGTGACGTTGCTAAACCAGAGCGTTCTTCTGCGCGGGGTAAACGACAATGCCCCTGCGCTGGCCGCACTGAGCAACGCCCTGTTCGATGCTGGCATCCTGCCCTACTATCTGCATGTTCTGGATAAGGTCCAGGGCGCAGCGCATTTCTATGTTGATGACAATCGGGCACGCGCTATCGTTCGCGAGCTGCTGGGGATGGTATCAGGCTATCTGGTGCCAACCCTGGCACGTGAAATTGGGGGGAAA
>CAJYIY010000115.1 GCA_913775305.1 uncultured Erwinia sp. | reverse complement strand
AACGCGCCATACCTGCAGGGGAGAGAGGCAGTAGCTTGCTGAACGTAAAAACGCGCAGATGCTGCAGAACCCGGAAGGTGCCATCGTGGCTGACCAGGCGCTCTACGTAGCGTGCAACAGTACGGCTGATGGCCGCACCGCGCACGCCCGCTGCCGGCAGCATATAGTTAAAACTGTAGATACCCGCCACGCCTGCCAGCGAGGTGGCGGCAAGAAACCATCCCGACAGCGTCAGCAGGCCGATGCTGGCTAACAGCGTCACGGCGGCCAGCAACATGCCAAACAGCAGTCGCCAGATGTGACGACGATACAGCTTCAGAAAGGGCAGCAGCGTTTTCATTCCAGCGATCCTCCTCGTTGTGCCAGCAGTTCAGCAAACGGGCCGGGAGAAGCGGCCAGCGTAGCCTGGTCTCCCTGCTGCACGATGGTACCATTGCGCATCAGCCAGATTTCATCCCACTGTGCCAGTCGGTCAAGTTGATGGGTGATGAGCAGCGTGCTCTGGGCATGAGAAGCCTGCAGCAGCGCATGATTCACGTGCTGTTCACTTTGCGCGTCGAGGCTGGCGTCTGGCTCATCCAGCAGCATAAGCTGGCAGGGCTTCATCAGTGCGCGCGCAACGGCGACGCGCTGAGCCTGTCCCACGGAGAGGCGGGCGGCCTGATCGCCGGTTTCACTGTCCAGCCCATCGGGCAGACGAGGGAGAAACTCATTGACGCCGGCCAGCTCCAGAACCTGCTGCAGGCGTGCTTCATCCTGATTACCGCTAAGCTGAATATTTTCACGCAGCGTGTTTGCAGGGAGATGGGGATTTTGCCCGACCCAGGCCAGCTGCGCCTGCCAGTGATCCTGATCGATATCGCGCAGCTCGGTACCGTTCACCTGCAGTGAACCGGTGTACGGCAGATAGCCAAGCAGGGCATTCATCAGAGAGGTTTTACCGGCTCCGCTCTGTCCTACAATCGCGATCCGTTGTCCCGATCGCAGCGAGAAGCTGAGCGGGCCCGCCAGTACGGCACCCCCGGTCGTGGTCACGCTCATATCGCGTGCAACCAGGTTGAAACCGGCGCTGAGGTCTGGTTTCAGTTCGCCGCGCTTAATTGCCGCATCTTCACTCTCTTCCAGGAAGGTTTGCAGGGCGTCAGCACCCCCGACAGCCTGGGCTTTGGCATGATAGAATGCACCCAGATCGCGCAGCGGTTGATAAAACTCCGGGGCCAGAATCAGCACCAGGAAACCAGCAAACAGCGTGACCGGGCCGCTGTAGTGACCGAAGTCGAACACGCCGAGATAAGAAAAGCCGAAATAGACGGCGATCAACGCGATGGAAATTGAGGCAAAGAACTCCAGCACCGCCGAGGAGAGAAATGCGATGCGCAGCACTTCCATCGTGCGCTGGCGGAACTGCTCGGAGGCATCGCGAATCGTTTCGGTTTCGGCTGCGGCGCGATTGAACAGGCGCAGCGTTTCCAGCCCGCGCAGGCGATCGAGGAACTGGCCACTGAGGCGGCCCAGCGCGAGGAAATTACGCCGGTTTGCATCAGCCGCACCCATTCCGACCATCGCCATAAACAGCGGGATGAGCGGAGCCGTTGCCAGTAAAATAAGCGATGCTGCCCAGTTAACCGGAAACAGCAGGATCAGCACCATGCAGGGGATCACGCCTGCCAGCATCATCTGTGGCAGATAGCGCGCGTAGTAATCCTGCATCTCTTCAATCTGTTCAAGCAGCAGTGTGGCCCAGCTTCCGGCTGGCTTACCCTGAATCCACGCCGGGCCAAGCTCGGTCAGTCTGTTAAGCACGCTCTGGCGCAGCGCCTGGCGGATCGCCTGTCCGGCCCTGAATCCGGCTTTTTCCCGCAGCCATGCCAGCAGGGCGCGTGCCGCGAAACAGGCCAGTAACAGGATGAAATTAGTCCACTGCGTATCGCGCGGGAGATGATCGATAATCAGCGCCTGCAGCAGCGACGCCAGAAACCATGCCTGAGCCAGAATCAGCAGTGCGCTCAGTGTACCAAGCAGGGATGAAAGCCGCAGCCAGCGACGGCCGTGAACACTCTGGCTTTTCAGCCAGCGGGTGAGGTGTTGCTGTCGAGTTTTATTCATGTGTTGCCGAATTGCCCTGACGTAAACGGTAGTGAGGCATCAGCCTCAGGAAGATCGGTGTCAAGCGCGGCAATGTTACAATGCAAAGGGTAAAAAGGCGACAATTGCTCGTCGCCTCAGGCAAGATAAGCTCAGAGTTTTAACAACTTACTGATTATTTTTAACCAAACCATCCAGGTAACGCTCTGCATCGAGCGCAGCCATACAGCCGGTGCCCGCCGAAGTGATAGCCTGACGATAGATGTGGTCCATCACGTCACCGGCCGCAAACACACCCGGAATGCTGGTTTGTGTGGCGTTGCCGTGAATACCGGACTGAACTTTAATGTAGCCGTTTTCCAGCTCAAGCTGACCGTCGAAAATCGCGGTGTTAGGGCTGTGGCCAATGGCAACAAACAGGCCGGCAACGTCCAGGACTTCGGTCTGCGTTTCATCATGCGTAGAACGCAGGCGCAGTGAGCTGACCCCCATTTGATCGCCCAGTACTTCATCAAGGGTACGATCGGTGTGCAGCACAATATTACCGCTCTTAACTTTTCCCATTAACCGATCGATCAGAATTTTCTCCGCGCGGAAGCTGTCACGGCGGTGGATCAGATGGACCTCAGCGGCGATATTGGCCAGATACAGCGCTTCTTCAACGGCAGTATTGCCACCACCGATAACGGCGACTTTCTGATTGCGGTAGAAAAAGCCGTCGCAGGTGGCGCAGGCGGATACGCCGCGACCTTTAAACTCTTCTTCCGATGGCAGGCCGAGATAGCGAGCGGAGGCGCCGGTAGCAATTATCAGTGCATCTGCGGTGTATTCACCTTCATCACCGGTCAGGCGGAATGGGCGGTTTTGCAGATCCACGCTGTGGATATGGTCAAAAATGATCTCGGTATTAAATTTCACCGCATGTTCGTGCATGCGTTCCATCAGCAGCGGACCGGTCAGCTCGTTAGCATCTCCCGGCCAGTTTTCAACGTCGGTTGTGGTAGTGAGCTGACCGCCTTTTTCCAGACCGGTAATCAGCACCGGATTCAGGTTGGCCCTGGCCGCATAAACGGCTGCCGTGTAACCAGCCGGACCCGAACCAAGAATCAGTAACTTACTGTGTTTAGCCGTACCCATGAGATCCCCATTAATTAACTGACGAGCATGATAGCGGATTGTAGGGAATTTAACGGGCCAAAAAAAGCATTCTGCGATTTTGTTAACGATTAATGAAAAAGGTTAAACCAATCGCCGTCGCCAGAAGAAGGATTTTCGTGCAAAAAACAAGCGTTCGCTCTCTTGCTGTCGACATTCAAGAAAAAAATTGTCATTGAAAAACAGGGAGCCAAACTCTGATCTGGAATGTTGTACTGGTTTTAGTTGTTTTACTTTGACAATCGGCTGGCGTTTTGCGAAAACATTATTGTAAGCGGAGAATATTTAAGACAGCGCAACGGTGATTTTGACTGTTTTGCGTGCGTCATCGAATAAACTCAGTCTGTCATTTGGAATGACGCATGGTGTGGACAGACAACATGCGTCATGCAGATGAGGCGTTTTAAACGCCGCAGGCTCGATGTCTTCACTTAGAACGACTCTGTATAAGACTCAGCGTGCAGGGTAGCCAGGCAAAGGGAAGGATTTTAGAGAGACAATAATAATGGTAGACAATAAAAAACGACCGGGTAAAGACCTTGACAGAATCGACCGCAACATCCTGAACGAGTTACAAAAGGATGGGCGTATTTCTAACGTTGAACTATCCAAACGCGTGGGATTGTCCCCAACACCATGTCTGGAGCGCGTCCGTCGTCTTGAACGCCAGGGCTTCATTCTTGGCTACACCGCACAGCTCAACCCGCACTATCTTGATGCTTCACTGCTGGTTTTTGTTGAGATTACTCTGAATCGTGGTGCGCCAGATGTGTTTGAACAATTTAACGCCGCCGTGCAAAAACTTGAGGAAACTCAAGAGTGTCACCTCGTTTCCGGCGATTTCGACTATCTGCTGAAAACGCGTGTTCCGGACATGTCTGCCTACCGTAAATTACTCGGCGAAACGCTGCTGCGCCTGCCGGGAGTGAACGATACCCGCACTTATGTCGTCATGGAAGAAGTGAAACAAAGTAACCGTTTAGTGATTAAGACTCGGTAACACAGGACAGGTGCAAAACCTGGTAGGTTTCGATACACTCCTGTGAATTCATACAGGTTCAGCGTCGGGTTAACCCCGACGCTGTTGCCTTCATAGTTTACAGGCACCTGGAGAGTACTCTTGAGCCAGGAATACACAGAAGATAAAGAAGTTTTGTTACAACCGCTAAGTAGTGGACGTCGTCTGCTCGAAGCGCTGCTGATTATTGTTGCTCTTTTCGCCATCTATCTGATGGTCGCACTGGTGAGCTTCAATGCTTCCGATCCGAGCTGGTCGCAAACCGCCTGGCATGAGCCCATCCACAATATCGGTGGTGTTGTGGGGGCGTGGCTTGCCGATACGCTGTTTTTCATTTTCGGCGTGATGGCGTATGCGATCCCTCCCGTTATTCTGGGTCTGTGCTGGATTACCTTTCGTCAGCGTCATTCTCAGGAATACATTGACTACTTTGCCGTTGCTTTACGGCTCATCGGCGTACTGGCGCTGGTGGTGACATCCTGCGGACTGGCTGCGCTGAATGCTGATGATATCGGGTATTTCGCCTCCGGCGGCGTGATTGGCAGCCTGTTGAGCAGTGCCATGGCTCCCTGGGTTAATGGCCCGACAGGGACATTGATCCTGCTGTGCGTCTGGGCGGCGGGGCTGACGCTGTATACCGGTTGGTCCTGGCTGACGATTGCCGAGAAGATTGGCGCAGTGGTGATGGGCGTGCTGACTTTTGCCAGCAATCGCTCTCGCGATGATGAGAAATGGCAGGAAGAAGATGACTATGAAGAAGATGATGCCCCGGCGGCGGCTTCTCGTACCGTGCGTAATGACGAGACTGACGATGTTCTGCTGACAAAACACAGCGTGCCGGATGTTGAAAATGATGAGCACGATCCCCTGCTGGCGAAACCGCTGAAGCAGGCATCGGGCGAAACCGCAATACCGGTGGCCTCTGCTGCGTCGCAACAGGGATCCTCAACGGCTCAGCCTGGGGCAGACAGTGCTGTTACAGCGGGTCAGCCCCATGCTGCGGCGCGAAGCCATGAGATGGCGCCGGATGCGCAGACAGTTCGACAGGAACCTGTTGTCGCCCAGCCTCAGCAGGCATCGGCTTCATCGCAGTCCACGACGTCGCCCGCGCAGCCCGCCACAGAGCAGGCCGCATCGCCTCCTCTCTATCGCTTTGAAGTTCCGCAGGAAGTGCAGACTCCTGCACCGGTCGCGCCATCTTATCAGGATGACGACGATGGCCCACAAATGGGGAACTGGCGTGAAGCCTCTTCCTCTCCGTTTGAATTCTCACCGCCGTCGTCGTCGCATGCCGCGGCAACACTGGCGACAGCCGCCGGTAGTGCTGCCGCGCAGGCTTCCGCTAACGCAACGCCGTTTATGCCGGGCTTTAGTGCGACCAGCGATGATGTCGATAATCCGCAGGTGAAGCAGGGGATTGGCCCTGAGCTGCCGCGGCCGAAGCCGGTTAAGCTACCGACTCGTCGCGAGCTGGCCTCCTATGGTATTAAGCTGCCATCACAGCGCATGGCGGAAGAAAAAGCCAGAGAAGCAGAACTGCGTCAGCAGCAGGAACAGGAGCAGCAGGCGTCAACCCGCTATGCTGCTCCCAATCTCAGCGACGAGCAGGAGAATGACGACGAGGAGGCAAACCTGCGCGCGGCATTCCTGGCCCAACAGCAGCAGCGCTATGGTGAAGCCCTTTCTCCTGAGGACGAGGATCTGATACAGCAGGCCGCACTGGCAAGCCAGTTTGCAGCGCAGCAGCAGCAGCGTTACCTTGCCGGGAGCGAGCCGACGGCGCCAGTTGTGTCGTCGGCACACGCATCAGCAGCCCCCGCGTTCACGCTGGATACGTCCTCCGCGTTCGACTTCTCGCCGATGGAAGATTTAGTGGATGACGGTCCGGCCGAGCCTCTGTTTATGCCGTCGACAGTCACTGAACCCGAGTCAGCGCCACCACAGTGGCAACAGCAGCCGGTGAGTACACCGCAGCAGCAGCCGGTGAGTGCCGCACAGCCGCCGCCGCGCTGGGAAGAACCTGAATCCCTGCGGCAGCAAGCAGAACCTCAACCGCAGTGGCAGTCGGCGCCAGCCGCGCAGGCCGTGCAGCCTCCGGTTACCGCTGAACCAGAAGTCCTGGAACCGGATATGGACAGCCTGATCCATCCGTTCCTGGTGCGTCACGAACAGCCGACCTGTAAGCCAACAACGCCACTGCCCAGTCTTGACCTGTTGACGTCTCCGCCAACGGAAACTGAACCGGTCGACCACTTTGCTCTTGAACAGACTTCGCGTCTGATTGAAGCGCGGCTGGCCGACTATCGGGTTAAAGCCGAAGTGGTTGGCAATTCTCCGGGGCCGGTGATCACCCGCTTTGAGCTGGATCTGGCTCCCGGTGTGAAAGCGGCGCGAATTTCAAACCTTTCTCGCGACCTGGCCCGTTCCCTTTCTGCCGTGGCCGTGCGCGTGGTGGAAGTGATCCCGGGGCGGCCTTATGTGGGGCTGGAGTTGCCTAACCAGAAACGCCAGACGGTTTATCTGCGAGAAGTGCTCAACTGTCCGGCATTTCTGGATAATCCGTCACCGTTGTCAATCGTGCTGGGTAAGGATATTTCCGGAGAACCGGTGGTGGCAGATCTGGGCAAAATGCCTCACCTGCTGGTAGCGGGGACAACCGGTTCCGGTAAATCAGTGGGCGTTAACGCCATGATCCTCAGTATCCTGTATAAGGCGACACCGAAAGAAGTGCGCTTTATCATGATCGATCCAAAAATGCTTGAGCTCTCGGTCTATGAAGGGATCCCGCATCTGTTAACCGATGTGGTTACCGACATGAAAGATGCGGCAAATGCGCTGCGTTGGTGCGTCGTTGAGATGGAGCGCCGCTACAAGCTGATGTCAGCGCTGGGCGTGCGTAACATTGCCGGATATAACGAAAAAGTGGATCTGGCCGAAGAGATGGGGCGCCCCATTCCCGATCCGTTCTGGAAGCCAACCGACAGTATGGATATGACGCCACCGGTACTGGAGAAAGAGCCTTACATCGTGGTGATGGTTGATGAGTTTGCCGACCTGATTATGACCGTGGGTAAAAAGGTCGAAGAACTGATTGCTCGTCTGGCGCAGAAAGCCCGAGCTGCCGGTATTCACCTGGTACTGGCGACCCAGCGCCCTTCGGTGGACGTGATCACCGGGCTGATCAAGGCGAACATTCCGACCCGTATTGCCTTTACCGTATCCAGTAAAATTGACTCGCGTACTATTCTCGACCAGGGCGGGGCGGAATCGCTGCTGGGCATGGGGGATATGCTGTATCTGGCCCCTAACTCATCGATCCCGGTGCGCGTACATGGCGCATTTGTTCGCGATCAGGAGGTCCATGCGGTGGTCAAGGACTGGAAAGCGCGCGAACGGCCTAAATACAAAGAGGGGATCCTCAGCGGTGGCGAGGATGGCGAATCAGCGAGCGGCGGCATGGAAGGAGATGAAGAACTCGATCAGCTGTTCGATCAGGCGGTCGCCTTCGTAGTGGACAAGCGCCGTGCCTCAATTTCCGGGGTTCAGCGTCAGTTCCGCATCGGCTATAACCGCGCGGCTCGCATCATTGAACAGATGGAAGCGCAGGGCATCGTGTCCTCGCCGGGCCACAACGGAAATCGTGAAGTTCTGGCACCGCCACCGCATGAAATGTGATGGTTTTATTTCTAATCAATGCTTTATTTTAAGCGTGATATCAAAGCGTTATTAAGGATGCCGTAATGAAAAAATTTTTAACCTCGTGCTGTCTGCTGGCTGCCTTTACTTCTGCCAGCGTGCTGGCAGATGCATCCAGCGAGCTAAAACAGCGCCTGGATAAGGTAAAAAGCTTCCACGCCACGTTCAGTCAGAAGGTGACCGACGGCAGCGGCGCATCCGTTCAGGACGGTGAAGGTGAGATGTGGGTGCAGCGGCCAAATCTGTTTAACTGGCATATGACGGCACCTGATGAAAGCGTCCTGATTTCCGATGGTAAAACGCTGTGGTTCTATAACCCCTTTGTTGAACAGGTCAGCGCCAGCTGGCTGAAAGACGCCACCGGTAATACGCCGTTTATGCTGATTGCCCGCAATCAGGCCAGCGACTGGAAGCAGTATAATGTTGCGCAGAAAGGGGATAATTTCTCCCTGACGCCGAAATCCATCGATGGCAACCTGAAACAGTTTGATATTAATGTTTCGACTAACGGTACGATCAACCAGTTCAGTGCGGTCGAACAGGACGGACAGCGCAGCAGTTATGCGCTGAAAAGCCAGCAAAACGGTGCTGTCTCCGCTGATAAATTCCGGTTCACGCCGCCAAAAGGCGTGACGCTGGACGATCAGCGCCAGTGAGGCCTGTGTGAGTAACCTGTCTCTCGACTTTTCCCACAACGCGTTTCAGCCGCTGGCCGCACGTATGCGGCCACGTCTGCTTGGCGAATATATCGGCCAGCAGCATTTGCTGGCGGCCGGTAAACCACTGCCGAGAGCAATTGAGGCAGGGCATCTTCATTCGATGATTTTGTGGGGACCGCCGGGAACAGGTAAAACCACGCTGGCTGAGATTATTGCTCACTACGGTCAGGCGGATGTCGAACGCATCTCCGCGGTGACCTCCGGCGTGAAAGAGATCCGTGAAGCCATTGAGCGCGCCAGACAGAACCGCAATGCGGGCCGCCGTACCATACTGTTTGTAGATGAAGTCCATCGCTTCAATAAAAGCCAGCAGGATGCATTCCTGCCGCATATTGAGGACGGGACCATCACCTTTATCGGCGCCACGACCGAAAACCCCTCGTTTGAACTCAATTCAGCGCTGCTTTCGCGCGCCCGCGTCTACCTGCTTAAATCGTTAACCCATGACGATATTGCTGCCGTTTTGGATCAGGCAATGAACGACGCAGAACGCGGATTTGGTAACGAGAATGTTATTCTGCCGGACAATACGCGCGATATGATTGCCGAGCTGGTCAACGGTGATGCCCGTCGGGCGCTGAATACGCTCGAAATGATGGTGGACATGGCCGAGGTCAATGCCGAAGGTCAGCGAGAACTGACGCCGCAGTTGCTCAATGAAGTTTCGGGTGAACGCAGTGCTCGCTTCGATAATAAGGGTGACCGGTTTTACGATCTGATTTCGGCTTTACACAAGTCCGTGCGCGGTTCTGCGCCGGATGCCGCACTGTACTGGTATGCAAGAATTATCACCGCGGGCGGCGATCCGCTGTATGTTGCCCGCCGCTTGCTGGCAATCGCTTCTGAAGATGTCGGCAATGCCGACCCGCGCGGTATGCAGGTCGCTATCTCCGCCTGGGACTGCTTTACCCGGGTAGGCCCGGCTGAAGGCGAGCGGGCTATTGCTCAGGCGATTGTCTACCTTGCCTGCGCACCAAAAAGTAACGCCGTTTATACGGCCTTTAAAGCCGCGATGCGCGACGCACGTGATAAGCCGGATTATGACGTTCCTGAGCATCTGCGCAATGCACCAACGAAGCTGATGAAAGAAATGGGGCTGGGAGCGGAGTACCGCTATGCGCATGATGAGCCAAACGCCTACGCGGCCGGCGAAGATTATTTCCCGCAGCAAATGGCCCGGACCCGCTACTATCACCCGACATCGCGTGGTCTGGAGGGTAAAATCGGTGAAAAGCTCAGCTGGCTTGCCGCTCAGGATCAAAATAGCCCGACAAAACGCTACCGCTGACCGGGGCGTTGCGGTAAGGTTACCTGCGAATTCAACGCATTCACCACCCTGAATGCGCCTTTTCTTTTATTTCATCACAACAAGCACAGGACAAGCATGCTCGATCCCAATCTGCTGCGTAATGAGCCAGACGCAGTCGCTGAAAAACTGGCACGCCGGGGCTATAAACTGGACGTTGACACGCTGCGCGCTCACGAAGAGCGTCGTAAAGTGTTGCAGGTAGAAACTGAAAATCTGCAGGCAGAGCGTAACTCGCGATCCAAATCCATCGGGCAGGCCAAAGCACGTGGGGAAGACATCGAACCGTTGCGTCAGGAAGTGAATGCCCTGGGCGAACGCCTGGATGCGGCTAAAGCAGAGCTGGACGCCCTGCAAAACGCCATTCGTGATTTCTCACTGGCAATCCCTAATCTGCCTGATGATGTGGTACCGCTGGGTAAAGACGATACTGAAAACCTGGAAATCAGCCGCTGGGGTGAACCGCGCCAGTTTGACTTCGCCGTGCGCGATCACGTTGAGCTGGGTGAAATGGCTGCCGGCCTGGATTTTGCCGCTGCGGTTAAGCTGACAGGCTCTCGCTTTATCGTGATGAAGGGGCAAATTGCCCTGATGCATCGCGCGCTGAGTCAGTTTATGCTCGATCTGCATACTGAACAGCACGGTTATCAGGAAACTTACGTCCCTTATCTGGTGAACCACGCCAGCCTCTACGGGACGGGCCAGCTGCCTAAATTTGGCGAAGATCTGTTTCACACGCGTCCGCTGGAAGAAGAAGCCTCCAGCAGCAATTATGCACTGATCCCGACCTCGGAAGTGCCTCTGACTAACCTGGTTCGCGATGAGATCCTGGAAGAAGAGTCACTGCCGCTGAAAATGACCGCGCATACGCCGTGTTTCCGTTCCGAAGCCGGTGCCTATGGACGTGACACCCGTGGCCTGATCCGCATGCATCAGTTTGATAAAGTCGAAATGGTCCAGATCACCCGCCCGGAAGACTCTATGGATGCGCTGGAAGAACTGGTCGGCCATGCGGAGAAAGTGCTGCAGCTGCTCAAACTGCCGTACCGTAAGGTGCTGCTGTGTACCGGTGATATGGGCTTTGGTTCAACCAAAACTTACGATCTGGAAGTCTGGCTACCTGCACAGGACACCTACCGCGAGATCTCTTCATGTTCCAACATGGGTGATTTCCAGGCACGTCGTATGCAGGCTCGCTGCCGGACCAAAACTGAGAAAAAACCGCGTCTGGTACATACGCTGAACGGTTCTGGCCTCGCAGTAGGGCGTACTCTGGTTGCCGTAATGGAAAACTACCAGCAGGCAGATGGCCGTATTGAAGTGCCGGAAGTGCTGCGTCCGTACATGAAGGGCCTTGAATACATCGGCTAGGGTCGGTTATTTTCATGCTCATATATCCGCCTGTGATGCTGATTGCAGGCGGATTTTTTTTTATTGTCTTCAAGCAAAATTTGTTATGGATAATTTTATGATTCAGTTCTCAATTTGATGCAAATTCAATGAGATATTTTGCGTTTCCATACCAGTTTAAGTTGCTCTAACTCCTTGTAGATAAAAAAATTAAATCATTTGGCAGCAAATCGTGCTGCGGTCTTTTTTTCGTGCTTTTACAAAGTCTCGCGCGGTGGCATGATGCGCACAAAATCCTCCCTCATTCTGGTTTTTCACAACTATGTCCATCTGGTCGCGTCCTGTAATAGTGCTGCTTTGCGGTTTGCTGTTGCTGACGATTTCTATCGCTGCGCTGAATACTCTGGTTCCACTGTGGCTGACGCACGACGCGTTACCGACCTGGCAGATTGGTGTTGTCAGTTCATCCTACTATTGCGGTAATTTGCTGGGTACGCTGATCGCGGGCTTGCTGATTAAACGCCTGGGCTTCAACCGCAGTTACTACCTGGCGTCTGTGGTCTTTGCGCTTGCGACCGTTGCACTGGGCCTGCAGAGTGGCTTCTGGAGCTGGACCTTATGGCGATTTGTGGCTGGCGTCGGCTGCGCGCTGATTTGGGTGATTGTCGAAAGCGCGTTGCTGTCTAACGGCACCCTGCGCAACCGCGGCAGGCTGCTTGCGGCCTATATGATTGTTTATTACATCGCCACCGTTGCCGGACAACTGATGGTCAGCCGCGTATCCACCGAGCTGATGCAGGTGCTGCCGTGGGTGAGTGGCTTGATTCTGGCGGCCATTCTGCCGCTGGTTTTTCTTCGTGTGACCGCCAGTGCTTCCGAAGAGGGCGAAGACGTAGCACCAGGCCGCCTCTGGCCAATGCTGCGCCGTCGTAATGCCCGTCTGGGCATCAATGGCTGTATTATTTCTGGTATCGTTCTGGGCTCGTTATATGGTCTGATGCCGCTGTATCTGTCGCATCAGGGGATGAGTGATTCTAATGTGGGTTACTGGATGGCCCTGCTGGTCACGGCCGGTATCATTGGGCAGTGGCCGATTGGTCGCCTTGCGGATCGCTATGGCCGTCTGCTGGTACTGAGGGTACAGGTTTTTGGCGTGATCCTTGGTGCGCTCGCCATGTTGGGTAATGCAGCAATGGGACCCGCTCTGTTTGTTCTTGGCTGTGCGGGTTTTACCCTGTATCCGGTTGCGATGTCCTGGGCCTGCGAGAAGGTCGCCCATCATGAACTGGTGGCGATGAATCAGGCACTCCTGCTCAGCTATACCGTTGGCAGCCTGGCCGGCCCTACCATGACCTCAATGCTGATGCAGAATTATTCAGATCATCTGCTGTTTGTGATGATTGCCGTGGTGGCTTTGATTTATCTTGCTATGCTGCTGCGCAAAGCGGACCAGCATATTAATCCGGTAGCGCACGCCTGACGATAACGACAGCGCTCCTGCGGTTAAGCGCTCAGTGAGGAGGCGTCAGGGGATGCTTGCAGGTGTCAGAGGATGGTAAAGAGAAAAGGGCGTTTTGACCGTTCGCCCTTTTTTCAGGATCAGTACATGACATCGTGCCCGTAGCTTTCCAGGATCTGTTTTATCCGATCCATGGTCTCCCTTTTTGGTGGATGTACACCATCGAGCTTGTACTCTTCACCCATTGCTACCCATTTATGTTTGCCCAGCTCGTGGTAGGGCAGCATTTCGATTTTTTCCACGTTGCCCATCTCGCGAGTAAACTCACCCAGCCGGTGAGCGGAATCATCATCATCCGTATAGCCGGGCACCACCACATAACGGATCCAGGTGCGGATATGACGCCTGGCCAGATAGCGGGCGAAATCCAGCGTCCGGTGATTTGAAACCCCGACCAGCACCTGGTGAATATCATCATTGATTTGTTTGAGATCGAGCATCACCAGGTCGGTGACGTCCAGCAGTTCATCAATAACCGGATCGTAACGACGTACAAAACCATTGGTATCCAGGCAGGTATTAATCCCTTCGGCCTTACAGGCGCGGAACCAGTCGCGAACAAATTCAGCCTGCAGGATAGCCTCGCCGCCGGAGGCAGTAACGCCGCCGCCGGAAGCATTCATAAAGTGGCGATAGGAGACCACGTCCTTCATCAGTTCTTCAACCGTTATCTCTTTGCCACCATGAGTATCCCAGGTGTCTCTGTTATGGCAATAGAGGCAGCGCATCAGGCATCCCTGAAAGAAGGTAATAAAACGAATGCCGGGACCGTCTACCGTTCCGCAGGATTCAAATGAGTGAATACGTCCGATAACTGACATTGCGATGAATTCTCCACGTTGGCGCAGTCTTGAGCTACGTTAAGTCTGTTTTGACAGTGCCCTGCGGGAAACAGAGCAGGCCACTGGCGAAACTGGCTTTCAATGACAGCCCCCATTCGGGGGCTGCGGAGTATTACAGTGCTTGAGTAAAGGTGCGGGTAATCACGTCCTGCTGCTGCTCTTTTGTCAGAGAGTTAAAACGGACGGCATAACCGGAAACCCGGATGGTCAACTGCGGATATTTTTCCGGATCTTCCATTGCTTCCAACAGCATCTCACGGTTCATCACGTTGACGTTAAGGTGCTGACCACCTTCGATGCTGGCTTCATGGTGGAAGTATCCATCCATCAGACCGGCAAGGTTGGTTTTACGCACGTCGTCGTTTTTACCCAATGCGTTAGGCACGATAGAGAAGGTATAGGAAATACCATCCTTAGCGTAGGCAAACGGCAGTTTGGCAACCGATGTCAGTGAAGCCACGGCACCTTTCTGATCGCGGCCGTGCATGGGGTTTGCACCCGGTCCAAATGGCGCTCCCGCGCGGCGTCCGTCCGGGGTATTACCCGTTTTCTTACCATAAACCACGTTCGATGTGATGGTCAGGACTGACTGTGTGGGTACAGCATTACGATAGGTATGCAGTTTCTGAATTTTCTTCATGAAACGTTCAACCAGGTCGCAGGCGATATCATCAACCCGAGAATCATTGTTACCGAACTGCGGATACTCACCTTCAATTTTAAAGTCAACTGCCAGACCATCTTCATCACGGATGGTCGATACTTTGGCATATTTAATCGCTGAGAGTGAATCCGCGGCAACGGACAAACCGGCAATGCCGCATGCCATGGTACGAAATACATCACGATCGTGCAGCGCCATCAATGAAGCTTCATAGCTGTATTTATCATGCATGTAGTGGATGACATTCAGCGCGGTTACGTACTGCTTCGCCAGCCAGTCCATAAAGTGATCCATACGCGCCATCACTTTATCGTAGTCCAGCACATCATCCATCATTGGGGCTTCTTTCGGGCCGACCTGCATTTTCAGTTTTTCGTCCACGCCGCCGTTAATGGCATACAGCATGGTTTTCGCCAGGTTTGCACGGGCACCGAAGAACTGCATCTGTTTACCCACAATCATTGGGCTCACGCAGCAGGCGATGGCATAGTCGTCATTGTTAAAATCAGGACGCATCAAATCGTCATTCTCATACTGCAGAGAAGAGGTATCGATTGAGACTTTCGCGGCGAATTTTTTAAAGTTCTGAGGCAGTTTTTCAGACCACAGGATGGTCATATTAGGTTCAGGCGACGGGCCCATGGTGTAGAGCGTATTCAGGAAACGGAAGGTGTTTTTGGTCACCAGGGTACGACCATCAACGCCCATACCCGCCAGTGATTCTGTAGCCCAGATTGGGTCACCGGAGAACAGCTCATCATATTCCGGAGTACGCAGGAAGCGAACCATACGCAGTTTCATTACCAGATGGTCAATCAGCTCCTGCGCTTCTTGTTCAGTAATTTTGCCTGCTTTCAGATCGCGGTCGATATAGATATCGAGGAAGGTCGAAACGCGACCAAAGGACATGGCAGCACCGTTCTGCGATTTCACCGCAGCAAGATAACCGAAGTAGGTCCACTGGACCGCTTCCTGAGCGTTTGTCGCCGGGCCAGAAATGTCGGAGCCGTATTTAGCGGCCATCTCTTTAATCTGCTGCAGCGCCCGGTGCTGGTCGGCAAGCTCTTCACGCAGACGGATAGTGGCTTCCAGATTGACGCCATTTTCCATATCTTTCTGCAGAGAGGTGAACTGGTTAAATTTATCCTTCATCAGATAGTCAATACCGTACAGCGCAACGCGACGATAGTCACCGATGATACGGCCACGGCCATAGGCATCGGGCAGACCAGTCAGCACGCCGGATTTACGGCAGCGCAGAATATCCGGGGTGTAAACATCAAACACGCCCTGATTGTGGGTTTTACGGTATTCGGTAAAGATTTTTTTCAGCGATGGATCAAGCTCACGACCATAAACTTTACAGGAGCCTTCGACCATTTTAATGCCGCCGAACGGAATCAGAGCACGTTTCAGTGGCGCTTCCGTTTGCAGACCAACAATTTTTTCCAGGCCTTTTTCGATGTAGCCAGCGTCATGTGAGGTAATGGTTGCCGCCAGGTCAGTATCAAAATCAACCGGCGCATGGGTTTTGTTTTCCAGCTTGATGCCTTCCATGACCTTGTCCCACAGGGTGCTGGTCGCCTGAGTCGCACCGGCCAGGAATGACTCGTCGCCTTCATAGGGAGTGTAGTTTTTCTGAATGAAGTCGCGAACGTTGACGCCGTTCTGCCATTCACCTGCTGCAAAACTTTCCCAGGCTTTTGCCATGTTTTTATTTAGCTCGGTCATAGTATACCTACCTTTATAACGTGAAGTTCGTTGTACGTTTCCGTCAGACAGTGCTCTGCCTGCGGCTGTATAAAATTCTGTTAAAGACTCAGTGGCGATCGCCATCGCGCAGATAGATCACCCAGTACGTCAGTCCTACCAGCAAGCCGCCGCCGATAATGTTGCCGAGGGTAACGGGGATCAGGTTGTCAGTGACAAAGTTGCTGATGGTCAGGTGTGAAAACTGTTGGGCTGTTGCGCCGGTTATCTGCCAGAACTCCGGCGAGGCGAAATCTTTGATGACAATGGCCATGGGTATGAGAAACATATTGGCGATACTGTGTTCGAAACCACTGGCCACAAACATGGCAACGGGCAGAATCATGGCAAACATTTTATCCAACAGGCTGCGGCCTGAATAACTCATCCATACCGCCATACACACCATCAGGTTAGCCAGAATGCCCAGGCATACCGCTTCTACGAAAGTATGGTGCATTTTATGGTCAGCGGTTTGCAGAACGTTTAATCCCCAGGCACCGCTGGCCGTCATGTACTGTCCCGCGAACCAGATCAGGGCGACGAAGAAAACGGCCCCGACAAAATTACCGATATAAACGTTAATCCAGTTTCGCGCCAGTTGAGTCCAGGTGATTCTGCCGCTGGCTTTAGCCACGACGGTGAGCACGGTAGAGGTAAAGAGATCCGCGCCGCAGACAACAACTAACATCAAGCCCAGTGAGAAGCAGATACCTCCGACCAGTTTCGCCAGCCCCCAGGGGATCGTGCCGCTACCGGTGGTCGCGGTGATATAAAAGGCGAAGGCGATGGAAATAAATACGCCTGCATTAATTGCCAGAAAGAAGGTAGTAAAGGGGTGTTTCGTTGCTTTGTAGACGCCAGCGTCCTCAGCAACTTTAGCCATTTCAGCGGGTAATAACAGATCAAAGAGGTTGCCAGCTTTCACACTAACGTTCTCCAAAAAGTAGTCAGCAAGGAAAGTCTAACAAACGGGCTCAGAGGGGAATTTGATATGGATCATGGTGGCCTGGTAAATCAGCCGTTGCATTTACCAAAAAATGCTAAAATTAACCTATGTATATGAAATTAAACAAATAAATTTTTTTTAAATTTTATAAAATTTATTTAAATATCAA